>DATEHG010000017.1:0-11536 GCA_035279705.1 Gemmatimonadales bacterium
GTCATGCCCCACCAGCAGAACGTCCTCGGCGATCTGTTCGGCGGCGAATTGATGGCGCTGGTGGACCAGGCGGCGGCGATCGCGGCGATCCGCCACGCCGGCGGGCCGGCGGTCACGGCGAGCATCGATCGGGTCGACTTCCGCGAGCGGATTCCGGTGGGAGCGCTGGTCACCTGCCACGCGACGGTCGACTTCGTCGGCAACAGCTCGATGGACATCACGGTCGAGGTCTACGCCGAGCACATTCCCACGGGCAACCGTCGGCACACCCACACGGCGCACGTCGTGTTCGTCGCCATCGATGACAAGGGGAAGCCCAGCCGGGTGCCCAGGCTGGTCGCCGAGACCGACGAGGAGCGGGCGCGCTACGAGAAGGCCAGGCTCCACCGCGAGTCGCTCAAGCGCTGATGGCAGCCAAGGCGGTGACCCTGGTCGTGGGCGGAGGCGGCGTCAAATCCGCCGCCGGACTGGGTGCTGCGCGGGCGCTCGCGCAGGCGGGACTCCCGCCGACGCGGTACGTGGGCACCTCGATGGGCGCGGTGATGGCGGCGCTGCTCGCCGCCGGGCTCGCGCCGAAGGAGGCGGAGGACCGGGTTGCCGGGGTGGCCGGCAAGGATGTGGGCCGCCCGGTGCCGCTCAACCTGCTGCGCGGGATCTGGGCGCCGGCGCTGCTCGATCCCGTTCCGCTGCGGGCGCTGATCGGCCGGCTCATTCCGGTGACCCGTTTCAGCGAACTGCCCCATCCGCTCACCGTGACCACAACCGATGTGGACACCGGCGCGCTGGTGCTCTTCGGCGATGGCGGCCAGGATGTGCCGCTGGCGGATGCGCTTGCCGCCAGCTGCGCGCTGCCGGTCTACTTTCCCCCCGTGACGCTCGCCGGCCACCGCTGTGCCGACGGGGGGCTGCGATCGGTGCTGCCGCTCGAGGTGGCCAGCCGCTGGCCGGCGGAGCGGGTGGTGGCGGTGGATCCCGGCAGCGGCTTCGATGAGCAGCCGGCCGAGGGAGCCCGGGGCCCGGCGCTGCTCGCGGCGCACGACTCCGCCACCGGCATCCTGATGGCCGAGCAGACGCGTCAGGCGCTGGCGCTCTGGCGGCTCGATCCGGGGCGTCCTCCGCTGACCTACATCCGGCCGCCGGTGCGCCGCGGCGCTACGTTCAAGGCCGAGCAGTTCCGCCACTACGCGGAGGCAGGGTACCAGGCCGCCTGCAGCGCGCTGGCCTTGACCCCGTCCCCCGCTTGAGCAGATTTGCGAGAACAATTCACCTGGAATTCCGATGAAAGCTTCCGAAGCGATGGTGGGGAATCCGTTCGTCGCCGTGGCCGGCGCTGCCGCGAGCGAAGTGGCCATCATGTTCCGGAATCGCAATATCTCCGTGGTGCCGGTGGTCGACGACCACCGGGTCCGCAAGTTCCTCGGCGTGCTCTCCGATCGCGATCTCGTCACCCGTTGCATCGCCGCCGGTCGGGACGTGCAGAGCACCCGCGCCGACGAGCTGATGCGCACCGACGCCTGCGTGGTGGGCCCCGACCAGGAGCTCAACGGCTTCGAGCTGCACATGGACCTCGACGCCACCGAGTCCCACCTCCGGCCCACAATCACCGTGGTCGACAAGGAGCATCGGGTGATTGGTTTCATCAGTCACCCCGAGCTCGTGGCCGGCCTCAAGATCATCTCCGTTGGCTGAAGTCCGGCTGTTTACCGTGGCAGAGGCCGAAGCGGCCCTGCCATTGGTACGCCGCATCCTCGCCGATCTTGCGGTGGAATACCCTCTCTGGCGCTCGGCGGTCTCGGATTACGAACTCCTGGCTGCCGCCAGTCGCGGTGACTGGGGCGAGACGCCCGAGCAGCTCGCCGCCCGCGAGCAGGTCACCGTCCGCGCCGAGCGGATCAACGGCTGGATGGAGGAGCTGGAGCAGATCGGCTGCGTACTCAAGGGCTTCGAACCGCCGCTGGTCGACTTCTACAGCCTCTCGCAGGACCGCCTGATCTTCCTCTGCTGGCAGCCCGAGGACATCCACATCACCCACTGGCACGAGGTCGACGCCGGGTTTGCGGGCCGGCAGCCGCTGGCGCCGGAGTCGATTCGGCACGCTGGTCGGGAAACGTGAACAGTGAAAAGTGAACGGTAGTTCGCCTGCTCTTGGCTTATGGCTTATGGCTTAAGGCTTAGGGCTTAAGGCCTCCTCCCTCCCATGTCCCTCTGGCTCTTCCTCCACTTCGCCGGTTTCCTGCTCTGGCTGGGCGGCGGCGCCGCGTCGATGGTCGCCGGTCTCACCGTGAAGGGTGAGGGCGTCGCCGCGCTGGTGACGGCGGCCCGGATCCAGGCCGCGATCCAGCGGCGGATCGTCGCGCCGGGCGCCGGACTGGTGATCGTCTCGGGGCTGTTTCTCACCATGAAGACCTTCGGCATGGGCAACGTGGCCCCGTCGGGCTGGCTCATGGTCATGCAGGTGGCGGGATTGCTGGGCGCCGGGCTGACGCTGTTCGTGGGATTGCCGACCACTACTCGACTGGCCCGCCTGTCACCGGAAGGCCAGACCGGCCCCCTCTTCCAAGTCCTCCGCAGGCGGGTGGCCATCGTCGGAAGCGCCGCCGGCGCTCTCGGTTGGCTCGCTTTGCTCGCCGGCGCCATGTTGCGCGGCGGCTGAACTGCGGAGATAGAAGATGGGAGATAGGAGATAGGAAACGCCTGCATTCTTCTGCTTCGCAGCCGTCAGAATCCGGTGATGGTGCTCTCCTGTCCGGTCGTAGCTTCCTCGCCATGGCGAATCACAAGACACTCAAAGCCTGGGTCGAGGCGAAGTCGGTCTCGCGAGGGGTTCTGCGAGCATCCCGCCACCATTGGAAGCCGTGGGCCCAGGCGGCGTTTGCCCAGCTCCAGAGGGCCTCGCTCTCCGTCCAGCTCAACATTGCCGAAGGGTGGACATTCGGACGATCGGCGACCCGGAAACGTCACCTCGAGATTGCCTACGGTTCGGCCATGGAGACGGCCGATCTGATCGAACTGATGGCCGAAGAGAAGATTCTAGAGGGGAAGGTCGCAGGATACCTGAAGATCCATTCGGCTAACTCGATCAGGCTGCTGGTGGGGCTGCTCAAGCAGGTGCGGCCGGTAAGTTGAAGGCGTGGCCCCTGAATGGCGCTTTACTTACTTCGGCGTTTCGAACCCGAGGGACCGGCTTTTCCCATCTCCTTTCTCCTATCTTCTATCTCCGCAGTTCTGCAAACGGCAGCCACGGGACAAACCTTGCAGTGCGCTACGCGCGCGGTACAGACGATCGCTCCCAATTCCATAATGGCTTGGTTAAAAGCCCAGGCGGTTTTGCCTCGGCTCGGCACGAGCTTGGCCGCGGTCGCCCAGATCGTCTTGTCGTTGGGATTCTTGGGCCGGCGCGGATGGAAAGCCCGCCGGATGACCCGCGCGATGTTGGTATCCACGGTCGGCACCGGCCGCTCGTAGGCGAAGCTCGCCACCGCGCCCGCGGTGTAGCGCCCGACGCCGGGAAGCTCCACCAGCACCGCTGGATCCGACGGCACCTCGCCGCCATGATCGGCCACCACGGCCTGCGCCAGCCGGTGCAGGTTGGCCGCGCGACGGTAATAGCCCAGCCCTTCCCAGCTTTCCCGCACCTGGGCCGGCCCGGCCGACGCCAAAGCCTCGATCGTGGGATACTCCGCCAGGAACCGGCCGTAGAACAGCTCCACCCGGGACACCTGGGTCTGCTGCAGCATGAATTCGCTGACGAGCACCCGGTACGGATCGCGTGTCCGCCGCCACGGGAGGTCTCTCCCCTGCCGCCGAAACCAGCGAATAAGCCGACGGCGGAAGGCGGTTATCTGAGGGGTGGACTTAAGCGGCATAGGGGGGCAAGATAGAGCCATGAGTTGCAAGCCATAAGCCATCAGCCATAAGCCGTAAGCTTAGGGCCGATTGCTTAGGGCTTATGGCTTAAGGCTTAAGGCTCTCACCCCCAGGACTCCTTGGCCGCATCGACGCTCGACCCCCGAAGGCCCATCGGCTACTTCGTGCTCAACGGACTGGCCCATGTCGGCCGTTTGAGCCTGCTCGTCGTCGAGATGGCCCGCGGCCTGACGGAATACCGGGTCTGGTTCCCCCGATTCCTGGACGAAGCGTGGAACGTCGGGATCGGCAGCCTCTTCATCGTGCTCCTCGTCTCCGGCTTTGCCGGCGGCGTCATGGCCTTCCAGACCGGCTACCAGTTCCAGGCCTCACTCCCCAAATACATCGTCGGCTCGCTGGTGACCGAGGGCATCGTGCTCGAGCTCGGTGCGGTGCTCACCGCGCTGGTTCTTGCGGGCCGGATCGGCGCCCGGTACGCGGCCGAGCTGGGCACGATGAGGGTTACCGAGCAGATCGACGCCCTGGAAAGCCTGGGCCGCTCGCCCTCCTCGCATCTCATCGTGCCGCGGGTGCTGGCCGGCCTGCTCATGATCCCGACACTCACGGTCTTCGCCAATGTCACCGGCATCCTGGTCGGCTGGTATTCGGTCAAGCTGGTGCTCCCGGTGAGCGACGCCGACTTCATCCGCGGAGCCCGGGTGTTCTGGCACCCGTTCGACGCCTACTACTCCATCATCAAGTCGTTCTTCTTCGCGGGGGCCATCACCCTGATCCCCTGTTACGTCGGCTTCAACACCAAGGGCGGCGCCGAGGGGGTGGGCAAGGCCACCACCACGGCAGTGGTGAGCAGCTCGGTCGTCATCCTGCTGCTTGACACCGTCCTCGCCAAGATCCTGCTTCACCAATGATCGAGGTCAACGACGTCTACAAGCGGTTCGGCGAGCAGGTGGTGCTCGCCGGCGCCAACTTTACCGTGCAGGACGGCGAGACCGTCGCCCTGCTCGGCCCCTCGGGCACCGGCAAGAGCGTCCTGCTCAAGCACATCATCGGCCTGATCAAGCCGGACAGCGGCACCATCATCGTCGACGGCAAGGACGTGAGCCACCTGTCGCGGAAAGACCTGGCCGAGCTGCGCACCAGCATCGGCTACGTCTTCCAGAATGGCGCCCTGTTCGACTCGGACAACGTGTTCGAGAATGTCCGGCTGGGGATCACCAACGAGGACCAGTTCCGCGACCTCGCCTACTGCCAGGAGCGGGTCGCGGAGTGCCTGAGGCTGGTCAACCTGCAACCGTTCGTGGCGGAAAAATTCCCGGCGGAATTGTCAGGCGGGATGCGGAAGCGGGTGGGGATTTCGCGCGCCATCGCTGGGCGGCCCAAGTACCTGCTGTACGACGAGCCCACCAGCGGTCTCGACCCCGTGAACGCCGACGTGATCGACGGTCTGGTGGAACGGCTCTCCGATGAGCTCGGCGTCACCAGCGTGATGGTGACTCACGATGTGCGCGGCGCCTTCCGGGTGGCGGACCGGATCGCGCTGCTGACGGAAGGCAAGATCGTGGCCCAGGGCACACCGGAAGAGTTCCGGGCGTCCACCGATCCCAAGGTCAAGGCGTTTCTCGAGCGGGACTTCGATACTTCCTCCTTCGCGGCCTGACTCATGGACCTGCACTACAAGCGGGAAGTCACCGTCGGCGGCCTGGTCATCCTGGGCCTCGCCGTCTTTGTCCTGGGCACGACCTGGCTGGGCGGAAAGTCCTTCAAGTCGGAGAAGCTCTACCAGGCGCGGTTCGACCGGATCGGCACCCTGCAGGAAGGGTCGGCGGTCAAGATTTCGGGCTACACGATCGGCCGGATCCGGAAGGTGGAGCTCAAGGGCCTGGGTGAGGTCATGGTGTACTTCAGCGTGAGCGCCACCAAGGTCCGGCTCATGACCGACGCGCACGCCCTCGACGAGGAGCCGGTGGCGTTCGGCGATGCATGGATGACCTTGAATCCCGGCAGTTCGACCGTAGCGCTGGCGGACGACGGCATCATTCCCGGTACGCTCCCCGGCAACTTCCTGGACAAGGCCCAGAGCCTGAGCGATCAGGCCGACAGCGTCATGCTCGGAGTTCGGGCCATCGCCAACCAGAATACCGCCGACGAGTTGCACGCCACGCTCCGCTCTATGCAGCGGGCGCTGAACGCGATGGCTGAGCGGGTGCCTGGGACCACGGAGGAAGCCAACAAGACCTTAGCCAGCCTGCGCCATATGACGGAGCAGCTGGACACTCTCCTCTCGAGCCCCGCACTCCGGCGCACGATCGACCGCCTGGACACCCTCACCGGCAACCTGTCAGGGATGAGCGCCCAATTCACCACCACGGGCGGGCGCCTCGACACCCTGCTCAGCGGGATCCTGAAGGGACAGGGAACCCTGGGCAAAATGGCGACGGACAGCGGACTGTACTACGACGCTCGTTCCACCTCGGCGAGTCTGAGGGCGCTGTTGGACACGCTGGCGAAGCATCCGGGGAAGATTACGGTGCAGGTGAAGATGTTTTAGGTGAAGGGTGAACAGTGAACGGTGAACGGGAAAAGCAACACCACTCGCCTTGAATTGATGACGTTTCCTGGTCTGCAGGCCGTAAATTCGATGAATGCGCGACTATCGGCAGCTTGAAGCGTGGCAGGAGGCACGAGCTACTACGCTGATGGTCTATGGTGACGCCCGAAAGTACTGGCACCCCTCGGTGGGAGCGCTATTTCATCAACTGCAGCGATCGGCTCTGTCCGTTCAGCTCAACATCGCCGAAGGAGCTTCGTTCGGAAACTCCCCCACCTTTACCAGATTTCTCGGGATTGCGTACGGTTCTGCGGTGGAAACTGGTGAGGTCTTGAGACTGCTCCTCGACCTCAAGGCCCTACCGACTCCGCTTTGCAACCGACTCCTCGAACACTCCACCCGCTGCCAGCGCCTGCTGCTCGGCCTGCTGAAGAAGCGCAGGCCCATGGGGATGACTGATCGGCGGCCCCGCGCCTGACCTGGTTGGAGTGGGCCACCGTTCACCGTTCACCGTTCACACTTCCCCGTTCCCCGTTAACTTCATCGTATGCTTTCCGTAACTTTTCTTGGCACCGGCGCCGCCTGCCCCACGCCGGAGCGAAACGTCTCCGCCCTCGCGCTGAAGCGCGAAGGAGAGACTCTCCTTTTCGATTGCGGCGAAGGCACCCAGCGCCAGATGATGAAGTACGGCGCCTCCTTCGGCTTCCGTGAAATCTTCTTCACCCACTACCACAGCGACCACCTGCTCGGCCTCCCCGGCCTGCTCCGCACCATGGGGCTGCTCAACGTCATCGGGGAGAACAACCGGGAGGAGGGCGTCACGCTGTACGGGCCGAAGGGTGCCAAGGAAATCCTGAGTGGCGCACTCAGCATCGGCCTCGAGCGCACCAAGTTCCCGGTCGAGATCGTGGAGATGAAGCCAGGGGACGTGCTCAAGCGCGGCGACTACGATCTCCTCGCCTTCGACACCGATCACCGGGCAGACTCGCTGGGCTATGCGCTTGTGGAGCATGTACGACTGGGCCGATTCGATCCCGACCGCGCCCGCGCCATGGGCATCCCCGAGGGCCCGCTCTGGGGCCGCATCCACAAGGGTGAGAGCGTCGAGATCGAGGGTGGCCGCCGGGTGTCGCCGGCGGAACTGGTCGGGCCGTCGCGCTCCGGCCGGACGGTCGTGATCTCGGGCGATACCCGCCCTGCCCGCGCCCTCGCCCTGGCGGCGAAGGGGGCCGATCTCCTGGTCCACGAGGCGACCTTCTCCGACGACGAGCGGGCCCGGGCCCGGGAAACCGGCCACAGCACGGCGCGCGAGGCGGCCGAACTCGCCCGGGACGCCGGGGTACAGAAGCTGGTACTGACCCACATCTCCCCCCGCTACAACCGGGACGCGACCGAACTGCTGGACGAGGCCCGGTCGGTCTTCGCCGATACCACAATTGCCCGCGACGGCTTGGTAGTCGAGGTACCTTTCAAGGAAGCGGGAACGGGGAACGGGTAACGGGGAACGGGTGGTCCGTAGAGAGGAGCCAGAACTTGGGTACTTCAGAGCACTCTCAAGCCAGCCAGAGCGATACCCTTCCGATAGTCCTGCTCGTAATCGTCCTTGTCGTCCTGACCTGGTCCGGCATCACGCCCCATGACCGCTTCACCTGGATCCTGGAAGTCGCCCCGGCGCTGATCGCCCTGCCGATCCTCATCTTCACCTACCGCCGTTTCCGGTTCACCACGCTGGTGTACGTCCTCATCGCCATCCACATGATGATCCTCATGGTCGGCGGCAAGTACACCTACGCCGAGGTGCCGCTGGGGTACTGGATGAAGGACTGGTTCGGCTTTGCCAGAAACCACTACGACCGGATCGGCCACTTTGCCCAGGGGTTCGTGCCGGCCATGGTGGCCCGGGAGCTCTTCATCCGTGTCGGCGCGGTGCGCCGTTCCGACTGGGTTCCCTTTATCGTGGTCTGCTTCTGCCTGGCGCTCAGCGCCAGCTACGAACTGGTCGAGTGGATCACCGCCGAACTCACCGGCACCGCCGCCGACGCCTTCCTCGGCACGCAGGGGGATGTCTGGGATACGCAGTGGGATATGTGCTTTGCGCTGATCGGGGCGGTCACGGCGCTCCTGCTGCTATCCAAGTTTCACAACCGGCAGCTCGCCGGCGTGCGGCGCAAACGGTGAGCGGGAAAGGAGTCTGGGCTCCCAAAATCAGTTGAGTGCGGATCAGGGTAAGCGGTGAGCGGGCCCACTGCGCGAAATCCGGAACCACCCCGCGTGGATTTGGTTGTGCCCGGTCATGGACTTGGGAGTATCATGCCAGGGTGCGAGACCATACATCCCTGCTTGCCTGGCAGGAGGCCAAAGCAGTCAGCCGCGCTACACTCCGTCTAGGTGAAACGGCCTGGCGTCCCCATCTCCGGGCCGTGTTCGACCAACTGCAGCGCGCCTCCCTATCCGTTCAACTGAACATTGCAGAGGGTTACGCGCTGAGGAACATGGGCTCGGTGCGGCGGCACTTTGTCATTGCATACGGATCCTCAGTCGAGACGGGGGAACTTCTTGAGCACTTGTGCGAGGGTGCCGTGTGCCCGAAAGAAGAACTCGACGTCATTCGGCACCACTGTGCAAGATCGCAGCGGCTCTTGCTTGGCTTGATCCACGGGCTGAAGATGCAGAGATGACGGCTCGTTCGGCCCGCTCACCGCTTACCGCTTACCGAGATCCGTACTCACCTTCGAGACGATACATGAGACTATGGTCTCTGCATCCCAAATACCTCGATGCCCGTGGCCTGGTAGCCCTCTGGCGCGAAGCGCTGCTGGCCAAGGCGGTGCTGCAGGGGAAAACGCGGGGGTACCGCCATCATCCGCAGCTCGCCCGCTGGCAGGCCACCCCCAACCCCGTCGCGAGCATCAATGCCTACCTGCGCGAGGTCTACGCCGAGTCGGTGGCGCGGGGGTATCGGTTCGATGCGCGGAAGCTGGGACGGAAGGCGCGCGTGGGGCGGATCTCAGTGACCCGTGGCCAGGTCGCCTACGAGTGGGAGCATCTCATGGCCAAGCTGCGCCGCCGGGATCCGAACCGCTATCGGGCCAACCGCGCGGTGAAGCGGCCCGGGGTGCAAGGGAGCTTTCGGATTGTGATGGGTACGGTAGAAGGGTGGGAACGAATCGGGGTGAGCGGGAAAAGAGTCTAGGCTCCGCTGCGGTGACAGAACGTATCAGGGTGAGCGGTGAGCGGGCCCACAACCCGAGCATCCCGGGGCTTGAGAGGATCGCGGCTCTGCAGGCATGGGGCCCGCTCACTGCTCACCGCTTACCCAGCACCGACAACAGCATGTATGCGGATCCCGAGTTGTTGGGCCCGCTCACCGCTCACTGCTCACCCAGCGAAGATCTCGAACGCTGTTACCCCGCCTTGGTCACCGCCACTTGCTGCCGCGCGAAGTCGCGGGACACATCGATCGCCGCGTCGATGCTGAACTGGTGGCCGTCGGCGGTCTGGAAGGAGAGCGAGAAGGCCACCTTGGCCTCGTCGTGAACCTGGACGGCGCTGCCGCTCGCCGCGGCAGCAGGATCCGTGTTATCTGCTGACGCCTGCTTGATGGCGTCGGAGCCCGGCTTCTCCATCATCTGCGCGATGCGGCCCAGCAGCTTCTCCACCTGCTGTTCGGCGCCGGCCTGGTCTCCCTTTTCCAGCTTGTGCTCGAGACGGGCCAGCCAGCGCTTCATCCGGTGGCCGCCGAAGGACGGCAGGTCCACGGAACCCTGGTAGCTGTCGCTGTCGGGCTGCTTCGCGGCCGTCTTGGCCTTGTCATCGCAGGACTTGCTGTCGCACGACTTGGCCGGCGCGGCTCCCCCCGCCGATACCGTCGCCGACTTGACGTCGAGCTGGTAGCTGCCGGTGAGACTGACGTTGGCCGAGACGATCTGCACGCATGCCTGCCTGAAGGTGTCTGGAGGGAGTATCGGACCGTGCCTGGAAAATTTGAGGGTGCGGCCAAGATCGGTTTGGAACTGCGTGAGCGGTAAGCGGTGAGCGGGCCCACAACCCGAGTATCCCGGGATTTGAGAGGATCACGGTTCTGCAGGCATGGGGCCCGCTCACTGCTCACCGCTTACCCAGCAGCGATGCCAGAACGCATTGGGGCCCCGAAATGTCTGTCCCGTTTCCTTGCTTCCCCCCACACCGTCGGCTAGTTTCTCCCCTCCCCGGGGCGGTAGCTCAGCTGGGAGAGCGCCTCGTTCGCAATGAGGAGGTCAGGGGTTCGATCCCCCTCCGCTCCATGCCTTGGGGGTCAGGGGTTGAGCTGCGGCCGCTACGCGGCCTCGCTCCACTCGCGGCGCTTCGCGCCGCGCCGGCCCGGAGGCCGGACGTGTGACCTGCTTCCGGCGCCGCCCTGGAGGGCGGACGCGTCGATCCCCCTCCGCTCCATGGAAAACCAAACGGCACTCGCGTCCGATGGACGCGGGTGCCGTTTGGTTTTCGACGGGTAGACGGGTAGACGGACAGACGGATACAGCCGCCGGTTTGAGTGTGCAGTTCCCGCCCCCTGCTCTCTGCGCCCATCAGCCAGGCCGTCGCTCCACGCCGAATAGCCCCCTCGGGCCGAGGGGTGCATTGGTTTTTCTACCCGTCCACCCGTCTACCCGTCTCCCCGTCTCACACGGCACCCTCCTTGCTCATCAAATAGCCCATGCTCCATGATTTCAACGACTTAGCCCACTTCGGCCCCTCTCCGACAACGCAATTTGCCGGGGCGGTTGTCGCTTTCCCGGGCAGGTCGAGCGGTGATATCGGGGCTGTTTCGGGGGTTGGGGCCGTCCCGATGGTCCGGCTCTCCGAGGTCGTCTCCGCGCTCTCCTACGCCCTGGATATCACCGAGGGCCAGCCGCAGGGCCACGCGGTGCGGAGCTGCCTGATCGGGATGCGCCTGGCCGACATCATCGGCCTGGGCCCCGAGGAACGCTCCGACCTCTTCTACGCTCTGCTGCTCAAGGACCTGGGCTGCTCCAGCAACGCGGCCCGGCTCTGCCAGCTCTTCGGCGCCGACGACCTGACCCTCAAGCGCGCCCACAAGCTGACCGACTGGACCGACCCCGCCGAGTCGGCCAAGTATGCCTA
>DATEHG010000018.1:0-5836 GCA_035279705.1 Gemmatimonadales bacterium
CTCCCACCACTCCCTCGCCCGCGACTGCGTCCATTCCGCGGGAAGCGGCACGGCTTGGAGCCGGGTAGCCAGCTCGCGGGCGGACTGCGGGCGGTCGCCGGGCTCCTTGGCCAGGCAGGAGAGGATGATCTGGTCCAGCGCCGGCGGTATCGGGAGTTCGGAACGGGTGGACGGGGCGACCGGCGCTGAGCTGGTGTGGTGCACCAGCATGCCCATGGCATTGTCGGCCTCGAAGACCAGCTTGCCGGTGATGAGCCAGTAGGCGACGCACCCCAGGGCGTAGAGATCCGCCCGGCCGTCCACCGGACCGCCGATCACCTGTTCCGGGGCCATGAACGCCGGGGTGCCGTTCACGGCATGATCGGCGGTGAGCCCGGCATCGGACACGAGCGCGGAGCTGCTGGCCTTCACGATTCCGAAATCCAGCACCTTCACGAAGTCGAAGTCCTCCCCATAACGGCAGAGGAAGATGTTGGCCGGTTTGACGTCCCGGTGCACCAGCCCGTGGGACTCCGCTTCGGAGAGCGAGTGGCACACCTGGGTGAGCAGCCCGATGGCGCGGGCGGCGGGGACCGGGCCGTAGGTGCGCACCAGCTTGTCGGTATCGAGGCCGTCGAGCAGCTCCATCACGTAGTAGAACGAGCCGTCGTCCGCCAGGCCGAAATCGAAGAGATTGACGGTGTGCGGCGAGCGCAGACTCGCGATGACCTGCGCCTCCCGCTGGAAGCGGAGCACCGCTTCCGCCGAAGGGCCGCCGGATTCCGTGGTGCGCATCCGCTTGATCGCGGCCGGACGGGCCAGCAGCCGGTGCCGCGCCCGCCACACCTCCCCCATGCCGCCCTGGCCCAGCTTCTCGACCAGGTGGTAGCTGCCGAGCTCGCGGGCCCGCTTGACCTCGGTGGTCAGGCCATAGACCACGCGCGCACCCACGTACGCCATCGCCACCACGAGGAGATAGGGAAAGATCAGCCAGAAGAACCACTGGCCTGGATCGGAGAGCATGAACACCGTGAGGTCGAGCGCCGAGAGCACGGCGAACGTCACGGGCACGGCACTCACCGAAGCCAGCGCGGCCAGCACCGCCCGCCTGGGCGGAGCGGGAATGACGATGGTGAAGAGCAGTGTCCACACCGCCACCCACGACAGCCCGTGAATCATGGACATCGGCATCGCCGCCGCGTGGCCGCGCACGTCGATGAATTCCGCGATCGCGATGCCATAACTGCTCGCCACCTCGAAAATCAGCCCCATGACGGTGGCCGAGGCGAGCGGCACCCATCCGGCGCGGAGAGCAATCGCGAGGGCCAGCGCGAACGCGATCGCGATGGCCTGCGGCGCCCACCACGCCAGGCTCTCGGACAGGAGGGCCCGGTCGTTGGGCACCACCAGCATCGGGAACAGCCCCGCCATGAAGAAGGTGAAGGCGTAGAGCCACGCCATCACCTGCAGCCGCCCCGCCGACTGCCGGAGCAGGTCGGCGGGCAGGCTCGACGCGCCGCTCTCACGGGCGGGATCCGATTCGGGGCGGTGGAGGGTGACGAGATCGTCCAATGGTGCCGCCGACGGAAAGGAGAAGGGAGAAAGGAGAAAGGAGAAAGGTGAATCACTCCCTCCAGCGGCCAACGGCTTTCAGCTAACGGCTGATGGCTGCTGTCATTCGAACTGCTGCAGCCACTCCAGATACTGCTGCTTGTCACCGGCACGGATGCGGGCCGAATCCGCCTCGGGCATACGCCAGGTCGGGCTGCGGAGTTCCACCGGCGACTCGGCCCACGCCAGCACATCGCGGTAGTCGCGGCCCGCCGACTCGATCAGCGACTGCAGCCGCTCCAGAGATCCCTGGCTGAGTTTGAGGGCCGCGACCCGGACACGCAACGGCTCCCGTTCGTGGGAGGCGGTGCCGTAGCGGGCCAGTACCGCCGCCGCTGCCGCCCGCGACTCGGGAGGAAAGAGCCGCGCCGTGATCCGCTCGACCAGAGCGGGGGTCAGTTCCATGGGAGAAGAACGCGGTCAGCGATCAGGAGAAAGGAGGAAGGAAAAGCACTTCCTCCCACGCCTCACGGCTTCCTGCCAACGGCCAAAGGCTAACGGCCGTTTTCCGTTTCTCAGGAATGCGCCGGCCCTGAGTTAAAGGTATCCCACACGCACCGCCACACCCCGTCCGCGTCCTTCCTCCAGATCGTCACATATCGGCCGTCGGTCGTCACCAGGTGCCCCGCGGAGTCGGGGGCGGTAAGGTGATTGGCGCCCCACGTGTAGCCGAGGTCGCCGGAGGAGGAGACGACGGCGGAGTCGGGAGTCCAGGTGATCTTGAAGCCGGGAATCGCAAGACTGCCCTTCACCATCTCTTTCGCGGCGGCGCGCCCGACGATCACCTGTTCACCGGGAAGGACCACGCGGACATCTTCGCTCCAGACGTTCACGATCGCCTCCACGTCCTTCCCTTCCTCGGCCAGCTTTGCCCACGCGCGGTCCCGCTCGAGCAGCTCATTGGCCGCGGCCCGGGTGTCGATTTTCGGGGCGCAGGCCGCGATCGCAAACAGCAGCGCCGGTATGGTACGGAGCATCCGTTGCATTTCGACCTCAGGGCTCGGGTGAGGAGCTCGTGAACGGTGAACAGTGAACGGTGAACGGTAACTGCAGGTGCGAGACCCCGGGGACAGGGGACAGGGAACCAGTTACGAAGAACCCGGAACGCGGAGCGCGGAACCAATCGCCAGTCCGAATTCAGGCGTCCTGGATACTGCGGGCAGCGTCCGCGGCGCCGGCGCATCAGCGGGGTGGTTGCCGAGGGATTTCTGAAACCATTCCAGATCCAGCCATACCCCGCGCTTCAATGCCACCTTGCGGTAGATCCCGATCGGCTCATACCCCATAGACAGGTGAAACTCGCGGCTGGGCGGGTTGGGCACCGTGATCCCGGCAATCAGGTTCTGGTATCCCTGCAGCGCCAGGATGGCGAACAGCGAGGTGTAGAGCGCCTTGCCCACGCCCCGCCGGTGCGCCTCGGGCGCGACGTAGATCGTGGTTTCCGCCGACCAGGCGTAGGCCGGCCGTACCCGGTGCGGGCCCGAGTACGCGAAGCCGAGTACCATCTCGTCCTCGGCGATGAGCCAGGGTTTCTGCGCCAGCGTCTCGCCGATCCGCCGGGTCATCTCGGCACCGTCCGGTGGTGTGAGCTCCACCGACAGCATGCTCTGCACGGCCGGCGCATAGATCTCGGCGCAGCGGGGTCCGTCGGCGGGCGTCGCCAGGCGGAGGCGGAGACTCACCGGTACACGTCGGTGCTGAGGTAGCGCAACCCCGAATCGATGATCAGGGTGCCCACCGTCTTGCCCGGGCCGAGACGCCGAGCCAGTTCGAGGGCTGCGATCACGTTGAGCCCGCTCGAGGTGCCGCCGAAGAGCGCCTCCTCGCGGGCCAGCCGCCGCGCCATGGCGTTGGACTCCTCGCTCGTCGCGGAGAATATCCCGCTCACGAGGCCGGGCCGCCAGAGCGGCGGCGTGAAGCCGATGCCGATTCCCTCGATCCGGTGCGCCCCGCCTGCTCGACCGGCCAGGACGGGAGACTCGGCCGGTTCAGCAGCCGCCACCAGCAGTGACGGGTTGTGTCGCCGCAACGCGTCCGCGGTGCCATTGATCGAATGCGCGGTGCCCACCGCCTGCGCGAAGGCATCCACCGAGCCCGCCTGGCGCCACATCTCGTCGCCCAATGCGTGATAGCCGGCCTCACCGTCCCGGTTGTTGAGCTGGTCGCAGAACCAGTGCCCCGGCTGGCTCGCCAGCTCGTTGGCGCGCGCGATCATCGCCTTGAAGAGGGGCTCGGTGAGCTTCTTGCCGTCGCTGGGAATTTCGGTGACCTCGGCGCCATAGGCACGCATGGTGCGGCGCTTCTCCTCGCTGAAGGCGTCGGAGGTCACGAAGTGCGCCTTGTAGCCCAGCGCGGCACAGATGAACGCCAGAGAAACACCGGTCGTGCCACCGGTGTACTCCACCACCGTGCCCCCCGGCTTGAGCCTGCCATCCTTTTCCGCGGCTCTCACCATGGCCAGGGCCACGCGGTCCTTCATCCCGCCGGTGGGATTGGCGGACTCGAGCTTCACCACCACCCTCGCGGAGCCGGCTGGCACCAGGCGGCGGAGTTCGACCAGCGGGGTGTTGCCGATGGCGTCGAGTACGTGCAGACGATCCGTCATTCGTTCATTCCAGCTGAAAAGGACATCCACAGATTACACAGATTAGATGGATTGCTTCCGGTTCATTCGTCGATTGCCGCAACATCGAAGCAGGTCTGTGCAATCGGTGCAATCTGCGGATTCAGTTCTTTCGGATCCGAAGCGCAATCGCCACGAAGACCGCGGCGGGAATCCAGATCCAGAGGAACTCGGTGCCCAGCACCCGGAAGATCCGCTCCTCGAAGATCCCGGCGACCCCGATCGGGGCCACCGCGACCGGCCGGACCGGCCAGAACAGCCGTTCGGCGCTGAACGGGGCAAAGAGCGCGATCCCCCGCCCGCCGTCGGTCAGCATGTCGAGCAACCCGTGTGAGGCCATCGCAAGAGCGAGGTACAAGCCGACAGCGTTGCGCGACAGCGGTCCCGCGCCGTTTCTGAACCAGGCATAGGTGACGGCCGCCGCGGTGGCCACGGCAAAGGCCAGGCTGTGGGTGAGCCCCCGGTGGCCGAGCATCGAGCCGTAATGCACGCCGAAGGCGAAGCCGGCGACGTCCAGATCCGGCGCCACCGCCAGGGCCGCTCCGGTCACCCACAACCGCCTCGGCACACCGGGGCGGTAGAACGCCGCGCCGAGTGCGAGGCCAGCCATCGCGTGGGTAGGAAATCCCGGCATTGGAAATCAGCCTTTAGCCGTTAGCCATTAGCCGCTAGCCAGTTGCAAGCAGCCTGCTCCCGAGTTCACCGCTCCTGCTCCCCGTCCACTGTTCACCGTTCACCGTTCACTGTTCCCCGCTAGCTCTCGTGAACACCACCGCCCGGCTGCCGATTCCGCCCGGGTCCACCCGCCCGTCGTCGAATACGCCGGCGCGGGCAAAGCCCGCCTTTTCCGCGACCCGCTGACTCGCCACATTGCGCTCCGAGGCCTTGATCTGCCGGCCCGCGAGCCCGAGCGGTCCGACGGCCGCCGCGACCAGCGCCTCCACCATTTCCGTGGCGAGGCCCCGGCCCGCATGCTCCGAGTGAATCCAGTAGCCGATCTCTCGCCAGGCGGGATCGGCGGGGCGGGGGTGCAGGCCCGTGGCGCCGACGCACTCGCCCGTCGCCTTGTGAAACACGATTAACGGACAGTCCGTCCCCGAGTCGAATTGCTGCTTCGCGACCGTGAGGAAGGTGCGTGTCGCGTCCACTGAAGGCAGCGTGCCGGCCCACGGCATCCAGAGGTGCAGTTCGGGAAATGAGGCGGCGATCGCCGAGTTGACCGGCTCCGCCATCGAGGGATGGGCGGGGCGGATCACCAGGCGGCGGGACTCGAGAGCACCCGGAAACGGGAGCATGCGGCCCGTTCAGGGCTCGCCGTAGCCGCGCGCCATGGCCGTGGCCACCATGACGAGGATGAGGAGCAGCACCAGTTCAATCCGGCTGATCAGCGCCCAGCGCGGAGCCGCGCCCAGATCCGGCTCCCGCTTCCGGGCGAGCGCGACGCGCCAGCGCATGAGGGCCGTGGCAGGGCCGATCTCGAGCAGCACGACGAGGATGAACAGCCCCATCTTGGCCCAGAAGAGATGGTTGGCGAGGTAGTATTGCTCCGGCTTCTCGGTGCCCATGAGCAGCCGCGGCAGCCCGGTGCCGAGCCAGAGGAGGGCCGCGATGCCCCACCAGTTG
>DATEHG010000019.1:0-13003 GCA_035279705.1 Gemmatimonadales bacterium
TACGAAAACCTCGACCACGACGTCCTGATCATCGGTGCCGGTGGCGCCGGGCTCCGCGCCGCCATCGCCGCGTCCGAATCGGGCGCCCGGGTGGGCCTGGTCTGCAAGTCGCTGCTGGGCAAGGCGCACACGGTGATGGCCGAGGGCGGCGTCGCCGCCGCGATGGCCAACGTGGATGACCGGGACAACTGGAAGGTCCACTTCGCCGACACGATGCGCGGCGGCCAGTACGTCAACAACTGGCGGATGGCGGAGCTGCACGCAAGGGAGGCGCCGGACCGGGTGCGGGAACTCGAGGCGTGGGGCGCGGTGTTCGACCGCACCGCCGACGGCCGCATCCTCCAGCGCAACTTCGGCGGCCACAAGTATCCCCGGCTGGCCCATGTGGGAGACCGCACCGGCCTCGAGATGATCCGCACCCTCCAGGACCACGCCATCCATCTCGCCATTGACGTGCACATGGAGTGCACCGTACTCAAGCTGTTCGTGAGCGACGGGCGGGTCGCCGGCGCGCTGGCCTACGACCGCGAGCGGGGGCGGTTCCGCCTCTTCAGGGCCAGGGCCGTGGTACTCGCCACCGGCGGAATCGGGCGGGCCTATTCGATCACCAGCAACAGCTGGGAGTACACGGGTGACGGCCAGGCGCTGGCGTACCAGGCCGGGGCGGCGCTCCAGGATATGGAATTCGTGCAATTCCACCCGACCGGAATGATCTGGCCCCCCAGCGTGCGGGGCATCCTGGTGACGGAGGGCGTGCGCGGGGAAGGCGGGGTGCTGCTGAACAACCAGGGCCGCCGCTTCATGTTCGACGACATCCCGGACAACTACAAGAACCAGACGGCGGACAACGAAGAGGAGGGATGGCGCTACACCCAGGGCGACAAGAACGCCCGCCGCCCTCCCGAGCTCCTGACCCGCGACCATGTGGCCCGCTGCATCCGGCGGGAAGTGCAGGAGGGCCGTGGCAGCCCGCACGGCGGGGTCTTCCTCGACATAGCCTGGATCAAGGCGAAGATTCCGGATGCCCGGGCCCACATCATCCGCAAGCTCCCGAGCATGTATCACCAGTTCAAGCAGCTGGCGGACCTGGACATCACCACGACGCCGATGGAAGTGGGACCGACGACGCATTACGTGATGGGCGGCATCCGGGTGGACGGCGATACCCAGAGTTCCACCCTGCCTGGCCTCTACGCCGCCGGCGAGTGCGCGGCAGGCCTGCATGGCGCCAACCGGCTGGGCGGCAATTCGCTCTCCGATCTCCTCGTCTTCGGGCGCCGGGCGGGTGCTTCCGCGGCCGCCTTTGCGAAGGAGCGGGGGGCCGTGAGCATCGACCCGGCCCAGGTCGACGCCGCGGCCAGGGAGGCCCTGGCCCCCTTCGAGCGCGGGGCCGGCAGCGACGGCGCCGGCCCCTACCAGGTTCAGCAGGATCTGCAGACGATGATGCAGGACCTGGTCGGCATCGTCCGCACCGAAGGCGAGATGAAGCAGGCGCTCGAAGGGCTCGAGAAACTCAAGGCGCGCGCCATGAAGGTCGGCGTCGCCGGCAACCGCGAGTACAATCCCGGCTGGCACACCGCCCTCGACCTCGGCAATCTCATGATCGTCTCCGAGGCGGTAACCCGGGCCGCGATCGACCGGCGGGAGAGTCGCGGCGGGCACTTCCGCGATGACTTTCCCGACAAGGACCCCGCCGCGGCGAAGTTCAACATTGTGGTGCGCCGGGGAGCCGATGGGGGAATGCAGCTCTCCCGTGAGCCGATCCCGCCGCTGCCGGCCGAACTGGCGGAAATCATCGAGCAACAAAAAGCTTGAACCGCAGAGACGCGGAGGTCGCGGAGGTCGCGGAGGAACAGCAGGTGGTTTGTTGGTATTGACGCGAGCGGCGGATGGACTCGCCGAGATCCGGTTCGGCCGTTACAGGAAAAAGAGCCCTTTCCTGAATGCATTCAGATGGTGAGACGCGCAAGGAGCCCTCTGCGCCTCTGCGGTGAAAGTTGCAGTTGCTGACCTGAAAGGGAGCCATGCCGACCGAGACGCCAACCGATAGCCCCGCCAGAGCCACCTTCCGGGTCTGGCGCGGGGACCGCGAGACCGGCAAGCTGGTGGACTACACCACCACCCTGGCGCCCGGGATGGTGGTGCTCGACGCCATCCACCAGATCCAGGCGGAGCAGGCCAACGATCTCGCGGTCCGCTGGAACTGCAAGGCCGGCAAGTGCGGCAGCTGCTCCGCCGAAGTGAACGGCATGCCGCGCCTGATGTGCATGACCCGGCTCAACGAGCTGCCGCTCGACAAACCGGTCACGGTGGAGCCGATGCGGGCGTTCCCGCCGGTGCGGGACCTGGTCACCGACGTGTCGTGGAACTTCAGCGTCAAGAAGCGGATCAAGCGGTTCAAGCCGAGACCCCCGGATGCGCCGGACGGCACCTGGCGGATGGCGCAGGCGGATGTCGACCGGGTCCAGGAGTTCCGCAAGTGCATCGAGTGCTTCCTCTGCCAGGACGTCTGCCACGTGCTGCGGGATCACCGTATGCACGATCGTTTCATCGGCCCCCGCTTCCTGGTCCACACGGCCGCGCTCGAGATGCATCCGCTGGACGTGGAGGACCGGGTTCCGGAGTTGCGCGAGGCGCAGGGCGTGGGTCTCTGCAACATCACCAAGTGCTGCACCAAGGTCTGTCCCGAGGGGATCACGATTACCGACAACGCGATCATCCCGCTCAAGGAGCGGGTGGTCGATGAGTTCTACGATCCGCTGGGACGCCTGTTCAAGCTCTACAGCCGAAAGAAGGCCGACCCATGAGCTCCCCCCTCAAGCCGATCTCGAAAGAGAGCGTGCCGATGGCGCTGCAGAAGGCCGAGCGCTATCGCCTGATCAACGACCCGTCGTCCGCGGAGAGTATCTGCCTCGATGTGCTCACGGTGGACCCGACCAACCAGCAGGCGCTGATCTCGCTCCTGCTCTCGATCACCGACCAGTTCGGCGACGGCCCTACCGACGGGGTCCGCCGCGCCCGCGAGGTGCTGCCGCGACTCGAGGACGAGTACAAGCGGCTCTACTACTCGGGCATGATCGCCGAGCGATGCGCCAAGGCGCTGCTCCGGCCGGGGCCGCTCAAGCCTGCCGAGATGACGTACCACTGGCTGCGCGAGGCGATGACCTGGTACGAAAAGGCGGAGGCAAAGCGGCCGGCGGGCAACGACGAGTCCATTCTGCGCTGGAACACCTGCGCCCGCATCCTGGCCCGCAATCCGCAGCTCAAGCCGGCCTTGGAAGAGAAGACGGTTCCCACACTCGAGTAACCGGCCCCGGGGAAACACCGCATCCCCAGCTTCGCCCTGCAGCGGTTGCCCGGGGCCGGCATCTGTCTGTACTATCTGACATGCGCAAGCGTACGTCTGAACTCCCCCCCGCTCACCTCGACGCAACCATCGCCCCATGACCGGACGGCGCGCTGCCGCCCGCAGCTTTGCCTCCGCCACCGAGTTCCGCCGGTGGCTCGAGCAGCACCACGATTCCAGGACCGAACTGATCGTCCGCTGCTTCAAGGAAGGGGCGGCGCACAAGGGCATGACCCGTCCGGCGGCGGTACAGGAGGCGCTCTGCTTCGGCTGGATCGACGGCCGGGTCAACTCCCTGGACGCCGAGAGCTTCATGGTCCGGTTTTCACCGAGGCAGTCGAAGAGCATCTGGAGCCTCGTCAATGTGGGCCACGCGAAGCGGCTGATCGCGGCGGGGCGGATGGCGCCGCCGGGCATGGCCGTATGGGAGGCCCGGGACGCCAGGCGGACCGGTATCTACGCCTTCGAGCGTGCGGCCGCGGCCCTGACCCCGGCGATGACGAAGCGATTCAAGGCCCGCAGCGAGGCATGGGCCTGGTACTCGGCCGCGCCGAACTACTATCGCAAGATCACCACACACTGGGTCGTCAGCGCGAAAAGGGAGGAAACCCGCCTCCGGCGCCTCGAAATCCTCATTGACTGCTCCGCCCGCGGCGAGCGGATCCCCCACACCATCCCCAGCCCGAAGAAGCGGTAGTCCACCTGCAAGGCGCCGCGGCAATTGCGCTGCGGCCGATCGAAGCGTAGCCTCGTGGAGAATCTTCCCGGGGGCGGCTCCGCCCACGGCAACTCGCGGACGAGTGGACTGAACGTGGCCGATCGTGTCGTGGTGATTACCGGTGCCAGCAGCGGCATCGGCGCAGCCCTGGCGGAGGAGCTCGGCCACCGGGGCGACGCCGTCGTCCTCGCCGCTCGGCGCGAGGCCAGGCTGAGAGAGGTGGCGGCGAAATCCGGCGGCAAGGCGCTGGTGGTGGTGGCGGATGTGTCGAAGCGGGATGAAGTGCGCCGGCTCGTGGCGGCCGCGCTCGAGCGTTTCGGCCGGATCGATATCTGGGTCAACAATGCCGGCCAGGGCATCACTCGCCTGCCGAGTCAGCTGACCGACGAAGACATCGACGAGATGATGACGGTCAATGTCAAATCGGTGCTCTACGGGATGCAGGAAGTCCTGCCGCACTTCCAGTCGCGGAACGCCGGGCAGATCATCAACATCTCCTCGATGCTGGGCCGGATGCCGGTGGCGCTGCATCGCGCCGCCTACACCGCAGCCAAGCACTATCTCAATGCGCTGACCGCCAACTTCCGCGACGAGTTGAGGGACAGGTACCCCGGTATCCAGGTGACACTGGTCTCTCCCGGCGTCGTCGAGACCGAATTCATCGCCAATGCGCTGCACGGCGGACCGGGCTCCGGGATGTCGGACGCCCAGAGCCCCGGGGAGGTGGCCCGGGTCATTGCGGAGGTGATGGACAGCCGGCGTCCGGACGTGTATACCAAGGCAGGGGCCAGTGCCCGGGTAGTGAAATACTACGAGGTGAACGGTTCGGATCCCTAATCACAAGAGCGGAGATAGTAGATGGGAGATAGGAGATAGGAAGAACTGATCGTGTCGGCAGTTCCCATCTCCTATCTCCTTTCTTCTATCTACGCTGTTTGGTCGATGGCCAATGACGAGTCGCACATGATTACCGGCGCCCACACCATCATCTACAGCAAGGACGCGGACAAGCTTCGCGCCTTTCTGCGCGACGTCCTGAGGCTGCCTTCGGTGGACGCGGGTCGTGGGTGGCTGATCTTCGCATCGCCCCCGGCCGAGCTGGCGGCGCACCCGGCCGAGGAGGAAGTGGGACACGAGCTCTATCTGATGTGCGATGATGTCCGGGATACCGTCAAGGAGCTCGCGGGTCATGGTGTCACGACCACCATGCCGATCTCGGAGCAGCCGTGGGGATCCGTTACACGACTCAAGTTACCGAGTGGTGATGAGATCGGGCTGTACCAGCCGAAGCATCCGGTGGCAACGGGGTTGAGGAACTGAGGCGGCCAGGCGGCAAGATACCACCAGTCCCTTTCGCCCTTCGCCTTTCACCTTTCACCGCCGAAGGCGACAGCGCCGGCCCGCACTCGCGAACCGGCGCTCCGCTTTTCCTGCTCCCTGCTCCTAGCTCCCTGCTCCCGGTTTAACGCTGCACACTCTCCACCGGCGTGGCGGAAGTATCGCTGGCCTGACTGGCCACCGTGGACGAGACGGAATCCACCGAATTCTTCCACCCCTGCTCCAGCTCCTGGAAGGTGATGGACAGCGCGGCCAGGTCGGTTGCCGTCACACTCGGGTCATCGGTCCGGCCCGTCACCCGGGCCAGCGCCACTGACGCTTTGCCATAGGTGCTGTCGGCGGCCAGCGCCGCGCCGTAAGCCGAGGCAGCTTCGGTGAAGCGACCGGTGCGCTCGAGGGCCACACCCAGGTTGTTCTGGATCACCGGGCTCGTGCCCTTGAGCTCGGCCGCCCGGGCCAGCGCCTGCACCGCATCCTCGAAGCGCTCCTGCCGGATGCAGATCAGTCCCAGGTTGTTCATCGCCCAGACATCGTTCACGTCGATGGCCAGCGCCTGGCGGTAGGCGGCGATCGCTTCGTCCGTCTTGCCCAGGGCGTACTGCGCGCGCCCCATGAGCCGGTACCCTTCGCCGCTAGCCGGATCCTGCTTGAGAATTTCCTCGATCCGGATCAGCGCCTCTCCCGCCTTGTCCTCCTCGATCAGCACGCGGGACGAGTTGTAGAGGCTCCGCTGGTGGTTCGGCTCCAGGGTGAGTGCCGTATTGAAGGCCGCTTCGGCGCCGGGAAGGTCACCCGCCTTCCAGTTCGACAGGCCCAGCATGTAGTAGCCCCACGCATTGTGCGGATGCTCGACGGTGTAGCCGGTGTAGAGCCGCACCGCCTCCTGGTAGCTGCCGCTCGAGTAAGCGGCCTGCGCGTCCTTGTACGAGACATTGGTCGGTACGACCTGTTCGGGTGTGGTGGCCACGGGCGTGTCGACGCTGGGCGCCGTTGCCGGTGCGACCGGCTTGGTATCGGTGGCCACATCCTTCTTCACGGCCTCCGAGCCGCAGCCGAAGGCAAAGGCGCACGCGAGGAGCGTGGCACCGGTACGGGTGATACGGTGAGTGCGAGCGGTCATGGTGTCCTCCCCTTGAGTTGCGCCGAAGCGCGGTATGTGATGCTTCCGGGGAGGAGTAAGGCAGGAGTGACACCAGATTGGAGCGCCGTCGGGGTCAGACGCGCAAGTCGTTACGGGGCAATGTCTTGAGTGTCAGGGTCGCGAGTCGCGAGCCTGAGCGAGGCGGCCACTTGTGTCTGGTTGGACACGCGCGAGGTCGGGAGAAGCGGACGGTGGGACACACCGGTTGAGAAGGTCCTTCGCTCGCTCCGCTCACTCAGGATGAGGCGCCCTGGAAGTGAGGCTCCCCACGATTCTCGACTCTCGACCCGTGACTCGTGACTCGTGACACGCGACTCGCCACTAGCTCCGGTGCACCCCCAGTCGGCGCATGATCTTGAGCAGACTCGCGTGGTCCGACAGGCCCAGCTCGGCCGCGGTCCTCGTGATGTGCCACTCGTTGCGCTCCAGCGCTTCGAGCACGATCTGCCTCTCCGCCTGCGCCTTAAGCTCGGCCAGGGTCTGGGGGCCCGCCTTGCCGCCGCCGGCGCTCCCGTCGGCGATTTCGGCGGGGACATCGTCGGCCCGGATGATCTCGCCATCGCTGGCGATGACCATCCGCTCGACGGCATTGCGGAGTTCGCGGACGTTGTTCTTCCGCCAGTCGTAGCCGGTCAGCATCGCGGTGACCTCGCCCGCCATTTTCTTGGGCCGCATCCCGAACCGCTGGCAGATCTCGGCCAGGAACTTCTCGGCGATGGGCACGATGTCTTCCCGCCGCTCACGCAGCGCCGGAACCCTGATCTGGTGGGCATTGACCCGGAACAGGAGGTCCTGGCGGAACTGCCCCGCCTTGACCTCCCCCTCGAGATCGCGGTTGGTGGCGGCCACCACGCGGGCACTGACCGGCAGCGGCCGGTTGCCGCCCAGGCGGGTGACTTTCCTCTCCTCGAGGACGCGCAGCAGCTTGGCCTGCATGCCGAGCGGCAGTTCGCCGATCTCGTCGAGGAAGAGCGTTCCCTGCTCGGCCGCCTCGAAGGCGCCTTTGCGCGCGGCCAGCGCTCCGGTGAACGCCCCCTTCTCGTGGCCAAACAGCTCGCTTTCGATGAGCTGTTCCGGCAGTGCCGCGCAGTTGATGGCGACGAACGGCCCGCCGGGTGCGGACCCCAGGCGGTGGAGATCCCGCGCCACCAGCTCCTTGCCGGAGCCACTCTCCCCCAGCACCAGCACGGTGCTCGGAATCGGCGCCAGCTTGGCGATGAGCTTCTGCAGCGACTTGAGCGCCGCACTCCGCCCCACCAGCGACGAATCTCCCAGCTGGCGGCGCAGATCCTTCACCTCGGCACGGAGGCGGCGGCGCTCGAGCGTTGATTCCACCTCGCGCACCACGCGCTCCATCGGCTCCGACTTGTCGATGAAGCCGTACGCGCCGAGCCGCACCGCCTCGATACAGCGGTCGTAACTGCCGGTGCCGGTGTAGACGATGACCGGCGTTTCGATCCCCTTCTGCTCGATGGCGCGCAGGACCTCGAACCCGTCCATCCCGGGCATCTCGAGATCGAGGATCATGCAGTCGATCTCCCCGCCGAGGAGCAGTTCCACGGCCCGCCGGCCGTCGGGCGCGGTGAGCACATCATACGTCCCTCCCCCCATGCGACGGAGGTCGTAGGCGTATTGCTCGGCGAGCGCGGGAATGTCGTCGACGACAAGAATTACAGGCATGAGACTGAAGGAGACAGGAGACGGGAGACGGAAGACAGGAAATTCTGCCCCTCCACCTCAAGGTACCTCAAGCTCGAATCTTCTACCATCGGGCTTTTCCCGTCTCCTGTCTCCCGTCTTCTGGCTACTCTGTTCAGACCACCGGCAACTCCACGCGTACGACCGTCCCCTTCCCCGGTTCCGTCTCGACTCGCAGCGCGCCGCCGAGGTCCATGATCAGTCGCCGGACGATCGAAAGCCCGAGGCCGGTGCCGGTGGACTTGGTGGTGTAGAAATCATCGAAGGCGTGGTCCAGCTCGTCGCGGGTCATGCCCTTCCCCGTATCCGCGACCGTGACCCGGACCGTCGCCGGATTGGCCCCATTGGCAACCAGTTCAGTGGTGACCGTAACGCCGAATTCGGCCGGCAATGACTCGCGACTCTCGACTTGCGACTCCCGACTCTCAACCGCATTCCCCACCAGGTTCTCGAAGATCCGGCGGAGCACGACGGGATCCGCGCGGACGGCGGGCAGCGACTCCGCCAGCTGCAGTTCGATCCGCCCGCCGGGGATATCCCGCGCCAGTTCCTGGATGACCTGGTTGACCTGCGATGGCTGCCTGCCGAGGTCGGGGGAGAGTCGCGCGTAGTTGCGGGCCAGGGTGTCGAGATAGTCGATGCTGCTGTCCAGCGTCCCCACCCGCTCGCCGAACACCTGCGACAGCGCCTGGGGCTGGTCCCGGGCCACCTCGCTCAGGTGGCGCACCACGTTACGGATCGGAATCAGCCCGTTCTTGATGTCGTGATTGACCTGGCGCGACAGGTCTCCCACCGTGGCGCGCCGTTCCGCCTCGCGGAGCCGCTGGCTGCTGGTGCGGAGCCGCTGGGTCATGGCATCGAGCAGCGTCGAGAGTACCCCGATCTCGTCGTGCCGATCGGTGGCAAAGTCCTGGTCCAGCCGGTCGAGATCGATTGCGGCGGTCTTGGCCGCGAGCTCCTGCAGGGGCCGGCTGATCCGCTGGCTCAGGAGCAGCGCGCCCGGAATCGCCAGCAGTCCGGCGAGTATCAGTGCCGCGGCGAACCAGAGGTCGACACTCTTCCTCAATTGCTCCAGCGTCGCCAGGGATTGGGTGACGACGAACCGGGCCGTGTCTCCATGCTCGGCGGAGCCTTCCGACAGATCGGCGTAGGGCAGCGCGAACTGCCGCACCACCTGGTTCGATCCGGCGCCCGGTGTGGCAGCCGTGTCCCCGGGAAGTCGGAGCAGCACCGTGAGGCCCGGATCGCGCGAAAGTCCACGGACAGCCGCCGAATCCATCGAGCTGCCGCCCACCAGGGTGAATCGCCGGCCACCGACCGCAAAGGCCCGCATCCGCGCCAGCACCGGCACCGGCGCCTCCGCGGTCTGGGCGCGAAGCAGCGCGGTGGACTCCGGTGCGGCGGCCAGGAAGGCCGGCAGCTCGGGCTCCAGCCGGTCGAAGGAGTTGCGGAAATGGCCGGAACTCAGGATCCGCCCCGCACTGTCCTCGAGCTGCAGCATCGCGAGGCCGGTGAGGCGCATGGCATCCCCGGCGTAGTCGATCAGCCGGCGGCGGGCGGCCTGATCGCCCTGGAACACCGCGAGGCGGAACTGGTTGTCGTTTTCCAGCGCCGAAGCCAGGGCATCGAGCCGCGCGGCCACGGTGCGGCTGCCGCGGGCGAGATCCGATTGCATGACGTCCGCCAGCGCCTGGACCCGGAGTTCGTATTCGGCGGTGAGCCGTCGCTCCATCTCGCGCCGGATACCCAGCGCCACCAGCACCAGCGGGATGAGGATCGCGCCAAGGAGGACCACAAAGAGCCGGGTACGGAAGCTCACGGGACTCGCTCCGTCGACTTCTCGAGCCTGAGAGTTCCGTCACCCTCGGCGATCCACACCCCCGCCCCGCGGTGCACGATGGCCCGGGCGCGGGTGTCGACCAGCGGCAAACGGATAGTCCCCGGCCCGAGCACGGCGCAGGTTGGGCCGTCCGCAATACCGTCGGCGACAATAAAGGAAGCGCCGGCTCTCCCGTCGGACCCACTCGGCACCATGCCTGCGGCGCGCCAGCCGTAGCGCCGAGGCACCAGCGCGACCAGGCGTTCGGCGAGATCCTGCGCGGTCTGATCGCCCGGCGAGTAGTAGACGCGGCCCCGATCGGAGGGCCGGCCGGTGGTGATCGGACCACCGCAGCTGCGATGGCTGTCCCACGTCGGCAGTCTCGATTCCCGGCTCTCGGCCCGGACCGCATCACGGGCCAGGGCCCGGCGGAATTCCGTCGCCCGCAGGGAATCGGTCAGTGGGGCCAGGGCGGGCGGGAGTGATTCTGCCGGCTGGGTCAGCACCAGCGAGTACGTCCGGCTCCAGGGCAACGCGACCGCCGTCCGGTCTCCACTCCCTTCGGCGTACTCGATCAGGGACGGATCGTCCGTCACGAGTAGGTCAGCCCCGCGATCGAGCTGGTCCCGGGGATCGCCAGTGGCGGTGAGAAAATCCAGGACCGGGCGCCCCGAATCGGTCGGAAGCAGGCGAAGATGCCCCGGCACGGCCACCGAATCGGGGTGATACTGCCCGGTCCCGACCCCGGAAGGGGTGAGCGACAGTCCCGGGTCGGCAAGGAAGCGTGGCTCCGGGACCGGGCGCGCGAGGAAGATCCGCAGGGTCCGGTCACCCAGGGCGGCCACGGACATGAAGGCCGGATCCATCCGCCCGGCCCACCCCGCCACGATATCGGCCGCCCGCACCGGCCGATTGTGCCAGGTCCGGAGACTGTCCCCCAGCGTCACGGTCCAGCTGCTCCCGCTGTCGACCGTACTCCAGCTCAGCGCGGCGCCGGGAACAAGGTTCCCCTCACAGTCCACCCGGACCAGCGTCTCGAACATCTGCCGAAACACCAGCCGCTCGGCGTCATTGGCGGGGAGCGGCGCGGCGGCGAGATGAACCGGTTCCGTCAGTGCGACGCGGATGGTGTCGGGGAGGAGCGTGTCACCGGGCCCGAACTGCACCAGGCAGCGGGCGGAGTCCGGGAAAGCCAGAAGAGCCGGGGCCGGGGGGACCGATACTCCGGAGGCGCCGAGTGTGGCCAACCCGAGTGCGGAGGCGGGAACCCAGGAGAGGAAGGTGGCTCGGCGGAACATGAGATGAATCGAATGTAACGGGGTCGGGAGCCAGGGGTCCGGGGTCGAGGATCAACTCCTGCATATCCTGCTCCACGGCAATCCGGTCGAACTCATGCGGCAGGGTGGCGGACTAACAGTCAATGAGAACGGGCTTCCCTGCAATGAGGTCGAGCTACCCTGCAATGAGATCGAGCTACCCTGCAATGAGGTCGAGCTACCCCGCAATGAGGTCGAGCTACCCTGAAATGAGGTCGAGCCTCCCCGCAAGGAGGTCGAGCTACCCTGAAATGAGGTCGAGTCACCCCGCAATGAGAACGGGCCACCCTGAAAGGAGGTCGAGCCACCCCGCAATGAGGACGGGCTACCCCGCCGGGTGGTCGAACCCGTTTACCAGGGCAGCGAGCGTTGGTGAGGCGGCGTTGACCTACTGCGCCGGACCCCTGATCCACACTCCAGCACCCCCGTTCCCGGCTCCCTGCTCCCCGCATCGCGCTTCCGGTGCTCGCGGGCCCATGCCCAATGGCGGCCTCACCCTCGTGCCTCCATCATTCAGTGTCCCGCTTCCCGCTGAGGCTGCCGCTGCCGGCTGATGATCTCTCCCGCCTGACCGCCGCTCTCGCCGACCGGTTTGCCATCCAGCGGGAGCTTGGTCGGGGCGGCATGGCGACCGTCTACCTGGCCCGCGACCGCAAGCACAACCGGCCAGTGGCGGTCAAGGTTCTGCGTCCCGAACTTGCGGCGACGGTGGGGCCGGAGCGGTTCCTGCGCGAGATCCAGATCGTCGCCCGGCTGAGTCACCCGCACATCCTGCAGCTCCACGACTCGGGGGAAGGCGCGGGCTTCCTCTATTTCGTGATGCCGTTCGTCGAGGGTGAATCGCTGCGCCAGCGGCTGGATCGTGAGGGGCCCCTGCCCGTCGCGGCCGCGGTCCAGCTGGCCGGGGAAATCGCCGATGCGCTCGACTACGCCCACCGCCAGGGGGTGATCCACCGGGACATCAAGCCGGAAAACATCCTGCTGCAGACCGGTCACGCGGTGGTGAGCGACTTCGGCATCGCTCGCGCCATCGATGCCGCCACGGTGGCGGGCTCCGGCGCCGCCAGACTCACCGATACGGGGTTGGCCATCGGCACTCCCCTGTACATGAGCCCGGAACAGGTCACCGGGGGTCCGGTGGATGGACGGACGGATATCTACGCCCTGGGTTGCGTCCTGTACGAAATGCTCGAGGGTGCTCCCCCCTTCACCGGCGCGTCGCCGATCGCGGTCCTGGCCCAGCACTCGGCCGCCCCGGTGCCGCCGTTCACCCACCGTCGGGCTCCCATCAGTCCCACGCTCGAGCGGGCCGTGGCCAAGGCGCTGGCCAAGTCCCCCGACGATCGGTTTGCCAGTGCGGCCGAGTTTCGCGCGGCAGTGACCGGGAATGCCCCGGGTTCCGCGGACCCCGTGGGCCAGCCGCCGAGGCGGCGCGCCACCGCCGTCCTGGGAATCGTGGCGGCCGCGTTGCTGCTGTCCCTGGTCGGATACCGGATCCTGACGGTCAGGCGGGGACCCGAGCCAGTACCATCGATCGCGGTGCTGGCACTCAAGAACTTCGGGGGCGATTCGGCCAACGAGCCGTTCAGCGACGGGGTCTCCGAGGAGATCACCACCGCGCTCGGCA
>DATEHG010000020.1:0-10006 GCA_035279705.1 Gemmatimonadales bacterium
CCGTCCGCCTGTCCGCCGGCGCCGCGTCCAACGACGTTCCGCTCTCCCAGATCAGGAAGACCATCGCCAAGCGGCTGGCGGCCTCGATCGGGCCGGTGCCGACTTTCTACCTCACCTCCGAGATCGACATGGAGCGATCCGCCGAGGCGCGTGAAGCGCTCAAGGCGCTCGGCCCGGAGGGGAAGGTCTCGTTCAATGACATCATCATCAAGGCAACCGCCCTGGCGCTGAAGCAGCACCCGGCGTGCAACGCCTGGTGGCAGGACGATCATATCCGCTACTGGAACGAGGTCCACGTCAGCATGGCCGTGGCCATCGAGGATGGCCTGATCACCCCGGTGATCCGCCACGCCGATCTCAAGTCGCTGCGCGACATCTCGGCCGAATCGAAGGACCTCGCGGGGCGCGCCCGGGAACGGAAACTCAAGCCCGAGGAGTACACCGGCGGCACCTTCTCGGTGTCCAACCTCGGCATGTTCGACATCGACCAGTTCACCGCCATCATCAACCCGCCGGAAGCCGGGATCCTGGCCATCGGGTCGGTAGCGGAGAAGCCGGTCGTTCACGAGGGACAGATCGAAGTGCGGCGGCGCCTCCGGGTGACGATGTCGTGCGATCACCGCGTGATCGACGGCGCCACCGGCGCCGCCTACCTGAAGACGCTCAAGACGCTGCTGGAAAACCCGCTGGCGATGGTGTGGTAGGAAGGGAACGGAGAACGGGGAACGGGGCTTCCGTTCACCGTTCACCGTTCCCCGTTCACCCTGTACTTACTCGAGGTATTCTGTGGCAACCTTCGATGTCATCATCCTCGGCGGCGGGCCGGCCGGCTACGTCTGCGCCATCCGCTCGGCTCAACTGGGTCTCAGCACGGCGGTGGTCGAGAAGGAGAAGCTGGGCGGGGTCTGCGTCAACATCGGCTGCATCCCGACCAAGGCGCTGCTGTACAGCGCCTCGGCCGCCAATCTCATCGCCCATGAGGCGAAGGAACTGGGCATCACCACCGGCGAGATCAAGACCGACTACGGCGTGGCCATGAAGCGGTCCCGCAAGGTGGCCGAGCAGAACTCGAAGGGCGTCGAGTTCCTGATGAAGAAGCACAAGGTGACCGTGATCAAAGGGGCGGGAAGTCTGCTTCCGGGCAAACGCATCAAGGTGGGTGCCGATACCCATGAGGCGAAAAAGGCCGTGGTGATCGCCACCGGCTCCCGGGTGAAAGGCATTCCGCAGATCGGTCTCGAGCTCAACGGCACCACCGTGTTCAGCTCGGACGAGGCGCTGTTCCTGGAATCCGCGCCGGCCAGCATTGCCATCGTGGGGGCCGGGGCGGTCGGCTGCGAGTTTGCCGACATCTTCAACGCCTTCGGCTCGAAGGTCACGCTGCTCGAGGCGCTGCCCCGGATCCTGCCGCTGGAGGATGCGGAGGCCTCCGACGCGGTGGCGAAGTCGTACAAGAAGCGGGGCATCCAGACCTTCGCCGGCGCCAAGGTCACCAAGGCCGTGGTCGGCAAGGACAAGGTGACACTGACGGTCGAAGCCGGCGGCAAGACCGAAACGGTCGAAGCCGATCGGGTCCTCATGGCGGCCGGGCGCGCCGTGAACACCGAGAACATGGGCTTCAAGGAGGCCGGGGTTCAGCTGACCGATCGCGGCTTCGTGAAGGTGGACCTCAAGACACTCGAGACCACCGCGCCGGGTGTCTACGCCATCGGCGACGTCGCCGGGCCGCCGATGCTGGCCCACAAGGGGAGCCGCGAGGGCGTCAACGTCGCCGAGCGGATTGCCGGCCACCAGCCGCATCCGATCCGGTACGACAACGTGCCGAGCGTGACGTACTGTCACCCCGAAGTGGCGAGCATCGGACTGACCGAAGACCAGTGCAAGGAGCAGAAGCTGGACTACCAGGCGGGCCGCTTCCCGTTCAGCGCCAACGGACGCGCCCGGGCCACCAACGAGACCGAGGGCTTCGTCAAGATCCTGCGCGACAAGAAATACGGCGAGATCCTCGGCGCCCACATCGTGGGCGGCCACGCCTCCGAAATGATCCACGAACTCGCCGTGGCGCGCGAGAACGAGTACACGGTCGAGGAGGTCGATCTCGCGATCCACGCGCACCCGACGTTGAGCGAGGCGATCGCCGAAGCTGCGCTGGATTCGATGGGCCGGGTGATTCACATCTGAAGAGGTGCTGAAGTACTCGAGTGCTGGAGTGCACAGGACTTCAGCACTCCAGCACCTCAGTACCTGGTGCTCGCGATGACTCCCTCCCCCCTAGACGATTCTCCGCCGGTCTCCCAGGTCGGCCTGGCACTCCAGAGCCTGCTCTTCTCGGTGCTCTTCGGCACCGGGCTGATCGCCCTCGGCCTCTGGGGCGTGCGCACACTGCAGCTGGGCGGTCCGGCGCAGCGTCCCGAAGGAGAACTCGGGACCGGGGGCGTGCTGCTCTTCGTGGTCACGCTTGCCGGTCCGGTACTGGCCGCACTCGCGGCTTACGCGCTCATGGCGCCGATCAAGTCCTACTACCGGCGGGGCGGCCTCTCGATCGTGGCGGGATTCGCCACCGTCGCACTGTCGCTCATCTCGACGGCGCCGATCGACCATGCCGTCGGGCGGAGCGGGCTCCTTGCACTCAGCGCCGGGTGCGGCGTGTGCTGTCTTGTGCTGGCCTGGCTGGCGCGGCGGCAGTCCGCCGCCCCGTGACCGCGCCACTCGCGGTTCTCGATCTCGGCCGCCGGGCGTACCGGCCAACCCTGGCGCTGCAGCGGGGCCTCGTCGAGCGCCGGCGGCTCGGTGCCCTCGACCACGACGTGCTGATACTCGTCGAGCACGAATCCGTGGTGACGCTGGGGCGCGGCACGCGCGAGTCGAGCCTGCCGCAGGGCCCGGAGGTGCTCGCTCAGCGTGGCGTGGAGGTGGTGGAGGTGGAGCGCGGCGGGGACGTGACCTGGCACGGACCGGGACAACTCGTCGGCTATCCGATCCTCGATCTGACCCGGCACAGGCAAGACCTGCACTGGTACCTGCGGCAGCTCGAGGAGCTGCTGATTGTCTCCCTCGCGCCGCTCGGACTCGCGGGAATGCGGCAGCCGGGACTGACCGGCGTCTGGACCGGGGGGCGCAAGGTGGCCAGTATCGGCGTGCACGTGCGCCAGTGGATCACGTTTCACGGCTTTGCCCTGAATGTGCATCCCGACCTCCGCGCCTTCGATCAGATCGTCGCCTGTGGCATTCAGGGCGTCGATATGACCTCGGTGGAGCGGGAACTCGTCCTCGCCGGAAAGTCGGCTGGTACGGGCCGTGAGCGGCTCTGGCAGCAGGTCCGCGGCCAGGTGATCGAAGCCGCAGGACAGGTGTTCGAGCGACAGATTGTTACAGAAGATCCTGCAGTTTCCGAATCGGTCGCTGTGGAACCGTAGCGTCCCTCGCGACGTTACTTAGCGTCCACCGCCACGAGAAGAAGCCTTGATGACTGCTCCGCTCGATGTTCGGCCCACCGATCGCGATCGACTCCCTCCAGGCCAGATTGAAACCCGGAAGTGGCCGGTGCTGCACTACGGCATGGTCCCGATGATCGACCGGTCAGCCTGGCGGCTGTCGCTGACCGGTGCAGTGGCGGAGTCCGTATCGCTCGACTGGCGGGCGCTGCTCGCGCTGCCGCAGGCGCGCACGCTCTGCGACATTCACTGCGTCACGCGCTGGAGCCGCTTCGACAATGTGTTCGAGGGCGTGGCCATCGACACGCTGATGCCGCTGGTAACCCTGCGGCCCGGCGTGAGCCACGTACTGGTGCACGCCGCACCCGACTACACCACCAATCTGCCACTGGCGGATTTCCTCGCACCCGGCAATCTCCTGGCACTCCGGCACAACGGTGAGGAGCTCACCGCCGAGCATGGCGGCCCGGTCCGGCTGCTGGTGCCCCACTTGTACCTGTGGAAGAGCGCCAAGTGGGTGACGGGATTCGAGTTCCTGACCGAGGATGAGCCAGGCTTCTGGGAGCAGAACGGGTACCACATGCGGGGCGAGCCGTGGGCGGAGGAACGTTACGGCCGGCCCGATCCGGTGAGGATGCGCAGAGGTCCGCGGGGTTGACCCGGCCTGTACCCGCGCCTACTCGGCGGTGAACGAGGCCGAGCGCCCCCGTTGCCTTCAAAGGCATATGCCGCCATTCTGAAGGCATGGCAGAATCGCTCGACCCCCGGAAAGTGGAAGCCCAGGCCGATGAGCGCATGCGGCAGATCCTGGCCGCCGCCGCCAGCTGGGCCAAGGAGCTTCCTGCGCCGCTGGCGCCCGCCGTCCGTGCCGTCTGCATCCGCCTGGGTGAAATGGTGGCGGATCAGCGTCACTACCTGGCACCGCTCCCGGAGCCGCAGGAAAGCGAACGGAGCGCGGTCCTGACGCTGCTCGCGCAGCGCCTGGCCTCGACGGCCGTTTCGAGTGGTCTGGAAAAGGAACTGCAGATCCTGAGCGAGATGGAACTCAAGAGCACGGGCTCGTGGGCGCTGGTGCCCGGCGCGCAGGCGGAATGGATTACCACGGCCGTCCGCTACCTGGAGTCCGCCTCCGAGCGGCTGCCGCCTGCCGAGCGTCCCGATCCGTACTTCGCCGAGGACGTCGTCGCGGGCGTCATCGTCTCGGTGCGGGCAGTGGTGGGCATCGATGAGCTTCATGCCCGGACCGAAGCCCGTTACTCCGGCGGCGTGAAGGTCATCCGCGAAGAGGAGCCGGAGTAGCTTCCCCGCCCATCAGTTCGAAGAAGCGTCCGAAGACGTTGATTCCCTCCCACAGCTGATCCAGGTCGAGCTTCTCGTTGGGTGAGTGCAGACCGTCATCGGGCAGGCCGATGCCGGTGAGCACCACGGGCGCGCCCGCCAGTCCGAGCTGCGGCACGATCGGGATCGAGCCGCCGGCGCGGATGGCGACGGTGCCCCGCCCCGTGACCTCGCGGAAGGCGCGGTCGAGCACCGCGAACGCCGGCGCCCCGACGTCCATCTGCACGGGGTCGCCGCCGTGCAGCAGCTTGACCTCGACACGCGCCCATTCGGGAGCCGCCGCCTTGACGGCCTTTTCCAGGGCGCGCTGGACCCACTTGAGCTTGAGACCCGGCACCAGCCGCAGGCTGACCTTGGCCGTGGCCGCGGCGGGGATCACGGTCTTGGCGCCCTCACCCACGAATCCGCCCTTGATGCCGTGAAACTCCAGGGTGGGCAGCGCCCACGTCCGCTCGAACACCGAGTAGCGCTGCAGTCCCGTCAGCGCCTTGCCGGTGACTTCCTCCTTCAGGTACTTGCGCTGCTTGAACGGCAGCTTGCTCCAGCCCCTCCGCTCCGATTCGGACGGCGCGATGACCTCGTCGTACAATCCGGGAATCCGGATCCGCCCGCCCCGGCCCTTGAGGTCGGACAGCAGCCGCACCAGCGTCTCGATCGCGTTCGGCGCCACACCGCCATAGGTGCCGGAATGCAGGTCCCGCTCGAGCGTCCGCACGGAAATCTCCGCGTAACACATGCCGCGAAGCGCGGTGTACACGGCGGGAAGTCCGGGCGCATAGTACGACATGTCGCACACCAGCGCGGCATCGGCGCGGGTCAGCTCGGGATTGCCGGTGAGCAGATCGTAGATGACGTGCCCGCCGCACTCCTCCTCCCCCTCGATGATGAAGTTGATGTTGAGCGGCGGCTTGCCGACGGGATCGAGCACCGCCTCGTAGGCCTTGAGCAGGCAGTAGACCTGCCCCTTGTCGTCGGCGGCGCCGCGCGCAAAGAGCTTGCCGTCCCGCACCGTGGGCGTGAATGGCGGCGTCAGCCATTCGTCGATCGGGTCGACCGGCTGCACGTCGTAGTGCCCGTAGACCAGCAGCGTCGGCGCGCCGGCGATCCGCGGACTCTCCGCCCAGACCACCGGGTGGCCCTTGCCCTCATACAGCCGCACCACCGGGCAGCCCAGCTTGCTGAACTGCGCCGTCAGCCAGTCCGCCGCCCGGCGGCAGTCGCCCGCGTGGGCCGGCAGCGCGCTGATGCTCGGAATGGTCAGGAATTCGGTGAGTTCGGCGAGGCACCGCTCGCGTTCGCGGCGGGAGAATGCGGCGTCCATGGTCCAATCCCGGAAGTCGAAAGGAGCGGTAAGGTACGCCGCGCGGCGGCGACCGCCAAGACGGGCGCCGGGACTACTGGCGGCGAACCGTCCCGGGAGTAACTTGGCGCCATGATCGGCAGCCGCGCGCACGAAGTGTTCGATGCCGGCCCGGAAGAGCGGGCGCTGGCACGGCCACGGCACCTGGCCCGGGAGGGCCGCGCGGCCGAGGCGGAAATGGCGTATCGCGCGGCACTGACCGAGCAGCCCGGCCTCGATGCGGGGTGGATCGAGTGGTTTCAGCTGCTCTCGGTCGAGCAGCGCTGGGACGCGGCGCTCGAACTGGCCCGCGAAGTCCAGAGCCGGGGCGGCCGCTCCGCGCTCGCCCTCACGCTCGCGGGCGCGGCACTGGGCGGCCAGGGCCGGCATCGCGAGGGGCTGATCGAGCTCGAGCGCGCCATCGCCACCGATCCCGACTTCGCCCCGGTCTGGTTCGAAATCGGCCGCGCCGCCTTCCGCCTGGGCGAGTACGCCCGCGCGCTGCTCGCGCTCGATCGCGCCTTTGCCCTCGACCCCGGTCCCGAGACCCTCTACCTGCGCGGTGAAGTACTTCGCTCGGCAGGGAGATACACCGCCGCGGAGGTTGCCTTCGAAGGAGCGGGACAGACGGCGGAATCGCCGGAGCAGCGGCTCGCCGCCGACGACCAGATCCGGATCACCCGGCGGTACGCGGCGCTCTCGGCCGGCCGGCCCGATCAGCTCGGGCACGCCGAACGCTGGTTCGCGGAGGGTGGCGGTGTGCCGCTCTGCCGCCAGGGGCAGTCGCTCCCCGCATCCGACGGCGAAATCCTGGATGGGTTCGTGCGGCTGGCCCGGAGCTCCGGGTGGCAGTTCACCGAGCTGCGCCGCATCGACACCTGGAACGGCTGGGCGGATCTGGCGGCGGCGCTCGAACTGCCGCTGGCTTCGGAACCCATGGAACCGGGCGCCATCCCGCTGGTCGTGGCCGTGCGGCCGGCCGGCGCCGACGAGGCATGGCAGCAGGCCCTGCGCATGGTGCATGGCCAGGGGCGCGGGCTCATCTTTGTGCTGATTCAGCCGGAGGGCGATACCGGCGCGGATGTGGCCGGCACCTTCGAGGCCATGCCGGCCTCGCTGCCGGATCCTTCGCTCGCCCAGCTCTGCGCCCGCCATCCCGAAAGCCGGCTCCGCGGCCGGGTCCTGGCTCCCTAGACCCGAGGCTGCAACCCCGGGCGCGTTCCCCCCGTCCAAGGCTGGAACCCCGATCCAGGAGCCGTTCCAGTGTCCCACACCCGGCAGTCGAGTCTGCGGCGCGCGCTGGTCATCACCGCCGCCCTCTCCTTCCCACTCACCGCCTTTGCGCAGACCGCCAAGAGCTACTCGCTGAGCGGCAACCGCGTGGCCGTCTATAACCTTGCCGGCAAGGCCTCGGTGGTGGCCGGCAGCGGCAGCGCGACCGTCGTCGAGGTCACACCCCAGGGCGCCGACGCCGCCAAGCTGACGGTGGCCACGGGCACCAGGGGAAGCCGCCAGGCGCTCCGGGTCGTCTATCCCGACGATGATATCGTCTACCCCGTGCTCGGCCGGAACTCCTCCTCCGATGTCCGGGTGGATGATGACGGATATTTCGACGACGACAATCACGACCACTCTGGTCACAGGATCACGATTCGCGGCTCAGGCCATGGCCTCGAGGCGCATGCGGATCTCAAGGTGAAGGTCGCCCCCGGCACCTCGGTGGACCTGCACCTCGCCACCGGTGATGTGACGGTTACGGAAGTGAACGGCTCGATCATGGTTTCGACCGGAGCCGGCGATGTGACCGCGGCAGGCGTAAAGGGAGACCTGGACGTCGATACGGGGTCCGGCAACGTGACCGCCGAACGGGTGACGGGGGAGCTCCACATCGACACCGGCTCGGGCGACGTGGAAGCCCGCCAGCAGAGCGGCGGTCGGATCGACATCGACACCGGATCGGGCAATGTCACGCTCGCGGGAGCCGCCGCCGACGAGCTCAAGGTGGACACCGGCTCCGGCGAGATCCGGATCGATGGCGCCACCAGCCGGAGGCTGACGCTCGAGACGGGCAGTGGCAACGTCGTCGCGGCGCTCACGGGCAAGCTCGAGACGATCAGCGTCGAAACGGGCTCGGGTGATGTGCGGCTGACCCTCCCGACGGATTTCGCCGGACGGCTGGATGTCGAGAGCAGCAGCGACGACGGCATCGACGTCGACTTCCCCATCCAGCTGGTCCGCAAGGATGACGGCGAGCTGCACGCGAAGATCGGTGACGGAACCGGCGAGATCCGGATCGAGACGGGCAGTGGCCGGGTGAAGCTGGGCCGCCGCTAGAAACAAACGCGGGGTCGAGAACCTGGTTCTCGACCCCGCGCCTGTTTTCCCACCAATCGCCTTACGGCTTCATCCCGCCGAGCGCCTTGACCAGCGCGGCATACGCAGTCGCCGCATCGGTCCTCCCCTGCACCAGCTGACTCTCGGCCTCCAGCTCGGTCCGTTCCGCGTCGAGCACCTGCAGGAAGTCCGTCACGCCTTCACGGAACCGGATCCGGGCCAGCTCGGCCGCCTTGGTGCTCGCAGCCGCGGCGTCGGCCAGCCGGTCCACCCTGGCCACCGCCGAGCGGAAGCGGACCAGCGCCGCGTTCACCTCTTCCTGTGCGGCCAGCACCGTCCCGGTGTAGTGTGCCTGCGACTCATCCGCCGCGGCCCGGGAGGCGTCGACCTGCGCCTTGACGCGCCCGAGGTTGAGGAAGGGCCACGAAATCACCGGGCCCACGGCGTACCGGAAGGTGCCTGGATCGCCCATGTGATTGACCGCGTCGGCGGTGTAGCCCACCGAACCGCCGACCGACAGCGTCGGCCACCAGCCGCTCTTCGCCGCTCCCACCAGCGAGCGGCTCGCCGCCAGCGCGCGCTCCGCGGCCCGCACATCCGGCCGCGCCAGCACCAGCGAATCGGCAGGCGGTTCGGTCCCGGCCGCCGGCGGTGCCGGCAACGGTGAAGCCGCTTCCAGCTCGGCCGCTACCTGGGCAGGGGGGCGTCCCACCAGCACACCGATCCGGTACTTGGCTCCGGCGATCCGGGCCTCAAGCAGCGGAATCGAGGCCATCGTGGAATTCCACTGCGCCCGCGCCCGCTCGGTATCGAATGCCGTGCCGCCCCCGGCACCGAGGCGCTGCTCGGTCAGATCAAGGGTGTGCTTCTGATTCTCTCCATTCCGCACCGCCACGGCGAGCTGCTCCTGGGCGCCCCGCAGTTCGAAGTACCACCGGGCCACCTCGGCGGCCAGTGTCACCCGGGCGTCGGTGGCATCCGCGTCGGCCGCCTGCTCGAACTGGCTCTGGGCCCGGACATTGTTCCGGATCCGGCCGAACAGATCGATTTCCCAGCCCGCATCGAAGCCGGCATCCCAGACGTCCTGGTCGGGAAAGACGATTCCGTTCCTCGAGCCGGGGAATTGCGCCGGGGACAGTCGCTGGCGGGTGTAACCGGCCGCCACCGTCACCGTCGGCGCAAAGTCGAGCGTCGCCGTCAGGTGCGCGGCCCGCGCGCCGCGGACTCTCGCTTCGGCGGCCTGCACATCGGGGTTCGACCGCAGCACCTCGTCGATCAGCCGGTCGAGGGTGGTGTCGCCCAACTGCTGCCAGGGCGCCTCAATCGCCACCGGCTCCGAGAGCTTGACACTCGATGCGGGCGCGGCCATTTGCGCCCGGGCAACCGACGCTCCACTGATCAGCAAAGCGGTTGCTATCAAATATTCCTTACGCATGGACCACCTCCTCACCCGTCACCTCCGGCCTTGCGATGGCGATCACCGGAGTGCGCCGGGCGACGAGGGTCTGGATGACCACGTAGAAGACGGGCGTCAGAGCGAGCCCGAACAGGGTGACGCCGA
>DATEHG010000021.1:0-13599 GCA_035279705.1 Gemmatimonadales bacterium
CTGCTTCATCAGGGCCAGCGCCTCGTCGTCCGCCAGGGATCCGTGCTCGATGGACCGCACCCCGGCCCGCACCGCCCGCTTGATCCCTTCGGCGCCGTGCGCATGAGCCGCCACGAAGGTGCCGTAGTTGGCCGCCTCGTCAACGGCCGCCTTGATCTCGGCCTCAGTGTACTCCGGGGCGCCCGGCTTGGTGCCCGGGGCGAGCACCGCCCCCGTGGCGATGATCTTGATGAAGTCGGCGCCGCCATTGAGGATCTCCCGCACCCGCTGGCGCACCTCGTCGGCCGAGTTGGCCACGCCGCGCCGGTAATCGGGAGGGGGAATCACGTCGGGGGCCAGCCCGGTGACTTCACCCCCGCCACTCGAGACCGTCACATAGGCTCCGGCCACCTTCATCCGCGGGCCGATCACCGTACCCTCGTCGATGGCGTTGCGCAGCGCCACGTCGGTGAAACCGCGGTAGGTGCCCACGTCCCGTACCGTGGTAAAGCCGGCGAGCAGCGTGGCCTTCGCATGCGCCACGCCCAGGAAGGCGTACTGCGCCGCCGAGTACGTCAGCGGCTCGGCGGCGCTCGGCGCCTCGACTATGTCGGAGAGGTGGGTATGGCAGTCGATCAGCCCCGGCAGGACCGTCGACTTCGAGAGGTCGACGACCGTGGCGTCCTTGGGGATCGGGGCCGAGGCGGGCTGAACCGACTCGATCCGCTCGCCACGCACCAGGATCACCTGGTTCGTCAGGACGACGCCTTTCTCGACGTCGATCAGCCGTCCGGCCTTGATGGCAGTCAAGGCTCCTGCCGGAGCTTGGGCTTGGGCAACGGCCAACGCAGAGACGCAGAGGACGCTGAGAATCGCGAAGAGCTTACGAATCATTTCCTTGCTCTGTGTCTGAGGGTCTGAATTCCGGATTGCAGTCGTATTGCTCGCGACGCGTGACTCGCGACTGCTTGCCAACGGCTTATGGCTTACGGCTCTTTTCCACCCACTCCGCCCGCGCCGCATTGAGCTGGCCCAGCACCTTCGCCCGCTCGGCGTCACTGTTGAACTCCGGATAGGTGGTCGCGCCCTGGATCAGCCGGTCCGTCCACGCGAGGAAGTACGCCGCATCCTCCGGGGAGCGGATCGGCTGCCCACCCACGCTCACATAGATGGGACTGGTCGTCGCATAGGGATAGACGTCCAGCACCGGGGTCTCGTCCCGGTCGCCCCGCGCCCGGAGCAGGTACCAGCCACTCTTGTCTACCGGCAGCGTGATCGTGCCGCTGAAGCGGGTCCGATCCCCCGTGAGCGGCAACGTGGCCACGACCTGGCCGTTGCCCACCACCTCGAGGTGATCGACCGCAACGTACGAAGTGAGGGAAATCCGGGCGACGACCTTGTGGCTTCCGGCCGGCAGCTTGAGCTCACCCCCGATCGGCTGGCCGCCGAGCGAAAAGTCGAGCAGAGGGCCGTTGGTGGCGAAACTCTTCCCCGCCACCAGCGCGGCATAGTACGCCTTGCGGTTGAGCCCCGCGGCTCCGGTGCGCACGTACACCCGGTCCATTCCGACCGGCCCGCGGAGGGAGGCGTAGTTGGCCATGGCGTCGGTCCCGGCCCCGGTAGGCAGGCGGAAGCCGCAGTTGAGGGCCCGGTACCAGATCTTCGCGGTCGCCATGTAGTCGTCCACGAAGCCGAGCGCCTCGATGTAGTCGATCTTGCCGAGGGCGAGGTCCACGGGGAACTCGTTCTTGAGTGCGACAGCCGTGTCGGCGGGATCGATGTCATAGTCGAACGGGTGGACGTAGCCGGTGATCCCGCCTTGCGCTTTGACCTGATCGTGGATTTCGGCGTTGGTGGGCCAGAGGCTCGCGGCTGCGGTCTGGGTGTAGGCCGCATACCCCGGCAGGATGATGTGATCCGAGAGGCCGAGCAGGCCGGTGTGGCCCCAGTAGCTGGTGTGATACTCCTGGTCGTGCAGGATCAGCGTTTCGGCATCGGATACCGGGTCCGGCTTGCCGGTGAAGAGCTCGATATCGGGAATCCGCCCTTCCTTGTTGACGATCAGGTCCTCCACCAGGTGCAGGTCCTCCGCCTTGGCCTGCAGCGCCAGGTGGGCCGGCGTGTTGCGATACCACCCGCCGTAGTTCATGTGCACATGGAGGTCGCCGCTGTACCAGCCGGCGGCCGGGAGATTGGCGATTCGCTTGAGCCGGGCGGTGACGACCTGCGGGGTGCTGCCCAGGGTGACCTCACCGCGCACCGGCGCGTATTCAGGCCCGCGGGAGATCTCATAGCGGTAGACGCCCCGAGGAACCGAGATCCGGGCCGCTCCCTTCATGTGGAAGTACCCGTATTCCATCTTCCGCCTGGCAGGGTCGAATGAATCGTCCGCATGGCGCCACGCGTCGTCCGGTACCCAACTGCGGCCATCTTCACCGGTGATCGAGACCCGCGCGGGGATGGCCTTTCCCGTGACCGCATCGAAGAGCCGTATCGTGAGGATAGAATGCGGCTTGAAGTATTGCCTATCGACCGCCTCGACCGTCTCGACTCGTCCCCCCGGAACCGTGACGATGCGCAGCGAGGTATTGCCACCCTCGTTCGCCACGAACCCGATCCGCATCCCATCCGGCGACCAGCGCGGGTTCACCGCATCGAATTCGCCGTACGTCAGCTGGAACGGGTTGAGTCCATCGGCGGTCATCACCCAGAGCTGGTGCCACTGCCGCCCCTGGTACGAGGCATAGACGATCCGCTTCCCGTCCCGCGACCAGTCGGGCCGGGTGCGCCAGTTGGTCTCTTCGTCATGCACCAGCCGGGCTTCGGCCTCCGAATTCGCGCTCATTCGCCAGAGCGCCCCCGTGCCCCAGATGTGTCCCATGTTGGACAGCACCAGCAGTTCCATCCCGTCCGGTGACCAGGCAGGGGAGAGGAAGTGATCGAACCGGCTGTAGTAGTAACGTGGCAGCCCGCTGTCGCGATCACCGGAGATGCGCAGGGGCGGACGGCCGGAGCGGTCCGTCAGGTAGATGTGCCACCTTCCCTCATAGGCCGTCGACACAAAGGCGATCCGGCTGCCGTCCGGCGACCAGCGCGGGTCGAGATTGACGGCGCCGTTGTCGACGATCGCCACGCTCTCACCGGTCGAGAGGTCGAGGGTCCAGAGGGACAGCGCCTTCCCGTCGTACCGTGTGAAGACAATGGTCTTCCCGTCCGGGCTCCAGTCGGGTTGGTAGTCATAGCCCGGCCCATCGGTCAGTTGAATGGCCGTGGTGCCGCCAACCTTCTGCCGCCAGAGGGTGCCCTGCATCGAGTAGATGATCTCGGTGCCGTCAGGCGACCAGGTGAGCGAGCCCGGGCCGCTCATGGCCTGCGGCAGGTACATCTCGCGGTAGTAGTAGGGATGCGGCACCTTGATCTGCGGCAGCACCGGCTGTCGCTGGGCCACCGCCGCCGCCGGCAACAGCAAAAACCAGAGGCCGCGGATGCACGCGAATGAACGGAGATGAACTCCCTGCATCATCAGTTACGACTCCTCGGACAATTGATTCGGAAGGAAACGATTCAAGCCGACCTTGCCAAATGCGGTCACCTCTTCAACCTTCATGGCCGGTCAGGCCGGCCCACTTCCATCATATCCAACACCTCATGCGCCCTTACGCCGTCTCCGCGTTCCTCAGCGCCCTCTGCGTCTCCGCGTTTTCAGTTGCCCAGGCTCAGTCCACCGCCGCAGGCCCCATCGCGGCAACGTACCAGGCGACGGCTGACAAGATCATCCATGCGGCGCTGTCGGACAGCTCCGCCTGGAACCGCCTGGCCCTCATGACCGACACCTTCGGCAATCGGCTGAGCGGCTCCGTGGCCCTGGAACGGACAATCGACTGGGTGCTCGCCGAGATGAAGAAGGACGGCCTGGCCAACGCCCGCACCGAACCGGTGATGGTGCCCCATTGGGTCCGCGGCGCTGAATCGGCGGAGCTCGTCTCCCCCAGGGCCAAGCCGCTCCCCATGCTCGGCCTCGGCGGAAGCGTCGGCACGCCGAAGAAGGGCATCACCGCCGAAGTCCTGGTGGCGACGAGCTTCGATGACCTCAAGGCCAAGGCGGCGTCCGCCAAGGGCAAGATCGTGCTGTGGGACGTGCCCTTCACCAATTATGGCGCCACCGTGGCCTATCGCTGGGCCGGCGCCAGTGCGGCCGCCAAGGCCGGAGCAGTGGCCTCGCTGGTTCGTTCAGTCGGGCCGGCGAGTATCGCCTCGCCCCACACCGGCGCCATGGGCTACGATACCAGTGCGGCGAAGATCCCGACCGCCGCCATCACGGTGGAAGACGCCATGATGCTCCACCGGATGGCCGATCGCGGGGAAAAGGTGGTGGTCCATCTCAGCATGGAAGCCCATACCCTCCCCGACGCCCCTTCCCGCAACGTGATGTCCGAACTCGTGGGCCGCGAGCACCCGGAGGAAGTCGTGGTGCTGGGCGGTCACATCGACAGCTGGGATGTCGGCCAGGGCGCCATGGACGACGGCGACGGCCTGGTCGTCTCCTGGGAGGCGGTTCGCCTCCTCAAGCGGCTCGGCCTCACTCCGCGGCGGACGATCCGGGTGGTCGGCTGGACCAATGAAGAGAACGGAACCCGCGGCGGCATCGCGTACGCCGATGCCCGCGGCGCCGACGTCGCCAGGCATGTGCTTGCCATGGAATCCGACGGTGGCACCTTCCGTCCCATCGGCTTCGACTTCGTCGGCTCCGACTCCGCGTACGCCGTCCTGCGCCAGGTGAGCGCGCTGCTTGCCTCGATCCAGGCGGACAGCCTCGAAAAGGGCGGTGGCGAGGCCGACATCGGACCCCTCATGGAGCGCGGAGTTCCCGGCATGGGGCTCCGCACCGACCCCGAGAAGTACTTCTGGTATCACCATACCAACGGCGATACGATGGACAAGCTCGACCCGGCGGACATGGCGCGCTGCGTCGCGACGATGGCGGTCATGGCGTACGTCGTGGCCGACCTGCCCGATCCGCTGCCGCGAGGAGCGCCGCCGAAGTAAATGGAAGGGGCAGGGGGGCAGCGGGGCAGTGACTGCCGGAGCCCCCTGCCCTTCCCAATTATGCCGCTGCCCGCATGCCCCGCGTCGCCCGCCAGTAGAGGAATCCACCCAGCAGCACGAAGAACAGCGCCCCGCCCCCCACCTTGAGCTCGAACAGCGCCACGCTCGGCGTATCCGAGGGGGGGACCATGGCGACGACCATCGCGAGGACCGTGAGCAGGAGGCCCGAGCCGCCCACCAGCAGCGCCTTCGGACGTGACGCGGTCGGGGTCGGATGCAGCCGGGTGAACTTGAGGTAGGCGAGGAACATGTAGATGTACGGAATGAAATAGACCAGCAGCATCGTATCGAGCACGATGAGGTAGGCCTTTTCCACCGTCGTCCCCTTGCCCAGCACCGACACGAACAGCACCGCCATCGCGAAGAGCGCCTGGAAGAGGATCGCCATGTACGGCGTCCGCCAGCGCGGATGGATCTTGCCGAACGCGGGCGGAAAGTAGCGGTCCAGGCCGATCATCAGCGCCACCCGGGCGGGTCCCGAGAGCCAGGCCCCGATCCCGCCGAGGTTGCCGATGACGAACATCGCGGCACAGACCACCGCCAGCCAGGGCCCTACGCCCAGCTTGCCGGCCCCCACCGAAATTCCCTGCAGGAATCCCGAAACGATGTTCACATCCTTGCTCGGCACGAGGATCAGCAGGGCCACCGTCCCGATGATATAGAGGGCCAGGATGAAGGGTGCCGCGAGGAGAATGGAGCGGGGCAGGCTCCGGGCCGGGTCCCGCGTCTCACCCGCCATGACCGGCGCCAGCTCCAGCCCGGCAAACGCGAAGGCGATCGACGCCCAGAGGTTGATCTCGGAGAAGTTGCCCAGGTCGGGCACCAGGTCCCGGGCCCCCATCGGCGTGGCGCTCGGCCCGTGCGCCAGGGCGTAAAGGCCGAGGCCTGCGAGCACGGTGCCGGGAAGCAGGCTGCCGAAGGCGCCCACGTTCTGCAGCCACTTGCCGGTGCTCACGCCGACGATGTTGAGCGCGACCGCGAACCACAGCATGCCGAGGGTCGTCGGGAGCACGTAGGACCAGCTGTCGGCCAGGCCGCTGTCGCCCTTGCCGATGGCATAGGTCGCGATCACCGCCGTGGCCATGAGAATGTTCGGCGGGTAGAGGACGTTGTTGACCCAGTAGCACCAGCCGCAGAGAAAGCCGTGGCCCTCGCCGTAGGCCCGCTTGGTCCAGGCGTAGATGCCGCCGGCGTCGGGATACCGTGCGGCCAGCTCGCTGACGGCGAGTCCCTGCGGAATGAAAAAGAAGAGGGCGGCGAGGATCCAGAGCGTGATCGAGCTCGGCCCCGCCGCCCCGGCGGTGGCCACCCAGCGCAGGCTGACCACCGCCACGATGTGAAAGAGCACCAGGTCCCGCAGGGTGAGGCTTCGGATCAGCCCGGGCGCGGTAATGGCGCCTTCGGTTTGCGGCTCGGTGGCAGCGGTCATCAGCCCTTGAGGTAGAGGCGGTCGGGGTCGAGAACGTCCCTGAGCAGGCGGAGTTCCTCGGCGGACGGAGGAGTGACGACGTGGTCGAGCGGGGTCCGGGACCTGACGGCCCAGCCCACATTGGCCTTGACCTCGTCCAGGGTCACGCCGGGATAGAGCGCCGTCACGATGAGTTCTCCGGTCGCCGGATCACTCTGGAGAATCGCCTTGTCAGTGATCACCTTGACGGGTCCGGCGCCCGGCATGCCGAGTTCCCGGCGGGTCTTTCCGCCGCTGCGGTGCCCGGGCGAGGTGACGAAATCGACTTTCTCGGGGAACGCCCGCGTGCTGAGCCGGCTGATGATCAGCACCCGCCGGGCATGGATGGCAATTTCGGCCGCGCCACCGCTGCCCGGGAGCCGCACGGCCGGCTTGTCATACTGGCCGACCACGGTGGTGTTGATGTTGCCGAAGCGATCCACCTGCGCCCCGCCGAGGAAGCCCACTTCGATCTTGCCGTTCTGCAGCAGCAGCTGGAAGACATCCGCCATGCCGCAGACCATGAGCGATCCGGTCACCAGCGAAGGATCGCCGATGGACACCGGCAGCCGCTCGGGCACTGCCCCGACGGCCCCCGATTCGTAGATCAGGATCAGGTTCGGCGCCTGGAGCGCCCGGGCCAGGTTGCAGGCCAGGTTCGGGAGCCCGATGCCGACGAAGGTCACCTCGCCGTCCTCGAGCTCCCGGGCGGCGACTGCCGCCATCATTTCGGAGGGTGTGTAATCAAGAGCCATAAGCCTTAAGCCTTAAGCCATAAGCAAAGCCGAACTTCAGGATGCCTGAGGATGATGACCGCCCATGAGACGTAGAAGCTTACGGCTTATGGCTGACGCTAGTAGCCGTAATTCACCACATCCGAATGCTGATGCCCGGCCCTCAGCTGGTCCTGCAATCCGGGCTGTTTCGCGAGGTACTCGGCCCTGTTCTTCACGCCATAGACGAATTCCTGGAGGTATCCCTCGAGCTTCGCCGGATCGCGGGAGATGTTCTCCCACGCCACGTAGAACTCGTTGTCGCGGTCGTAGAATCCCTGCGCATACGAGGGGTGCGCGCCCCACGGCTCCACTACGACCGCATCCACGATGAGGCCGGGAATGATGGTGCGGTTGGGGTCCGACCTGATCACCGATTCATCCACCAGCTCCTCCACCACGACGATCACTCGCGCCGAGGCAAAGGCCGCCTCTTTCTGGACGCCGAGCAGCCCCCAGATCTGGGCATTGCCCTGGGCATCGGCACGCTGGGCGTGCACGATCGTCACATCGGGGTTCAGCGCCGGGACGGTGGCCAGTACCTCCCCGGTGTAGGGGCAGGTGACGGTCCGGATCAGCGGATTGGCTTTCGGGAGGTCCGTGCCCATGTAGTTCCGCATAGTCCAGAACGGCAAACGGGCCGCCCCGGCCGAAAGCCGGCTCACCATCCCGAAGTGGGAGTACTCCTCGATTTCGAGAGGAGGATTGCCCTTCTCGACGGCGCGGCGGAAGGCGTGCAGCGAGCCCGCCCCCGGATTGCCCGCCCACGAGAAGACCAGCTTCTTCGCGCACCCCGCCGCGATCATCTGGTCGTAGATCAAGTCGGGGGTGAGGCGCGCGATGGTGAGATTGCGGCGCTTCTGCCGGATGATCTCATGGCCCGCGGCGAAGCAGATGAGATGGGTAAAGCCTTCGATGACGACCGTATCGCCGTCCCGGACATGGGCGGCAACGGCGTCGTGCATGGAACAGACCTTCGAACTGCTCGATTTCTTCATTGTTCCGCGGTCAGTTGAAGGAGCGCCCGGTCGGTGATGTCATCGCTGCCAGCTGGGCATGCTTCTCGAACTCGTGTCGCCCAGCAGGGTCTGCTGTGACCCGTCCACGTTTATGGTCCCGACCACGCCGCGATTGGTGCCGCTGGAGTCGAACACGGTAAACAGCAGCCGGGTGCCGTCCGGAGACCAGTGAGGCAACGGCGGCGCGGGGCTCCCCGCCGGCTGATGCAGCGCAATCGTGACCGCCCCCATCCCGTCGGGCTCACTCACGCCCACATCGCCGGCATCGTTGATCTGAAAAGCCAGATGGCTTCCGTCCGGCGACCACTCCGGCACATCGTACGCCTGGAACGGCGGACATCCGGCGCCGGCACAGTTCAGGCTCAGGCCCCGGAAGCCGGTCCCGTCCGGGCGGACGAACCAGACCCCGCTGTGGGGATTGGGATCCGGCGGCCGCACGATCCCGAAGAACTCGATCTCCTTCCCGTCCGGACGCCAGCGGATCCGGCACGTTGGGGCCGGAACGTCGAGCTGCCGGGCATTACTGCCGTTCGCATCCGCCAGCCAGAGTTGCTCACAGAAGTTCGTCTGACGCATGAACGCGATCTGGCGTCCGTCCGGAGACCACTCCGGCTGCACCAGGCTGGCGCCCTTGGTATCCCCCAGCACGATCTGGAAGCCGGTGCCATCGGCCCGGATAGTGGCCAGCCGCGATGGGGTTTCCGCGGTCGAGAACAGGAGCAGAGATCCATCGGGCGACCAGCGCATCCCTCCAGCCGCCGGCATGACGTACTGCCAGCCCGAACCGTCAGCATTGACGAGGTAAAGCCCCGCAGTCGCGGGATTGAGAGGCACCATCCCCTGCGCCGCCAGCCGGGAACCGTCCGGCGACCAGGCGTATTCGGAAACTCCGACTCGGCCAAAGCTCACTCGCTGGACGGCCGACCCATCGGGGTTCATCACGAAGAGCGCATTGTACTCGAACTGCCCCGGGTCCGTGAGGACCAGGAAGGCGATCTTGCGGTTGACACCGATCACCGGGGCAAGCACCGCGACGGCAATCGAGTTCCTCGCTCCACTCGCAGTCGCGGTGATCGTGGCTGTTCCCGTCGCCATGGCCGTCACGATCCCGCTGGCCGAAACCGTGGCCACTCCCGGATTGGCCGTGCTCCACACGACGGGGAGGCCGGTGACGGGAACGTTCTGGGCGTTGGTGACCCGCGCCGCAAGCTGGATCGTGTCACCCGCGAACAGGCTGGGCAGGCTCGGGGAAACGGCGACGCGCGGCACCGCCACGACTGTGGCCGTGCCCGGCACCCCTTCGGAACTGGCGGTGATCGTGGCTGTTCCGTTCGTCCGGGCCGTGAACGCCCCCGTTGCCGTCACCGAGACGATGTCGCTGTCGCTGGTGGACCAGGTGATCGCCCGCCCGCCCAGCGTGTGTCCCGCCGAGTCCCGGAGTGTCGCCACGAGCTGGCCGCTTCCGACGAACACCACCGTATCGCTGGCGGGCGCAACCGTGACGCTGGCAACCGGCGCGGGCGGTGGTGGTGGCTCGGTGCCGCCGCCGTCGCCGCTGCAGGCCACCATCAGGGCAAGGAGGCTCGCGGCACGCGCGGCGCCCATGCTGGACAACCTGAGATCGGTCCGGGAGTAGGCCATCGGTTCGGCGAGTGGGTCCGAGATCGCTAAGTGGATCGCCGGTCGGCCATCCCGAGGACGGAGTACTCTTCCGTCTCGAGAGCCGGAGCGTCCTGCACGGCCATATCGCCGTCCCTGACAGGGGCGGCAATGGCGTCGTGCATGGAGCAGACCTTGAAGCCGGCACGCGTCCTGGTCATCGAATCGGCGTCTGAAGTAGATCGAAACCCGCCGGGAAGATATCCGTGGCAGACGGCAATCTACTCCACGGCGACTCTCGCGGTATCTCCCCTTGCATCTCGGAACTAGACCTCACTCAAGGAGGACTTCGGCAGGAAAGCCAGATACCCCACCAGCGTCACGTCCGAGGGCCAACCCTCAGCCGCGCGCAAGCAGGTCAGAGCCGGGAACCTTCCGTATCCGCTTGAGCAGCTTCTTCTGTGCCGACGTGAGTACGAACCCGGTCGTGCCTTCCGGCCATCCTGGCAGCGCCAGGATCTGATTGCAGAGAGTCCTTTCCCTCGCGGCGGTACCCTTGCCGTGGAACGCGAACCAGGATCGATGAAATCGCATGACCAGGACATGTCTCGGTTTCGGCGTGGGCACTCGCGACACCCGCCTCGCCAATCGCAATTCGGACAACTGGGGAAACTTGGCGAGCGAGGCTTTCAGGGCGTCGCCCTGCTCCGTCGACAATTCGTGTGGCGCGTAAACGGTATCGGCCGTGATCAGACGGTGCTCCCTGGCCGCGGCTTCACTCGTTGACCTCAGCCGCAGATAGCGCCCCCTGGCGGCGTCGGCCTCGGCAATCCGCCCTTCGGACCAGTGAAACTTGAAGATCTGTCCTGCCGCCGCCTGTTCCAGTTCGGGGTTGATCTCTGCGGCACGGCTGAGGTGTTCGATTCCCCCCGCATCGTTGCGTCGCAGCAGGGCCGAGCCGAGGAAGAAGTGACCGATCGCGTTCTCCGGATAGTCCGCGACAAACCTGGTAGCCTCGGCCTCCAGGCTTGACTCATCCAGCTCGCGTGCCAGGCGCACACGTTCAAGGCGGGCTTCCTCACCCTGCTGGCCGGCCTGCTCCTGCGCGATCAATGCCTCGAGTTCCCGGCGCTGCTGCTGGGCCTCATCGAGGCCCCGTTTCCACCCGTCTCGGGCCGCCTCCACCCAGGCGGCGTCGAACGTGGCGCCGAGCGCATCGTTGCTTTCGCCGAGGTACGCCGCACCGGCCGGATGCCCGGGTGGTGCGGCCAGTCGATCGAGGTCCGTGAGCGACGGCAACCCCATCGCGCGCAACCGATCCTTGAACGAGGGATGGGTATCCTCGTAGTCGGTCGGCAGGACCCAGACCCTGGCTCCCCAGGCGGTCAGATAGGCGGAATCCAGAGGCTTACCGAACGCGGCGGAAAGATCGCGGAGATAGTGCCCTGGAGCGTCGTGGACGCCGGCCGCGAGATTCGCCGTGATCAGGCCGGGCAGATATCGATCTTCGACCCAGTAGCCGAACAGATGAAGCCGGACCATCGCGCTTGTGGCGGAGTCCGCCCCGGTCGCCAGGACGGAGCAGCGGTCGGCTTCAAACTCATGCTCCCGACTCAGTACGAACGATCGCGCCGCAAATTTAGGCTGGTACCAGTGGACGAATCGGGCGAAGATGGCTCCGCCCCAGCGCGATCCGGTCCGGCCTTCCTCGATCTGGTGCAGAAGTCGGCCCCAGGACACCCGCTGGCGGTAGATCCACGTCGTTGCGCGCCCATGTCCACCGGCCAGGTGGCCGAGCTCATGGGCAACGATTGCGCGGAACTGGTCCCGCGACAGCACCTGCATCAGGGGCCAGCCCAGTTCCAGGTAATTCCGGTACCACCCGAAGGGGCCGAGCACGGCATACTGCACCAGACTGGCGTTGCACGCTCCAGTCAGGAGAACGTGATCAGGCTTCGGGGCGCCGATCTTCGCCGCCACCTCATCAATCAGGTTGAAGAGCGCCGGAAACTGCGCCCGGGTGAGTTCCTTCCCCGCAGGCGGCGCGATCCGGACCCAGAGGGCCCGGACGATCGAGACCCAGAGGAGACCAAGCGGCAGGAGCAGTTTTACCGCGATGACGCCGAGATGCGTTTCGGCCAGAAGGATGGCCGTGCCAACACACAGTACGGGCAGAAGGATGGCCGCCCCAAGGATGTAGGCGTAGCCAAGGAGTGCAAAGCTGATGGCGGAGGAGCGGGCTCGGCTGGGGTCGGTTGCGGCGACAGATTGCCAGTAGACCACCTCCCGCCGGAATTCCTCGAACTCCTCCGCGGTTGTGCTCATGACGGGAGCGGTGCCGGCACGTTCAGCAGCGGAAGGCCCTGCGTGCCGCGCAATCAGCCGCCCGTGGCGAGGGTGTTCGCTTGCTCGAGGGCACCTGACTCGAGTTCGCTCACCAGCAGTGCTGACGCCCCCGCCAGGTGCGCCCCCAGCAGTTCCGCCGCCTTTTCCGCATTCCGCGACTCGATAGCCCGAAGCAGGGCGCGGTGCTCGTCGTCGAAGGTGCCACGATGCTTGAGCATCATGCCCTGCGACAACCAGTACCGGTCCACCCTCCGTAACAGGCCCGTGATCAGCTCCTGCAGCCTCGGCCGCATTTCCAGATCGTAGATCGTCTGGTGGAACTCGACGTCCAGCGATCCCCACTCCCCGTCATCGCGCGCCCGCTCCGCCTGGTCGAGGATCTGCCGGGCCTGGGCCAGCACATCCGCGCTGAGCAAAGGCGTGGCCCGGCGCACCGCGGCCGTTTCGAGCGTAGCGCGGATTTCGTAGATCTCGCGGATTTCGTCGGTGGTGAGCGCCCGGACCGTGGCGCCACGGTTGGCCTGGTAGGTGACCAGCCCCTCCGACTCGAGCTGGCGCAGCGCCTCGCGCACCGGGATATGGCTCACGCGAAGTTGGCTGGCGATTTCGTCCTGCGGAAGAGGCTGGTTTCCCCGGAGCTGGCCGGTGGCGATGGCCTCCCGGAGGACGGACGCCACCATCTCGTGGGAGGCCTGCCGGCGGGGGGTCCTGGCCCCGCGGGAGAGTACCTTATCGAGCTTCAAGTGCCCTCCGCCAGAGGTCCAGGTTCAAGTAATGCAGCCACTTGCACGATAATATATTATATATTAACTTGAGCGGAGTCAATTCCCGCTTATGGTGTTGGGCCCCTGCCGAGGGGCTTGGCGCCTTTGCGTTCGTCCCGAACCGGCAGGTGCAACATGGCCCAGACCCCCAGCCCGAACGCCGCCGCCCGGCAGCCATTCGTTTATCCGCCGGCGCGCCAGTTTGTCGAGCCCGACTGGACCCGGCTCCCCGGCTTCAAGAACGTCACCAAAGACGAGTGGGAAAGCGCGCTCTGGCAGCGCCGCCACACCGTCAAGAATCTCAAGGAATTCGCAGCCGTCTTCGGCAACCTGCTGCCGGAGAGCCTGGCCCAGAGCATCGCGCGCGACCACGAAGAGCGCGCCACCATGTCGATGCTCATTCCGCCCCACATGCTGAACACCATGAATACGGCGGATCTCTGGAACGATCCGGTCCGCCGCTACATGGCGCCCGCCTTTGATGACCGGCGTACCGACTGGGCCAATCACCCGATGGCCTCGCGGGACAGCCTGCACGAAGCCGAGATGTGGAAGGTGGAGGGGCT
>DATEHG010000022.1:0-22283 GCA_035279705.1 Gemmatimonadales bacterium
ATGGTGATGCCGGGGGACAACATCCAGATGACGATCGAGCTGATCACGCCGATCGCGATGGACGAGGGGCTGCGCTTCGCGATCCGCGAGGGTGGGCGGACGGTGGGCGCCGGCGTGGTGACGAAGATTCTGAAGTAGTCGAGGGTCGAGAGGTCGAGGGTCGAGAGCAGTTCTTGACCCTCGACCCTTGACCCGTGACTCTCGACTCAAATAGGGACTGAAAGGTTAGACCATGCCTCGGGAACGCATCATCATGGAATGCACCGACTGCCGCAGCCGGAACTACTTCACCGAGAAGAACCGGCGGAAGCATCCGGAGCGGGTCGAGTGGAAGAAGTACTGCGCCCGGTGCAACAAGCACCAGCTGCACAAGGAGTCGAAGTAGTCCATGGAAGCCGTGACCGAGTCCTCCAGCCGGCTGGTCCGGTGGAGCGGGAACACCATCGGCTTTCTCCGGGCGTGCCGCCAGGAGTGGGACAAGGTCACCTGGCCCACCCGCGATGAGCTGACCAAGTCCACCCGGATGATCATCATCCTGTCGGTGGTGCTGGGCCTCGTCATCGGGCTGCTCGATTTCCTGCTCAACGTCGTGCTGGTGCAGTGGCTGGCCCGGCTCACCGCCTAGGCGACGCAATGGAATATCGCTGGTACGCGATCCAGACCACGGCGGGCCACGAGAACAAGGTCCGCAATCTCCTGCAGCAGCGCATCGCGCAGGACCCGCGGCCCGCAGACGGGAAGCTGGTCCGCCAGGCGCTGGTGCCGGTGCAGGAAGCCGTGGAGATCAAGAACGGCAAGAAGGTCACGGTGGAGCGGAAGCTCTATCCGGGCTACGTCCTGGTCGAAATGGGCATGAACCAGGAAGCCCTGCACCTGGTCAACAGCATCCAGGGCGTGATCAAGTTCGTGGGCAGCGGCCGCCTGCCGCAGCCCCTCCGCCAGGAAGAGGTCAACCGGCTGCTCGGCATTGCCGAGGCGGTGACCAGCGCGGAGCCGGAGGAGGAGATTCCGTTCATGATCGGCCAGGCGGTGGAAATCACCGAGGGGCCGTTCTCCGACTTCAACGGTGTGGTGGACGAAGTGCTGGCCGACAAGGGCAAGGTCCGGGTCACGGTGAGCCTCTTCGGCCGCCCGACCACGGTGGAGATGGATTACTTGCAGTTGAGGGGCCACTAGACAGCAGCCGTAAGCCATAAGCCGTAAGCCGTCAGCAAGACGGCCCAAAGCTTAAGGCTGATGGCTTAAGGCTCTTCTCCCGCGACCGCGCGGGTCATCGCGGCAGCGCTGGACCGGTCGAACGGCCGGCACCGGCACGAACCTGAAGGGAAGGACGCATGGCCAAGAAGGTCACCGCAGTCATCAAGCTGCAGTGCCCGGCAGGCGCCGCCAATCCCGCGCCCCCTGTGGGGACCGCGCTGGGACCGCACGGCGTCAACATCATGGAATTCTGCAAGCAGTTCAACGCGCGCACGCAGAGCCAGGCCGGGATGGTGATCCCCGTGGTGGTGACGGTCTTCCAGGACCGCACCTTCACGTTCATCACCAAGACGCCCCCCGCACCCAACCTCCTGATGAAGGAGGCCGGCGTCGAGAAGGGCAGCGCCGTGCCGAACCGGACCAAGATCGGCAAGGTGACGCGCGCCCAGCTCAAGAAGATCGCCGAGATCAAGATGGCGGACCTCAACGCCGCGGATCTGGACGGGGCGATGCGCATGATCGCCGGCACGGCCCGGTCGATGGGACTGGAGGTCGCCGACTGATGACACTCCAGGGCAAGCGGTACCGCGCTGTGGCCACCAAGGTGGACCGGGCCCGCGAGTACCCGATTTCCGAGGCCGTCGCGCTGGTGAAGACCGCCGCGACCGCCAAGTTCGACGAGACGGTGGACGTGGCCGTCCGCCTCGGCGTCGATCCCCGCCACGCGGACCAGGTCGTCCGCGGCACCGTGGTGCTGCCGCACGGCACCGGCAAGTCGGTGCGGGTGCTGGTCATCACCCAGGGCGAACGGGTCAAGGACGCGGAAGCGGCCGGGGCCGATTTCGTCGGCATCGAGTACGTGCAGAAGCTCAAGGACGGCTGGCTCGAGTGCGACGTGATCGTCGCCACGCCGGACGTCATGGGCCAGCTGGGCCAGCTGGGCCGGATCCTCGGTCCCCGCGGCCTCATGCCCAATCCCAAGGCCGGCACGGTCACGATGGACGTGGCCAAGGCGGTCCGGGAAATCAAGGCAGGCAAGATCGAATTCCGGGTCGACAAGACCGGCAACGTGCACGCCCCGATCGGCAAGGCCAGCTTCTCGGCCGACCAGCTCGCCGCGAATCTGACGGCGTTCGTGGAAACGATCGTGCGGGCCAAGCCGGCGTCGGCCAAAGGCACTTACCTCCGGACCGCGACCGTGTCCAGCACCATGGGCCCCGGCGTCCGGCTTGATCTGGCGGGGTACCGATGAGCAAACAGGAACGCCAGGAAACGGCCGCCGCCATCGAGGCCGAGGTCAAGACCTCGCCCGTGGTGTATGTGACGGATTTCAGCGGGCTCAACGTGCTCCGCATGACGGAGTTCCGCCGCCGGCTGCGCGCCGTCGGGGCCCGGTACATCGTGGTCAAGAACACGCTGGCGCGGCGCGGGCTGGCCGCCAACCAGATGGCCGCGCTGGAGCCCCACATGAAGGGGCCCACCGGGCTGGTCCTGGCCGGCAGCGATCCGCTGCCCGCCGCCAAGGTCCTGCTCGAGTTCGGCAAGGAATTCGAGAAGCCGACCGTCAAGGCCGGCTTCGTTGACGGGGCCGCGGTCCAGCCCGATCACGTCAAGCGGCTGGGCTCGATCCCGCCGCGCGAGGTGCTGCTGGCCCAGTTCGCCGGCTCGCTCAACGCCCTGCTGTCCAACTTTGCTCTCGCACTCGATGCGCTTCGTGAACAGCGCAGCGCCCAGAATTAACGATACGGAGACCGACTGACATGCCGACTACTACGCTGAGCAACGAAGAGATCATCGAGGCGATCGGGCACAAGTCCGTGCTGGAGCTGGCCGAGCTGATCGAGGCCTTCAAGGCCAAGTTCAATGTGACGGTGATGGCTGCCGCCCCTGCCGCCGGCGGCGCCGGCGGTGCTGCCGCCCCCGCGGCGGAAGAGAAGACCGAGTTCGCGGTCATCCTGAAGGAGGGCGGCGCCAAGAAGATCCAGGTGATCAAGGTGGTCCGCGAGATCACCTCGCTGGGTCTCAAGGAGGCCAAGGACATGGTTGACGGCGCCCCGAGCACCGTCAAGGAAGGCGTGTCCAAGGCCGAAGCCGAGGAAATGAAGAAGCGACTGGAAGAGCAGGGCGCGGTCGTCGAACTGAAGTAGCGCGAAGCGCTACCCGGAACCGTAGCCGGGCCCTCCGGGCCCGGTACGGCGAAGGGTCAGACAGCTTCAACCTATTTCAGTGAGACGACATGACGACTGCTGGCACCTTCTAAGCCGGATTGACGCCCAGCCCCGCGTGGTTCCCCCGGAAAAGCCGGAGGGAACCCGCGCCGGGGCCATTTGTGTTGCATGAGAGTGACTATGCCCAAGACAACGCCGGTCATCACTTTTTCCAAGCGCGATGGTGGCATGCCCATGCCCCATCTCCTCGATATCCAGACCGAGGCCTTCCAGTCCCTGCTCGTGCCCGATGACGTGCACGGGGAGCGGCAGGACGTCTCCCTGGAGCGGGTCTTCCGCGACCTCTTCCCGATCAGCGACGTGAACGGGAAGTACAGCCTCGAATTCCTCAAGTACAGCCTCGGGGAATCGAAGTACACGGTCGAGGAGTGCATCGAGCGCGACATGACCTATGCCGTCCCGCTCAAGGCCACCCTCCGCCTCGACGTGTTCGAGGAGGTGGACGGCCAGCGCCGGCTCAAGAACGCGATCGAGAAAGAGGTCTACCTGGGGGAACTCCCCATCATGACCCCCCTCGGCACCTTCGTGATCAACGGCGCCGAGCGCGTCGTGGTGAGCCAGCTGCACCGCTCCCCGGGCGTGGTGTTCGAAGAGGACACCCACCCCAACGGCCAGCGGCTCTTCTCCGCCCGGATCATCCCGTTCCGGGGCTCCTGGGTCGAGTTCACCATCGACATCCACGATGTGATCTACGTTCACATCGACAAGAAGAAGAAGTTCCCGGCCACCGCGCTGCTCCGCGCGTTCGGCTACGGCACCAACGCCGAGATTCTCCGGCTCTTCTTCGCCACCAAGGTGCTCAACATCTCCGGCAAGCTGGAAGGCCGGCAGGAGCGCCGCGAGGTGGTCGGGGCCATGGTGGCCGCCGATGTGGCCAACCCCGAGGATCCCAAGGGCGCGCCGCTGGCTGCCGTGGGCGATGAACTCACCGCCGAGCGACTCAACGAGCTGCGCCGCACCGGGGTCCGGGAAGTCACGGTCTTCGCCGGCTACACCTCGATCGATCTCCGCGACGAGGAACAGCCGACCACGACGCGCGAGCGTCACAAGCCGATCCTGGCCTTCGACGTGGCCGATCCCGAGACCGGCGAAGTCATCGCCGAGGGCGGCAAGGAAATCACCGACGCGGCCAGGAAGCGGCTGCTCAAGGCCAACGTGCAGAAGGTGGACGTGCTGCTGCCCCCCGGGCGGAGCGAGTCCTCCCTGATCAAGAACACCCTGGCCAAGGACCCGACCCACAGCGAGGCCGAGGCCCTGGAGCAGATCTACGCCCTGCTGCGTCCCGGCGAGGCGCCGAACCTGGAAACCGCCCGCGAGGCGCTCAAGCGGCTGTTCTTCAACCCCAAGCGCTACGACCTGGGCCGGGTGGGCCGCTACAAGATCAACCAGCGGCTCAAGCTCAAGACGCCGAGCAATCACACTGTCCTCACGGAAGAGGACTTCGTGGCAATCATCCACTACCTGATCGACCTGAACGACGGCCGCGGGTACACGGATGACATCGACCACCTGGGCAACCGCCGCATCCGCTCGGTGGGCGAGCTGATCGCCAACCAGTTCTCCGTCGGCCTCTCGCGCATGGCGCGGCTGGTCAAGGAGCGGATGAGCATCAACGCCGATCCGGAGAAGATCTCGCTGGACGACCTGGTCAACGCCCGCACGGTGTCGGCCGTCATCCAGGCCTTCTTCGGCTCGTCGCAGCTGTCCCAGTTCATGGACCAGACCAACCCGCTGGCCGAGCTGACCAACAAGCGGCGGCTGAGCGCCCTGGGACCGGGCGGCCTGACGCGGGAGCGCGCCGGCTTCGAAGTCCGCGACGTGCACTACTCGCAGTACGGCCGGATGTGCCCGATCGAGACGCCGGAAGGCCCGAACATCGGCCTGATCACCAGCCTCTCGACGTTTGCCCGCATCAACGACCTGGGCTTCATCGAGACCCCGTACCGCGTGGTCAAGGGCGGCAAGGTCACCAACGACATCCGCTGGCTCTCGGCCAGCGAGGAAGAAGACTACGCGGTGGCGCAGGCCAACGCGCCGCTCGACCCGGAAGGGAAGTTCCAGGACGAGCTGGTCCTCTCCCGCAAGGGCGACGACTACCCGCTGCTGCCGCCGGACCGGATCGACTTCATGGACGTGGCGCCCGAGCAGCTGGTCTCGATCGCCGCGGCGCTGATCCCGTTCCTCGAGCATGACGACGCCAACCGCGCGCTCATGGGCAGCAACATGCAGCGCCAGAGCGTGCCGCTCCTCTTTCCCAAGGCGCCGCTGGTGGGCACGGGACTCGAGGAGAAGGTGGCCAAGGACTCGGGCTCGGTGATCCTGGCGCGGCGCGAAGGTGTCGTGACCCGGGTGACGGCGGACGAGATCATCGTCGATGCCGGCGAGGACTCCGCGCCCGCCGCGGGCGATGCGCCGCTGGCCCGGTTGGGCCGGCACGACCGGTACCGGGTCAAGAAGTTCTGGCGCACCAACCAGGACACCGCCATCAACCAGCGGCCCCTGGTCTTCACCGGCCAGAAGGTCGCGGCCGGCGAGGTGATCGCCGACGGCGCCGCCACCGAGGACGGTGAGCTGGCGCTGGGCAGCAACGTGGTGGTGGCGTTCATGCCGTGGTACGGGCACAACTTCGAGGATGCGATCATCCTCTCCGAGCGCCTGGTCAAGGACGACGTCTATTCGTCGATCCACATCCAGGAGCTCGAACTCCACGTCCGCGACACCAAGCGCGGCCAGGAGGAGATCACCCGCGAAATTCCCAACGTCTCCGACGAGGCGCTGCTCGACCTCGACGAGCGGGGCATCGTGCGCATCGGCGCCCACGTGAAGCCGGGCGACATCCTGGTCGGCAAGATCACCCCGAAGGGCGAGACGGAGCTGTCACCCGAAGAGAAGCTGCTCACCGCCATCTTCGGCGAGAAGGCCAAGGACGTGAAGGACTCCTCGCTCAAGGTCCCGCCCGGCATGAAGGGCGTGGTCATCGACGTGAAGATCTTCAGCCGCGTCGAGGACCAGGTGGTCGAGAAGGACCGCGGCGAGCGGATCGGCGAAGTGCGCCGGATCGAGACCGAGGAAAAGGCGCGGATCAGCAGCGCCCTCTACGACGAACTGCGCCACCTGCTCACCGGGCAGGAAGTGGCCCTGATGCTCAAGGCCGGCACGGTGGAGGAGCTGGTACCCGCGGGCAGCAAGCTCGCCCGCGAGCAGCTCGATGCCGACCACCTCTCCGAGGCGGACCTCAAGACCCTGCGCGTGGCCAACAAGGCGGCCAACGAGCGGATCCGCGCCACCATCGACGCCGCGGGCCGGGCCCGGGCCAAGGTGGAGGAGAAGTCCGAGGACCAGATCGACAAGATCCTCCAGCCCGATGAACTGCCTCCGGGCGTCATCCAGCTGGTCAAGGTGTACCTGGCCGAGAAGCGCAAGATCTCGGTGGGCGACAAGATGGCCGGCCGCCACGGCAACAAGGGCATCGTCGCCCGGATCGTGCCGGAAGAGGACATGCCGTTCCTCCCGGACGGCACTCCGGTGGACATCGTGCTCAACCCGCTGGGCGTGCCGAGCCGCATGAACGTGGGCCAGATCCTCGAGACCCACCTGGGCTGGTGCGCCAGGATCCTCGGGTTCAAGGCCAAGACGCCGGTGTTCCGCGGGGCGGACGAGGGCGAGATCGGCCTGCTGCAGCGCCTGGCCGGCCTCAAGTGGGCCGCGTCCGGCCTGAGCCTCGCCGCGCACGCGCCGGCGCCCAGCGCCCAGACGATCATCGAGATCGTCGAGGCGATGAAGAAGCTGGGCCACGAGGGCGAAACCCGCAGCCTCACCGAGGCCAGCGTGGGCGACCTGGCCCGCCGCGGCATGCCGCAGTCGGCCCGCGATCTGTACCAGTCGGTCAAGCACTTCCTGGCCGAGGCGGCGAGCGAACTGGCCGCCCGCGAAAAGGCCCAGCGGGGCCAGGAAGTGGCCTATCACAAGGCGCGGGTGGCGGAAGCCTCCGGCGCCGAGGAAAAGGCGCTGCAGAAGGCGCTCAAGGAATCCGACCGCCTGGCCGGCCTCGGCACCGCCGAGCTGCTGGAGGAGGCGGGACTGGGTGCGCTGGCCCGCGTGCTGGGCGGCAAGGGCGAGACGGAAGAGGTCGCGGCCGCGACCGATGCCCTGATCCGGAAGGCCGGCCTGACGCCCACCGGCAAGGTGCGGCTGCGGGACGGCCGGAGCGGCCAGGAGTTCGAGAGCGACGTGACGGTGGGCTCGATCTACATGCTCAAGCTGAGCCACCTGGTCGACGACAAGATCCACGCCCGCTCGATCGGACCGTACAGCCTCGTCACCCAGCAGCCGCTGGCGGGCAAGGCGCAGTTCGGCGGTCAGCGGTTCGGTGAAATGGAAGTGTGGGCGCTGGAGGCGTATGGCGCGTCCCACCTGCTGCAGGAGATGCTCACGGTCAAGTCGGACGACGTGAACGGCCGCAGCAAGGTGTACGAGGCCATCGTGAAGGGTCAGAATCTGCCGGAGCCGGGCATCCCCGAGTCGTTCAATGTGCTCGTGAAGGAGCTCCAGGCGCTCGGCTTGAAGGTCACCCTCGGCACTACTGCCGAGGGGGATGAGTAAGGGAGAATACGATGATTGATTTCCGGAGCGGCCGCGAGGCCAAGAGCTCGAGTTTCGATTACATCAGCATCCGCATCGCCTCGCCCGAGGAGATCCGGGGGCCCAGGGACACCAAGGAGCGGGAGCGCCTGGAGCTGCAGGGCCAGCGCACCTGGTGGTCGTGGGGCGAGGTCACCAAGCCCGAGACCATCAACTACCGCTCCTTCAAGCCCGAGAAGGACGGCCTGTTCTGCGAGCGGATCTTCGGTCCGGTCAAGGACTGGGAGTGCCACTGCGGCAAGTACAAGCGGATCCGCTACCGCGGCGTGATCTGCGACCGCTGCGGCGTGGAAGTCACCCTGAGCAAGGTCCGGCGCGAGCGCATGGGCCACATCGAGCTCAGCGTGCCGGTGGCGCACATCTGGTTCTTCAAGACCCTGCCGAGTCCGATGGGCAACCTGCTCAACGTGACCCTGCGGGAGCTGGAGCGCGTCATCTACTACTCGTCGTACATCGTCCTCGATCCGGGCGAGCAGGACGTCGAGTCCAACCAGCTGCTCGACGAGGACGAGTTCCTGGCCCTCAAGGCCAAGGCCAAGGAGGAGGGGGACAGCGCCTTCAAGGCGGACATCGGCGCCCCCGCCGTCCGTGAGCTGCTCAACCGCCTCGAGATCAAGAAGCTGGCGGGTGAACTGCGCAATTCCGTGGCGGGCGAGACCAGCCAGCACCGCAAGAAGCAGACGCTCAAGCGGCTCAAGATCGTCGACGCGTTCCTCACCTCGGGCGACCAGGGCGATGTGCCCAACACCCCGAGCTGGATGATCCTGGACGTGATCCCGGTGATTCCGCCGGATCTCCGGCCGCTGGTGCCGCTCGATGGCGGCCGCTTCGCGACCAGCGACCTGAACGACCTGTACCGCCGGGTGATCAACCGCAACAACCGGCTGCAGAAGCTGATCCAGCACAAGGCGCCCGAAGTCATCCTGCGCAACGAAAAGCGCATGCTGCAGGAGGCGGTGGACGCCCTGTTCGACAACGGCCGCCGCTCCAAGGCCATCCGCGGCCGCGGCAAGCGCCCGCTCAAGTCCCTGAGCGACATGCTCAAGGGCAAGCAGGGCCGCTTCCGCCAGAACCTGCTCGGCAAGCGGGTGGACTACTCCGGGCGTTCGGTCATCGTGGTGGGCCCGGAGCTGCGGCTGCACCAGTGCGGCCTGCCCAAGGCCATGGCGGTGGAACTCTTCAAGCCGTTCATCATCCACAAGCTGGTGGAGAAGGGTATCGCCGAGACAGTCAAGCGGGCCAAGAAGATCGTGGAGCGGGAAAGCCCCGAGGTGTACGAAATCCTGGAGGAGATCATCCAGGATCACCCGGTGCTGCTCAACCGCGCCCCGACGCTGCACCGCCTCGGCATCCAGGCGTTCGAGCCGGTGCTGGTGGAGGGCAAGGCCATCCGGATCCATCCGCTGGTCTGCGCCGCCTTCAACGCCGACTTCGACGGCGACCAGATGGCGGTGCACGTGCCGCTGTCGTTCGAGGCGCAGCTGGAAGCCCGGCTGCTCATGATCTCGAGCAACAACATCCTCAAGCCGTCCGACGGCCGGCCGGTGGCCGAGCCCTCGCAGGACATGGTGCTGGGAAGCTACTGGCTCACCAAGCTGCCCTCGAGCTTCGAGGAGAGGCTGCGCACGGCCGGGCCGCGCCTGGCCGCGGTCAAGGCGGAGCTGTGGAAGGGCGCGCCGCACTTCGGCACCCTCGCCGAAATCGAAATGGCGCTGCTGCACGAGAAGGTGGGCTACCACGACGCGATCCACTTCTGGTACCAGCCGCCGCGGGAGGCGCACGACCCCAAGGCGGCCTGGATCCAGACCACCGTGGGCCGGGTGCTGTTCAACAGCGGCCTGCCGCGGCGCCTGGTGGCCGAGCTCGGCTTCCAGGACGACTTGATGCGCAAGAAGGCGCTGTCCAACCTGGTGCTGCAGAGCTACCGCCGCGCCGGGCTGGCCGAGACGGTCCAGTTCCTCGACCGCCTCAAGGAGTTCGGCTTCCGCTTCGCCACCATCGGCGGCGTGTCGATCGGGGTGGAGGACCTGGAAATTCCGGGAGACAAGGCCAAGCTGCTCGAGGAGGCCGACAAGCGGGTGCAGCGGTTCCAGCGGGCCTACAATACCGGCCAGATCACCTTCGGCGAGCGGTACAACAAGGTGATCGACGCCTGGACCCACGCCAACAACGACGTGGCCGAGGCGATGGTCAGCAACATGCGCCAGAGCCGGGGCGGCTTCAACCCGGTGTTCATGATGTTCGACTCCGGCTCCCGCGGCAGCCGCGACCAGATCCGCCAGCTGGCGGGCATGCGCGGCCTGATGGCCAAGCCGCAGAAGAAGCTGACCGGCGGCATCGGTGAAATCATCGAGAGCCCGATCAAGTCGAACTTCCGCGAAGGGCTCACCGTGCTGGAGTACTTCATCTCGACGCACGGCGCCCGCAAGGGTCTGGCCGACACGGCGCTCAAGACCGCCGACGCCGGCTACCTGACCCGCCGCCTCGTGGACGTGGCGCAGGACGTCACGGTCACCGAGGAGGACTGCGGCACCATCCAGGGCCTCGACACCTCGGCCCTGAAGGAAGGGGAAGATGTCATCGAGCCGCTGCGCGAGCGCATCATCGGCAGCGTGGCCGCGGAAGATGTCATCGACCCGAACGAGCTGGACGAGCACGGCGATGCCAAGCTGCTGGTCTCCGCCGGTCACCTGATCGACGAGGACGTGGCGGGCCAGATCGAGGACGCGGGGATCGAACGGGTGAAGATCCGCTCGGTGCTCACCTGCGAGTCCCGCCGCGGCACCTGCCGGATGTGCTACGGCCGCAACCTGGCCACCATGGACATGGTGGACATGGGCGAGGCGATCGGCATCCTGGCGGCCCAGTCGATCGGCGAGCCGGGCACCCAGCTCACCCTCCGGACCTTCCATATCGGCGGCGCGTCGTCACGCATCGCCGAAGAAGCCGAGCGCCGGGCCCGCACCAGCGGCATCGTGCGGTACACCAAGGGCCTCGAGTGGACCGACATCGCGGTCGAGTACGAAGACGGCACCAAGGCCATGATCCGGCTGGTGCTGACCCGCGAGGACGAGTCGGCCGAGGAAGAAACGAAGGAAGGCATCGAGATCCTGGACGAGCACGGCAAGGTGGTCAACCGCTACCCCGTGCCCGAAGGCGCCCTCCTGCAGGTCAAGGAAGGCGATCACGTGCAGGGCAAGATGTCGATCCTGTACACCTGGGATCCGTACAACGATCCCAGCATCCTCAAGCTGGACGGCGAGCTGCGCTGGAAGGACCTGGTGCCGGGCGCCACGCTGCGCGAGGAGCTGGACGAGTCCACCGGTCTCCGCTCACTGGTGGTCGCGGCCGACCCGGACCGGGAGCTGCATCCCTCGGTGCTGGTCTACGCGCCCAACCGGCGGGACCCGCAGGAATACATTCTGGCGGAAGGCGCCCGGATCGTCTTCGGCAGCCCGACGGACCAGATCAGCCGCGCCCGGGACATCCCGGACGAAGCCAACCCCTGGTCCCAGAAGTTCAAGGCCGAGGAGTTCCCGATCAACGTGGCCTGGCCGGGGAAGAGCAAGAAGGAGAGCAAGGACAAGACGGTCTACCTCTCGCCGCCGGTCACGGTGGTGAAGGGTGTGACGGTCACCCGCATCCCGCGGCAGGCGTACAAGACCCGCGACATCACGGGTGGTCTGCCGCGTATCGCCGAGCTGTTCGAGGCCCGGCGGCCGAAGGATCCGGCCACCATCGCCGAAATCGACGGCACGGTGAAGTTCGGCGAGATCAAGCGCGGCAAGCGCGAGATCTACGTCTACCCGCTGGGCGAGCCCAGCGAGACGGCCGAGGCGCAGCTGTACGAAGTGCCCGCGGGCAAGCACCTCCGGGTGCACGAGGGCGACCGCGTGCGCGCCGGCGACCGGCTCACCGAGGGTCCGGTCAATCCGCACGATATTCTGCGGATCAAGGGCCCCCGCGCGGTGCAGGAGTACCTGCTCAACGAGGTGCAGGAGGTCTACCGGCTGCAGGGCGTGCGGATCAGCGACAAGCACATCGGCGTGATCGTGCGCCAGATGCTGCAGAAGGTCCGCGTGAGCGAGCCGGGCGACACCGACTTCCTCGAAGGCGAGACGGTCGACAAGCTGACGTTCCGCGAGGAGAACGAGCGGGTGGTCAAGCGGAAGGGCGCCCCGGCCCAGTCGGAGCCGGTGCTGCTCGGCATCACCAAGGCCTCGCTCACCACGCAGTCGTTCATCTCGGCGTCGTCGTTCCAGGAGACGACCCGCGTTCTCACCGACGCGGCGATCCGCGGGGCCAAGGACAACCTCCTCGGCCTCAAGGAGAACATCATCATCGGGCACCTCATCCCGGCGGGGTCGGGCATCTACCGCTACGCCGAAATCGAGGTCACGCCGCCTCCGGGCTACGAAGCGCCGCCGCCGGCCCCGCCGGAAGCGGCCGGAGCGGTACCGCCGGCAGCCATCCCGGTGCTGGTGGGAGCCGAGGAAGAGGAGCTGTAGGAGGGCTGAGGCACGAGGCACCCGGGAGAGATCCCGGGTGCTTTGTTTTTCAGGTCAGTCTGATCGACGGATTTCAGGATTACCGGAATGGTGGGTCACGTGACTCTTCGACCTGCCCGCCTCCCCGCCCGAACAGATGCCGTCAGCTGGTCCCATCCCCGCCAGCCGCAGGGGCTTGGTTGACCTTTGTGCTGACGCCGTCTATCTTTGCAAGTCTGCCCCGGAATGCCCGGGGAACGTGATCCGGGGGTAATTCGTCAGGGATATGCCGACCATCAATCAGCTCGTCCGGCACGGCCGGAAGTCTGTCGTTGCCAAGAACAAGGCGCCCGCACTTCGGGAAAACCCGCTCAAGCGCGGCGTCTGCACCCGCGTCTACACCACGACCCCCAAGAAGCCGAACTCGGCCCTCCGCAAGGTGGCCCGTGTCCGCCTCACCAACGGCTTCGAAGTCACCGCCTACATTCCCGGCGAAGGCCACAACCTCCAGGAGCACTCGATCGTGCTCATCCGGGGCGGCCGCGTGAAGGACCTGCCGGGCGTCCGGTATCACATCGTCCGGGGCACGCTGGACAGCGCCGGCGTCAACGATCGCAAGCGTTCGCGCTCCAAGTACGGTGCCAAGCGGCCCAAGGCCGCGGCCGCCAAGGGAGGTAAGTAGTGAGCCGCCGCAAGTCAGCGGTCAAGCGCACCGTTCCGCCTGATCCGCGGTACGACAGCCAGACCGTGTCCAAGTTCGTCAGCAGCCTGATGTACCAGGGCAAGAAGAGTCTGGCCGAGGGCATCTTCTACAAGGCCATGGATCTGATCGAAGAGCGGACCGGCCAGCCCGGCGTGACCGTCTTCAAGGCCGCGGTCAACAACGTGAAGCCCGCCCTCGAGGTGAAGAGCCGCCGGGTCGGTGGCGCCTCCCTCCAGGTGCCGGTCGAAGTGCGCCCCGAGCGCCGCACCGCGCTGGCCATGCGCTGGCTGATCGAGTTCGCCCGCGCCCGCTCCGAGAAGACCATGCAGGAGCGCCTGGCCGCCGAGTTCATCCTCGCCTCCAAGGGTGAGGGGAACGCGATCAAGAAGAAGGAAGACACCCACCGGATGGCCGAGGCCAACCGCGCGTTCGCGCACTATCGCTGGTAGGTATTGGGCGGGGCAGGAGGGCAGGGGGGCAGTGGAACTTGATTCCACGCCCCCTTTTTCATTCTGTTCCCGACAAGTAGAGGCCGCAGTTGAATTCGGCTGCCCCGCCGCCCATCTGCCCCGCTGCCCCTCTCACCAGTCCTTGCCGCCAGCCTTCCCCTTGCCGGCTGGCCTTCCCTCGTGGGTCCGCAACTGCTCGCGCTGCACCGACTCGAGGAGGCGCCGTGCCTGCTCCTCGGTGAGCTCCTTGGCTGACTCGCCCATCATCGAGCCGTAGCCGCCCCCGGCCATCGCGCCCACCACCGCCTGGTCGTTCCCCTCCTTGTTGGGATCGTTCATCTGGCCCCGGCCGTAATCGGCCCGGCGCCCGCGATTGGGCGAGCCGTCGCCCGATTGCTCACCGAGCCGGCGGAGGGCGAGTTCCAGATTCCACTTGGCGTCCCGGTCCCCGGGGTTGGCGCGCAGCACCTCCTCGAAGGCCTCCACCGCGCGGCGCAGCGGCTGGTCGCGGTGATCTTCGTCGGCTTCCTCGGCCTCCCGGACATAGGCATTGCCGAGGTTGAAACGGGCCGCCTGGTAGAGGGCGGTGGAGTCGTCCGGCAGGAGCTGGTAGCGCTTGATGGCATTCTCGTACTGGCTCATCCGGTAGAGGGCGTTGCCGGCATCGTACGCGGCCACACTCCCCGCACCGGCCTCCACCGCCTTGTCGAACGCCTCGAGCGATTCGCGCCAGCGATCGCCGGCGTAGTGCCGCTCACCCCGCTTGGCGTCGCGGTAGGCCGCCGTGCACGCCGGAATCGTGAACGCCGCGAGGAGCAGCAAGCCCATCGTCGGTGCGGGCGCCAGCGTCGGAACGCGCCGCGGCCGGCGGTTCGCGACGCCCGCGGCGACCAGCGATTCGGCGAGGAGCAGCAGGAGGCCGGCGCCGAGTGGCCACTGGAACCGGTCGGCCTGCAGCAGACCCGCGGCGCCGGCATCGAGCGTGCGGGCCTCGACCTCGCGAATCCGGCTCACCAGCGGTCCCAGTCCCTGGCCATCGCGCCAGCGCAGGTACGTCCCGCTGGTTTCCCGCGCCAGCCGGACCAGGACCTCCTCGACCAGCTTGCTGTTGACCACCCGCCCGATGTGGTCGCGATGCCATGGCTCAGGTGCCTCGCTCGAGTCGGCGGGCACGGGGCCGCCTTCGAGCGTGCCGACGCCGATCGCGATGACCGGGATGTGCTCCTGCTGGAGGGTCGGGGTCACCTCCTCCACTCCCAGCGGCTGCGTCTCGCCGTCGGAGATCAGCACGATGGCGCGCGAGCCATGACTGCCCTCATGCTCGAACACCGACAGCGCGGTCTTGAGCGCGGCGGCGACATCCGTCGAAGGGTCGTAGAGATAGCGGCTCGAGGCGGCGTCCACGAAAAGCTTGAAGGCCGCATGGTCCTGTACCAGCGGCAGCTGCAGGAAGGCGTTGCCGCCGAAGACGACGAGGCCCACCCGGTCCCCCGGGAGCTTTTCCACCAGGTCGATCGCCGCGCGCTTGGCGGCGTCGAGGCGGCTGGGCGCGATGTCCGGCGAGCCCATCGAGCGCGAGATGTCGAGCAGCACCAGCACGTCCCGGCCGGCATGCGGCATGTCGCTCGGCCGCTCGCCCACCTGCGGGCGTGCCAGTGCCACGATGCAGAGGGCCAGCGCGCCGATCCTGAGCCGGGTGCGGCGGCGGCCGAGTTCGGCCGCCGGAAGAGAGGAGCTTCGTTCGAGCAGTGCCCGCTCGCCGAACCGCTCCAGGTCCGCCTGGCGTGCCGCCGCCGCCCGGGAAAGCAGGACGAAGGCCACTGGCACCGCGATCAGAAGGAGGAGCACCGCGGGGTGCAGGAAGGTGAGCGTCATGGCAGCGTCCGGAGCCAGGTGGCGGCGAGGAGCGCCTGCAAACCGAGCAGCATCAGTCCCGGCACCAGGAACCACGCATACAGCTCACCATATTCGTGCAGCTCGGCGATCTGGACATCGGTCCGCTCGAGCGGGTCGATCTGATCCATGATCCCGCGCAGCACGTCGGTGTCGGTGGCACGGAAGTACTTGCCGCCAGTGCGCGACGTGATGCGCCGCAGGATCGCTTCGTCGGAGGCGAGCAGCTTGTCGGCCTGGCGGCCCATTCTCCAGATATACCCGTCGGTGGGCGCCGCCGTGTCCGCGGCGCTCAATCCCACCGCGTAGATCTTGATGCCGAGGGCCCGCGCGGCCTCGGCCGCTTCAAGCGGAGTCGGCTCGCCGGTGTTGTTGGCGCCGTCAGTGAGCAGGACGACCGCGCTCGCCCTGGGTGGCAGATCCTTGAGCTGGCTCACCGCCAGGGTGAGCGCCGTGCCGATGGCCGTGCCATCCGGGAGCGAGCCGAGCTCCACCTGATCGACCAACCGGCTCATCACATCCACATCGGGACCCAGCGGGGCCTGGAGGAACGCCCGTCCCGAGAAGATCACCATGCCAAGGAGATCACCGCGGCGCTGCTTCACGAACGCGGAGAGGATCCCGCGGGCGACCGAGAAGCGGCCGCCGGGCTGGAAGTCGGGGGCCTTCATGCTGCTCGAAATGTCGAGGACCAGCATGAGATTGCGCGACTTGGTATGCAGATCCTGGGTTTCGCCGACCTTCTGGGGCCGTGCCAGCGCGATGGTGACCAGGACGAGCCCGATGAAGCCAAGCAGGGAGGGCAGTCGGCGCCAGCGGCGGCGCGCCGTGACCGGCGCTCCCGCGAGGAACCCTAGCGCGGGAAACGCGATGCGATCAGCCGGCGGGCGGCGGCGGGCCCGGAGTCGGCGCAGCAGCAGTCCCAGCGGGACCAGCAGGAGCAGCAGGAACCAGGGGTCAGCCAGCCGCATGACCGTTGCCGTTGTGCCGCGAGTGCCAGCCGCCGAGCAGCTGGCGGGCGCTGCCGAGGAATTGCCCCGCTGCGTCGGTGGGGCGCGAGGCCGCCGCGAATTTGACCTGGTCGGCATCCTCCAGGAATTGCCGGCAGGCCGTCAGATCGGTTCGGTCCCCGCGGTGCGCGAGGGCCCCGATCAGCTCACGGGTGGTGAGTTCGCGCGCCGGTGTAGCCTCCGCCACGACCAGGTAGTCCCGGACCACATTGGCCACGGCCTCGTAGTGCCGGGGCAACTCTCCGCGCGCGGCCCAGCCCTCGCGTTCAATCCGCTCGAGTTGCTGGAGGGCCTGGTCGAGCGGGCTCGGGCCGGCCGCACTCGGTGCAGTCGCGCTCTCCACGATCCTGGGCCGCCGCGCCCGGATCTTCCGGGTCAGCCAGAATGTCAGCGCGGCGATCACGGGGATCGCAATCCACGGCCAGCGCGGGGCAGGGGTCTGCACCAGCGGCCGGATGTCCTTCAGCGGCTGATCACCTGCCGGGAGGGTGGAGACGATTTCCAGTGATGCCGGCGCGGTGCGCAGGACCGCGCGCTCGATGGCCGCCACCACCCGGGCAAAGGCGACTCCGAACGGCGGCACCTCCTGTTTCCCCGGGCGATAGAACGCAACCTTCGCCTCGCCCTGGAAGACCCGATTGCTGTCCCGGGTCAGCCGGCCGATCGAGAAAATTTCCACGCCGTCGTGGCGCTGCCCGACCGGGACCGGGATGGTATCGAACAGCAGGTCCCGCTCACCCATCCGCAGCCGGAAATGGATGGTCACCGTATCCCCGACGGTGGCGCTGTCGGGTGTCGTGGTCATCTCGAAGGACTGATCCGGCAGCTGCGCTGCCAGCCCGGGAGCGAAGATCGCCAAGGCGAAGACGCACAGCACCAGCCGGCGGAAGCACTTCATCCGTGCGCCCGGCGCCGCTCCCGGCGGCGGAAGAAGGCAATCAGCGGCTCGGCGAAGGAGGCGTCGGTACGGAGGCGGACCAGGTCCAGCCCGCGCGCCTGCAGCAGCTGCTCGAGCGAACCGTCGACCTGCTCCATCCTGGCACGGAAGTGCTCCCGCACGGCGGGGCTGTCGGTATCGACGGGCTGCCAGCGGCCGCTTTCCTCGTCCCAGAGGGTCACGAGGCCCGCCGGCACCAGCTCCCGCTCACGGGGATCGATAAGCTGCAGGGGAATGACGTCGTGGCGCCGCGCCGCCAGGGTCAGGCCGGTCTCGTAACCCTCGGTGAGGAAGTCCGAGAGAATGAACAGGACCGTCCGGCGGCGGAGGGTCGGTTCCAGGAATTCGAGGGCCGCGGAGAGGTCGGTGCCGGTGCCTTGCGGTGCGAAGGTGAGCAGGTCGCTCACCAGCCGCAGCGCCTGGCGGCGCCCCTGCCGCGGGGCGATGTAGCGCTCGACACGATCGGTGAAGAACAGTGCGCCGGTACGGTCGTGATTGCGCGCCGCGGCCAGGGCCAGCACGGCGCAGAGTTCGGTGGCCAGGTCCCCCTTGGTGCGGCGGCGGGTCCCGAAGTGGCGCGAGGCACTCAGGTCCACCAGGAACATCACGGTCAGCGCGCGCTCCTCGATGTAGCGCTTGACGTACGCCGTGCCCAGGCGCGCCGTCACGTTCCAGTCGATGGAGCGGACGTCGTCCCCCGGCTGGTACTCACGGACCTCGGAGAACTCGACTCCCCGTCCGTGAAAGACACTGAGGTACTGCCCAGCCAGGATATCCCGCACCAGGTGGCGGGTGGTGATCTCCAGCCGCCGGACCTCCTCCAGTACCTCCACGTCGTTCATGGCACCTGCACGGACTCGAGTACCCGGCCCAGGATCTGGTCGGGGCCGATGCCTTCGGCGTCGGCTCGATAGGTCAGGATCAGCCGGTGCCGCAGGACATCGTGCACCAGGCTCTTGATGTCATCGGGCGTGACGTGGCCTCGGCCATCGAGAAAGGCGAGCGCCTTGGCCGCCCGGATGAGAAAGATGCCGCCCCGGGGTGAGGCGCCGTACTCGATCAGCGGGGCGAGTTTGTCGAGTCCGATCTTTGCCGGATTCCGGGTCGCCGCGACGAGATCGAGCACGTACCCCTTGACCCGTGGATCGACGTACACCCGCGTCACTTCCTGGCGGAGCCGGAGTACATCCGCCGGCGCCAGCACCGGCCGCGCCTGCGGTTCCGTCTCGCCGGTCATCCGGTCGATCACCTCGAGCTCTTCACTTCGCTCAGGATAGGTGATGACCAGCTTGAACATGAACCGGTCCACCTGCGCCTCGGGAAGCGGGTAGGTGCCCTCGTGCTCGATCGGGTTCTGGGTGGCCAGGACCAGGAAGAGCTCCGGGAGCGGGAAGGTCTCGCCGCCGATACTCACCTGCTTTTCCTGCATGCTCTCGAGGAGAGCGCTCTGGACCTTGGCGGGCGCGCGATTGATCTCGTCGGCCAGCACGATGTTGGTGAAGATCGGCCCCTGCTCGACGGTGAACTCGCCGCTCCGCTGATTGTAGATGCGGGTGCCGAGGAGGTCGGCCGGGAGGAGATCGGGGGTGAACTGGATGCGGTGGAATCCGCAGCTCACCGTGCCGGCCAGGGTCCGGACGGCCAGGGTCTTGGCCAGGCCAGGCACCCCTTCGAGCAGTACATGGCCGTCGGCCAGCAGTCCGATGAGGAGGCGCTCGAGGAGGGCGGCCTGCCCCACGATGACCCGATTCATCTCGGCCAGAACCGCTTCCGCCTCCCTTCCTCCCTCGGCTGGACGGGTGGCTGGGGTGACGGGATTAGAGGAAGAGAGTGTCATTGGCGCCCGGGATAGGGAGTTTTCAGCCTGAGTGCTGGCGGTTTCTGGTCGGTTTGGTATCCGCCGAGGGGCGATCTGGCGTCCCGACGGGGACTGGAGAGAGTAGCCGTTTCCGGGCTTCGGCGGAAGTCCATGGGCACCAATGACTTCGCGAAAGACTCCTGAGGTGGGAGAGGGGAGCCGGGAGCCGGGAGCCGGGAGACGGGAGACGGGAGACGGGGAACGGGGAACAGGGGGCCGGTTCATGGGGGTCCGGGACGGGGGTAAGGGGGCACTTGGCCCCGGTTGACATTGGGGCGCAAGTGGTTACCTTTGCCGGGCTTTGGTGATTTGTGGCTGCCTGGGATTCTCTGTAGTTCGGGCCTGGCTGAAGCAGACATCGGGTGATGTGACCGCCGGTTCCGGAACAGCGGAGCCCCGCGCGCCACCTCTCGCCTTCTGACCATATAACGCATGGGGTGAAAGTTGCCCCCGTCCAGGGCAGTCGCCCGGACGAGCGCGGAGCGATACCACCGGGAAGGCTCCCGGGTCGGTCGCCCCGCTTTTTCGCTGGTAAGGGATTGGACTGACGAATGGCGCGTGCAACCACGCTCGACCGTTATCGCAACATCGGCATCATGGCGCACATCGATGCCGGGAAGACGACGACGACCGAGCGGATCCTCTACTACACCGGAAAGAACTACAAGATCGGTGAAGTCCATGAGGGCGCCGCCACCATGGACTGGATGGAGCAGGAGCAGGAGCGGGGCATCACCATCACCTCCGCGGCCACGACCTGTTTCTGGAACCGGAACGACATCCTGTACCGGATCAACATCATCGATACCCCCGGTCACGTGGACTTCACCGTCGAGGTGGAGCGGTCCCTCCGGGTGCTGGACGGAGCCGTCACGCTGCTCGATTCGGTGGCCGGTGTCGAGCCCCAGACGGAGACGGTCTGGCGCCAGGCCGATCGCTACGGCGTCCCGCGGATCATCTTCGCCAACAAGATGGACCGGGTCGGGGCCAACTTCGATCGCTGCCTGGCCATGATCCGGGACCGTCTTACCCGCAAGGCGTTCCCGCTGCAGCTTCCCGTGGGCTCCGGTGAGACCTTCACCGGGCACATCGACGTGCTGCGCCGGGTCGAGGTGGTGTTCGACGAGGAAACGCTGGGAAAGACCTTCACCGAGATGCCGGTGGCCGATGCCTACCGGGAGGCGGTGGAGAAGGCCCGGCACGAGGTGATCGAGGCGGCGGTCGAGCATGACGAGGCGCTGCTGGAGAAGTATCTGGGCGGCGCGGAGCTGAGCTTCGAGGAAATCCAGCACGCCATCCGCACGGCCACCTGCGGCGGCCATATCGTCCCGGTGCTGTGCGGCGCGTCATTCAAGAACAAGGGTGTCCAGGCGCTGCTGGACGCGGTGATCGACTACCTGCCCAGCCCGACCGACATTCCGCCGGTGAAGGGGCATCTGCCTCAGCACGACGAGTCGGTGGTGGAGCGGGTGGCCAACGACAGCGAACCGTTCGGCGCGCTGGCGTTCAAGATCATGACCGACCCCTTCGTGGGCCGGCTGACGTACTTCCGGGTCTACTCGGGTTCGCTCAAGGCCGGCAGCTACGTCTACAACAGCACCAAGGACAAGCGGGAGCGGATCGGCCGCCTGCTGCAGATGCATGCCAACAAGCGGGAAGAGATCGAGGAAGTGCTGGCGGGGGACATCGCCGCCGCCATCGGCCTCAAGGAAACCCGCACCGGCGATACGCTGTGCGACGAGGACAAGCCGGTCATCCTCGAGGCGATGCGCTTCCCGAATCCCGTGATCGACGTCGCGGTCGAGCCCAAGACCAAGGCCGACCAGGACAAGATGGCGATCGCGCTGCAGAAGCTGGCGGAGGAGGATCCCACCTTCCGGGTGCGGACCGATCCCGAGACCAGCCAGACGATCATCGCCGGGATGGGCGAGCTGCACCTCGAGATCCTGGTCGACCGGATGAAGCGGGAGTTCAAGGTCGAAGCCAACGTGGGCCGGCCGCAGGTGGCCTTCCGCGAGACGATCACCAAGCGGGTCGAGTACGTCGAGGGCAAGTTCATCCGGCAGTCGGGCGGCAAGGGCCAGTACGGCCACGTCGTCATCCACCTCGAGCCCTCGAAGCCGGGCGAAGGCTTCGTGTTCGAGGACAAGGTCGTGGGCGGCACGGTGCCCCGCGAGTTCATCAAGCCGGTGGAAGCCGGCATCCGCGAGGCGCTCGAGAACGGCATCCAGGCCGGGTACCCGGTGGTGGATGTGAAAGCCACCCTGGTGGACGGCAGCTCGCACGACGTGGACAGCTCGGAAATGGCCTTCAAGATCGCCGGCTCGATGGCCTTCAAGACCGCGGCGGCGCAGGCCAGGCCGGTCATCCTCGAGCCGATCATGGACGTCGAGGTGGTGCTGCCCTCCGACTTCCTGGGCGCGGTGGTGGGTGATCTCAACAGCCGCCGCGGCAAGGTGGGCGGCATGACGCAGCGGGGCGACGCGCAGGTCGTGGCGGCGCACGTGCCGCTGGCCGAAATGTTCGGCTACTCCACGACGCTGCGGAGCGCGACCCAGGGCCGCGCGGTATACACGATGCAGTTCCACAGCTACGAGGAAGTACCGAAGAACGTCGCGGAAGCGATCATTACCAAGCAGAAGAAGTAGTCGAGTGGTCAAGCCGTCGAGGGGTCGAGCAGTCTCGACGCCTTGACCTCTCGACCCCTCGACCATTCAAGAAGCGATACTGAACGAGAGAACGAGGCAACCATGGCCAAGGCAAAGTTCGACCGGACCAAGCCGCACGTGAACGTGGGCACCATCGGCCACGTGGACCACGGCAAGACGACGACGACGGCGGCGCTGACGAAGGTGTCGGCGGACAAGGGGATGGCGTCGT
>DATEHG010000023.1:0-3624 GCA_035279705.1 Gemmatimonadales bacterium
CGAGCCGGAGGTGGAGATTGGCTGCCCAGTAAGCTATCCCGGCGTCCCGCCGGGGGCCAATCACCCGGAGCCGACCATGCCGAAACCCACCCTCAGGCGCGTCCTGCTGGCGGTCATCGTCGCCAGTGCCGCCCCCATTCCGACTCTCGCCGCCCAGAGCCTGCTGCAGAAAGCGAAGGACAAGGCCGCCCAGCACGCCGACCAGGCCACGACCGCCGCGGTCGATGCCGCGGACAAGGCTGTCGTGTGTGCCGCGACCGACGCCAACTGCCTTGCCAAGGCGAAGCAGTCGGGGAAACCAGTGAAGGTCGTCGACAGCAAGGGGAAGCCGGTCTCGAGCGCCGATTCCGCCAAGGCGATGGGCGGAGTGGCGGCACCGGCGGCGGCGACGGCGGATGCCTCCGCGGCGCCGGTATCGAACGATCCGCCAGGCAAGGGCGTCTGGCTCAACTACGACTTCGTGCCCGGTGACCGCACCATCTGGTCCGAGGATTTCTCGGGCGACGCGGTGGCGGATTTTCCCCGGCGCTGGGAACTGGTGGACGGGAATCTCGAGGTCGTCGAGATCAAAGGACATCACTACCTGCGCACGGAAGAGGGCGGCACCGTGCGCGCCATCCTGCCCGAGAAGCTGCCCGCGCGCTTCACCGTCGAGGCGCGCTACTACGCCCCCGCGGATAACAGCTACCTGACCTTCCGCACCACCGACGATGACGCCGCGGCGCAGTGGTGGTGCGCCACCGATGCGGCCGGAGTCGACGGCGGTGGCGGCGGGCCCAACTCCAGCGCCTCGGTCAACGACGTTCCCGAGGGGTCGTTCGTCGACTGCCGGTTCACCATCGACAGCCGGTACGTCAAGGCGTACCTCAACCAGCACCGCACCGCCAACAACCCCACTACGCACGTCGTCCGCACCGACACCCTGCTGCTCCACCTCCCGGGCTGGGGCGAAACCGCCACGCTGATTTCCGATATCCGCATCGCCGAAGGGGGGAAGAGCCTGTACGACGCGATCGCCGCATCGGGGCGGGTCTCCACCCACGGCATCCTGTTCGACTCGGGGAGCGACCGGGTGCGGGGCGAGAGCACCCCGACGCTCAAGGAGATCGCCGACATGCTGAAGGCCCATCCCGATCTCAAGCTGCTGATCGAGGGTCACACCGATAACGTGGGCCAGGCCGCGGCCAACCTGACGCTCTCCGACCATCGCGCCGCGGCGGTCCGGCAGGCGCTGGTCTCCACCTACGGCATCGATGGCGCGCGACTCACGACTAAGGGACTGGGGGACACCAAGCCCATTGCCTCGAACAGCACCCCCGAGGGGCGGCAGAGCAACCGGCGGGTGGAGCTGGTGAGGCAGTGAGCTGATGGGCGGACAGGCGGGCAGGCGGACAGGCGGACAGAAACTGCACCAGCACCTCATCCTGAGCGCAGCGAAGGATCTCTTCACCGGGACGACCGATTCGAGCTTCGACTCAATCACGCCGGCCGAGGCCGGCACCAACGAGCGAGGGCACAGTGGAGAACAAGCGGAACCGCAAGTGGGGGCGGATGGCGATGACGGCGGGGATTCTCGGTGGCATCCTCGCGCTCGCCAACGCGGCGTGCAGCACTTCAACGAGCCCCAACGACGCCAACAGCGCGGCGACGTGCAAGGTCACGCTGAGTGGGGCCGTCACCGGGACGCATGGCTGCCTGGTGGCCATGGGACTGAATCACACCGCCGACACGGTATACATGGGGGTGACCGCCGCGATCAGCCAGACGGAGCAGTTCAGCCTGGCACTCAAGTTTCCTGGAACCGCCCTGACCGCCGGGACGTTCACCTCGAGTACCGATGGCGCCGCGGGTGCGGTGGTCGAGTCGCAGATCCCGAAAGTCTGGGATGCAGTGCGGGGCGATCCGCCGGACCAGGGGACCTTCTCCATTACGATTTCGGGCACCGGGACCCCGGTGACCGGCAACACGGGAGACGTGGGGTACCTCAACACCCACGGATCGGCGGACGCCACCATGCCTGCCATCGCGTCGAGCGGGGCGAGCGGGACGGTGACGGTGCACGTGACGTGGTGAGAAGGAGCGAGAAAAGCGAAAAGCGAAGAGAGAAAAGCGGGGGCTTCTTTCGCTCTTCGCCTTTCTCTCTTCGCCTTTCGCCCTTCACTTTTCGCCTGTGGCCCCTTTCCAGTCCCGTTGCTTGGCGTAGATTTGAGCGCAGCCCCCCAACCCGCCGGAGTCCGTCATGACAACCCATCGCCGCGCCGCGCTGGTGGCCCTCGTCCTGTGTCTGCTGTCCGCCTCATCCCTGGCCGCCCAGTTCGGTGGCCTCAAGAAGAAGGCGGCCCAGGCTGCGGGGGCCGCCACCGGTGTCGCCCCCGCCAACACCCCCGGCAAGGCGACCCCGCCCCCGGAGGTGACGCCGGTGATCGTCGATCACTACCTGGCGGGCATCAAGGCGGGCGAAGCGGAGCGGGCCCGGCTGGCACAGGGCAACACCCCGGCGGGCCAGTACTACGCCGCGGTGGATGCCAAGAAGAAGCACGACAAGTACTGCGCGGAGTACCAGGAGAAGCAGATGGCCGAGTACCAGCGGCTGATCGCGGCGGCGAAGTACGATTCGTCGGCGCTGGTGATGCAGAAGAAGGATCCCAGCTGCCAGACCTATGCGGCCGACCCGAAGGAGCCCTCCTTCGATGAACTGGCCAAGGCCAAGGGGAGCCAGGATTCCGCCGCCGCCGCGGCCGCGGGAGTCGACGTGAGCCAGTGGGCGGGGCTCAACGAGTGGATCCCGGTGGCCGTCTACCAGATGGTCAACAGCCCCGACCAGAACGACCAGCTCCTCGCCAGCAACTTCAGCAAGAAGGTGAGCGAGATCTCGGCGCTCCGCGCCCGGCAGGCGGACCTGGCCACGGCGCTGAACATCAGGGGGCCGGAGCGGCAGAAGAAGGAGGCGCCGGCCGCGATGGCGGCGCCGGCAGCCCCGGCGGCGGGAGCCGCGGGGGCGGCTGGCACCCAGGGCGACGCCAACTGCTACAGCACCGAGATGCAGAAGAACCAGCCCGCGCTCGAGGCCCTGGGCAAGCGCGCCGAGGCGGCCCAGAAGAAGGGCGACAACGCCTCGATGATGGCCATCGCCGACACGATTCAGCAGCTCACCTCGGGCGCCATGAAGAAGTGCGGAATGATGAAGTAGGCGGGCGGGCGGGCGGACGGGCTGGCGGGCAGTGAAACCACATATTGCAGATTGGACTTCCTGGCGAGTCCCCCCTCTCCACTTGTTGGAGAGGGGGACAGGGGGTGAGGTCAGGCGGAGCGGGCAGCAATGCGACCACTCGTAATTGGCGTCGTACTTCTCACCGGGATGGTCGCGCCTGCGGCTGTCCCGGTTCGCGTTCCCGCCCTGCCCGCCTTGTCCGCCTTGTCCGCCTCTCCAGCCACCCTCTCGGTACGGATCGGCGACCAATGGATCGAATGGTGGCGCAGCGACCAGGCGCCGGCCCGGTGGAACGCCGCCGACGCCCGGGTCATGTCCGGCATCGCGTGGCACGCGCAGGGCGGGCCGCTCGAGTGGGGGCAGTTGCAGCTCTCCGGCGCCGGCGAAGCGTGGCGGATCCGGGGCATCGTGGT
>DATEHG010000024.1:0-8041 GCA_035279705.1 Gemmatimonadales bacterium
TGAGCTGGGCTACTACTTCGTCTCCGACGGGACCGCCAAGCCGGTGCGCTGGCGGATCCGGCCCCCTTCCTTTATCAACCTCGCCGCGCTGCCCAAGCTCTGCGAAGGGGCGCTGCTGTCGGACGTCATTGCCATCAACGCCAGCGTGGACATCGTGATGGGAGAGATCGACCGGTGAGCGGGCACAACGGCACCGAGACCTACCAGCCGGTTTTCGTGGGCGCGGGACGCGCCAAGCTGGACGCGCTCCTGGCCAAGTATCCGACCAAGATGGCCTGTCTTCTTCCCGCGCTCTGGATGGTGCAGGAGGCTCGGGGCTGGGTATCTGATGGCGGCATTGCCGAAGTGGCCGAGGTGCTCGAGCTGACTCCGGCGTACGTGCGCGGTGTGCTCACCTTCTACACGATGTACCACCAGCATCCGGTGGGGCGGCACTTCATCCAGGTGTGCACCACCTCGCCGTGCAACATGTGCGGCGCCGAGGATGTGGTGAAGGCACTGCTCCGGGAAACCGGGTGCAAGGAGCTGGGGGCGACCAGCCCCGACGGCCGGTTCACGGTCATCGAAACCGAGTGCCTGGGCGCCTGCGGCTTCGTGACGCCGTTGCTCGTCAACGATGACTTCCTCGAGAACGTGACTCCGGAGCGGGTGCCGGGGCTGCTGCAGGGCTACAAGTAATGGGATATCCGCACCCGAGTCACCCCAAGGAAACCGTCGTGCTCTCCAAGTACTTCGGCGACGCCGGAGCCAAGAGCTACGACGGCTGGGTCAAGCGCGGCGGCTACGAGGGTCTGAAGAAGGCCCTCGGCATGACGCCTGAAGCCATCATTGAAGAGGTCAAGGCATCCGGACTCCGGGGCCGCGGCGGGGCAGGGTTCCCGACCGGACTCAAGTGGTCTTTCATGCCGAAGAACTCGGGCAAGCCGCATTACCTCTGCTGCAACGCGGACGAGTCCGAGCCCGGCACGTTCAAGGACCGGGAGATCATGCGCTGGACGCCGCACGCCCTGATCGAGGGATGCGCGCTCGCCAGCTACGCAATCGGCGCCGAGACCTGCTACATCTACATCCGCGGCGAGTTCACCGAGCCGCTGGCGGTGATGGCCAAGGCCGTCGAGGAAGCCTACGCCGCCGGGACGCTCGGCGCGAACGCGATGGGAAGCGGCAAGCGGATCGACATCGTGCTCCACCGCGGGGCCGGCGCCTACATCTGCGGCGAAGAGACCGCGCTGATGAATTCGCTGGAAGGGCGGCGGGGCAATCCCAGGATCAAGCCGCCGTTTCCCGCCGCGGCCGGGCTGTTCGGAATGCCCACCACCATCAACAACGTCGAGACCCTGGCCGCGGTGCCCCACATCCTGGTGCACGGGGCGGAGTGGTACAAGGGCCTCTGCAAGAGCAACCCCAAGAGTACCGGCACCAAGTTGATCTCGGTCTGCGGCCATGTGCAGCGCCCCGGCAACTACGAGATCACCATGGGCACGCCCATGAAGGAGCTGATCTTCGATATGTGCGGCGGGATGCGACCGGGCCGCACGCTCAAGGCGGTCATTCCCGGCGGCTCCTCGGTGCCGATCATGACGCCGGCGGAGGTCGACGGCTGCCTGATGGACTACGAAGGCGTCGTGGCGGCGGGATCGATGCTGGGCTCGGGCGGGATGATCGTGATGGACGACAGCACCGACCTGGTCTACCAGGTCATGCGCCTGGCCCGATTCTACGCCCACGAGTCCTGCGCCCAGTGCACCCAGTGCCGCGAAGGCACCGCCTGGACCACACGGATCCTCGAGCGGATCCTTGCGGGCGCGGGCAAATCGGAGGACCTCGATCTCCTGCTCGACCTGTCCGACAACATGACCGGCAAGACCATCTGTGTGCTGAGCGACTCCTGCGCGGCGCCGGTGGTGAGCGGGATCCAGAAGTTCCGCGGGGATTTCGAGGCGTATTTGACGGGCAGACGGAAACCGTCTCTGGCCGGGGTATAGAGGGCCATAAGCCGTAAGCCACAAGCCGTAAGCTCCGAACGGCTCATGCTTCAGCTTATGGCTTAAGGCTTAAGGCCTACAGCCATTTGATCGGAACCATGACCCAAGACCTGGTCAACCTGACAATTGATGGCTTCCCGGTCAGCGTCCCCAAGGGCACGACCGTCATCGAAGCGGCCAAGCAGGCCGGGGTGCTGGTGCCCCATTACTGCTACCACCCGTCGCTGCCCTCGCCGGCAGTGTGCCGGATGTGCCTGGTCGAGGTCGAAAAGGCGCCCAAGCTGATGCCGGCCTGCGTGACCACGGTCGCCGAAGGCCAGGTGGTGCACACGGACAGCGAGGTGGCGAAGAAGGCCCGCACGGGCGTGCTCGAGCTGCTGCTCATCAATCACCCGCTCGATTGCCCGATCTGCGACCAGGCCGGGGAGTGCGAGCTGCAGGACTATGTCTTCCAGGAAGGCCAGGCCGGCACCCGCTACAGCGAGTACGCCAAGCGGTTCAACCCGGTGGAGGATTTCGGCCCCGACGTCCTGTACGTGGCCAATCGCTGCATCCTCTGCACCCGCTGCGTCCGGTTCATGGATGATGTGGCCGGGCAGCCGGTGCTGAATGTCTCCGAGCGCGGCGACCGCGCCTACATCGGCATCGACGAGTCCCAGACCCTCGATCACCCGTGGGCGGGAAACGTCGTCGATCTCTGTCCGGTGGGATCGCTGATCTCGAAGGACTTCCTGCACAAGGCCCGGGCCTGGGATCTCGATCGCACGGCCAGCGTCTGCACCGGGTGCAGCCAGGGGTGCAACGTCACTATCGACACCCGGGACAACACCGTGGTCCGCATCCGTCCGCGGGCCAATCTCGACGTCAACCGGCACTTCATCTGCGACACCGGCCGGATGCACTACCGCTGGATGAACCGCGGCGACCGTATCGAAGCCCCCCTGATCCGCGAATCGGGCCGTCACACGGCGACCGACTGGGATACCGCCCTCGACCGGCTGGCCGCGCTGGTCAAAGGCGCCCAGGGTTCCGTCGTGATTCTCGCCTCGGCCGGAGCTTCGAACGAGTCGCTGGGGTGGGTCCGCCGGCTGGTGGAGGGAAGGAGCATCACCGCCGCGGTGCGCATCCCCGAGGGGGCGGAGGCGCCGCTGGCCGGTGTGCCGAACCTGGCCCTCCGGAAGGAGCGCGCCCCGAATGGTGACGGCGCCCGTCTTCTCGGTTATGGCAGCGACTGGAAGGGCGCGCTCAAGGCCGCCGGCAGTGCCGCCCTCGTGATCCTGCTCGATGCGGAACTCACCGAGGCCGAGGCGGCCGGGCTGCCCGGCGCCAAGGCGGTCGTGGTGCTGGGCACGCTCGAATCCCAGGCACTCCCATCGGCGGCGCTGGTGCTGCCGGTGACGAACGTCTCGGAGGAGCAGGGCACCTTCGTCAACCGCGATCTCCGGGTGCAGCGCTATCAGCAGGCCCGGACCGGCCCTGGCATGGCGCGCCCGGCCTGGTGGGTTGCCGCGGAAGCGGCGGGGCTGAACGGCGTCACTTCGCAGCCGGGCACGGCCGATGAGGCCTTTGCCGCGCTGGGCGTGTTTGGCGGCCTCAGCTATGCCGCGCTCGGACTGACCGGTGCCACGGCGGAGCAGGCTGCCGCAGGAACCGCGCGATGAGTCCGGAGATCAAGGGTTTCATCGTCGTCAGCGTGGCCAAGCTGCTGGTCACTTTCCTGTTCCTGATGGTGGTGGTGGCCTACACCACGCTCATCGAGCGTTGGGTCTGCGCCTGGATGCAGGACCGGCTGGGACCCAATCGCGCGGGTTGGAAGGGCATTCTTCAGCCGGTGGCGGACGGGATCAAGAACATCACGAAGGAAGAGATGATGCCGGGGATGGCCAACAAGGCGCTCTTCCTGCTGGCCCCGGCGCTGGCGCTGTTCCCGGCCTTCGTCATTCCGATGATCATTCCGTGGGGCGCGCCGTTCGAGGTCAATTTCGACTTCACGCTGCCTTTGCTCGGCCGCTTCGTCCACAGCGGTCTCGCCTCGACGGCCGTGGCCGATGTCCCCGTCGGTTTCCTGTTCATCCTCGCCTTCAGTTCGCTGGGCGTGTACGGCATCGCGCTCGCCGGCTGGGCCTCGAACAGCAAGTACAGCCTGCTGGGTGGGCTCCGGGCCACGGCCCAGATGATTTCCTACGAGCTGGCCATGGGGCTGTCGCTGGTTCCGCTGCTCCTGGTCTCGGGCAACGTCTCGCTCACCACTATCGTGCAGGAGCAGCAGGCCGGCCCCTTCGGCTGGTACCTGCTGCCGCTCACCATTTCGGCCTTTGTCTTCTTCGTGTCCGGCCTGGCCGAACTCAACCGGGTGCCGTTCGACATGCCGGAGGCGGAGTCGGAGCTGGTCGCCGGCTATCACGCCGAATACAGCTCCATGAAGTTCTCGGCGTTTTTCATCGCCGAGTACTCGAACATGTTCACCATGTCGATGCTGTTCACGACGCTGTTCCTGGGCGGCTGGGGCATTCCCTTCACCAAGTGGGACGAAACGCCCGGCCTGGCCCAGACGCTGGTGACCGGCGGGCTCTTCTTCTTCAAGTCGATGTTCATCGTTTTCGTCTTCATCTGGCTGCGCTGGACCCTGCCGCGGTTCCGCTATGACCAGCTGATGGCGCTGGGGTGGAAGGTGCTGCTGCCGGTGGCGCTGGCCTACCTCGTGATCACGTCGCTGGGCATCTGGGGCATCGAGCAGGGGCTGGGCATCACCACCCCGTGGCAGCGCAACCTGGCGCTGTTCGTGGTGAACCTGCCGCTCCTCTTCATTCTGTTCCGCGTGCTGGATGGCGGAACCATCATCCGGGGCTCCTCGGTCCGGGCGCGCTCGAGCGCCTCGCGACTGGGGCGCGCAGCGTAGAGGCCAGCGATGTCGATCGGCGTCAAAGTGATGAAGCGGCCGGACAGGGAAGTCAGCTATGTCCGGGCCACCCTCAAGGGCATGGCGCTCACCTTCAAGCATCTGTTCGAGCCGAAGGTGACGATGCAGTACCCGGAACAGAAGAGCACCGATGACTGGACCATCTCGCCGCGCTGGCGGGGGACCCACCGGATGCTCACCGACGAGCAGGGTCGCTCCAAGTGCGTCGCCTGCGGTCTCTGCCCCCAGATTTGCCCGGCCAACTGCATCAAGCTGGTCCCCGGCGAAGACGAGGCCGGGAACCGCTATCCGCTGATCTACGAAATCGACGAGTTCCGCTGCGTCTTCTGCGGCTACTGCCAGGAAGTCTGCCCCGAGGAAGCGATCCACGTCGGGGTCCACTACGAAAACGCCGAGTTCAGCCGATCCCGCTTCGTGTACGACCTGGAGCGGCTGTCGGCGCAAACTCACCCGGTCTCCACGCTGTGGGACCCCACCGACCCCCGGGGCGAATAGATGCTCCTCGGCCTCTTCATTTTCCTTTCCGCCGCCGCCATCGCCGGCGCGCTGCTCTGCGTCACCCGGCGGAATCCCGTGGCATCCGCGGGCTGGCTGGTCACGACCATGGTCTCGCTGGCCGGCCTCTTCCTGCTGCTCGATGCCCAGTTCGTGGCCATCATCCAGATCCTGGTCTATGCCGGCGCGGTGATGGTGCTCTTCCTGTTCGTGATCATGCTGCTCAATCTCGGCCACGCGACCTCGGATATCGTGCGCGCCGGAGTGTGGATTCCCGGCCTGGCCCTGGCGGTCGTGCTCGGGGTGGAGCTGGTCGCCCTGCAGGCCTACAGCCCCGAGCGCCTGGCGTTCGAGTTCACCCGGACCGCCCAGCTGACCGACCCGAACGCGGTGTTCCAGGGTGCGGGGCAGGCCGTAGCCGCGACGGGGAAGAGCGGGGTGCTCGGTGCCGTCGCGGAGCCGCTGTTCACCCAGTGGCTGATCCCGTTCGAGCTCACCAGCGTGCTGCTCCTCGCCGCCATGGTCGGGGCGGTGGTGCTGGCCAAGCGGAAGATCTGACGATGCTTCTCGGTCCGGCCCTCGCGGTCTCCGCCATTCTCTTCGCCATTGGCGTGCTCGGCGTCCTCATCCGCCGCAACGCCATCGTGGTGTTCATGTGCGTCGAGCTCATGCTCAACGCCGTGAATCTGACCCTGGTCGCCTTTTCGCAGGTGCACGGCCTGGGCGGGCAGATCCTGGTCTTCTTCGTCATGACCGTCGCCGCGGCCGAGGCGGCGGTCGGACTCGCCGTGATCCTCGCGATCTTCCGCCACGTGCGGAGCGTCGATCTGGGCAACATCAACCTTCTCAAGGGCTGATGAACGAACTGCTCTCTCCCGCCCAGACCCAGGTCGCCCTCTGGGGCTCCCTGGTCATCGGGCTTCCGTTCCTCGGCTTCCTCGTCAATGGCGGCCTGGCCTTCTGGAATCCGAAGGCGCGGGGCGCCGTCGCCGTGGTCGGTCCGGGCGTGGTCCTGGCCGCCTTTGCCGCGGCTGTCTTCGGCATGCTCCCGGCGCTGGTCGGCGCCGAGGAGGGCAGGGTGGTCGTGGCGCTGTGGCACTGGATTCTGGTCGGCAATCTCAAGCTCGATGCCGCCATCCAGCTGGATCATCTCTCGGCCGTCATGGTGCTGGTGGTCACGGGCGTGGGGAGCCTGATCCACCTCTTTGCCTACGGTTATATGAAGGAAGACGAGGGGGTGGCGCGGTTCTTCGCGTACCTCAACCTCTTCATTTCCTTCATGCTGGTGCTGGTGCTCGGCGCCAGCATGCCGGTCATGTTCGTGGGGTGGGAAGGGGTGGGCCTCTGCTCGTACCTGCTGATCGGCTTCTGGTACACCGATTCCGCCAATGCGGACGCCGGGAAGAAGGCCTTCATCATGAACCGGATCGGGGACTTCGGGTTCCTGATCGCGATGTTCCTGACCTGGCAGGCCGTCGGCACCCTCGATTTTGCCGAGATCGTGCACAAGGCGCCCACCATGTTCCAGTATGGTGGTGCGACGGTCACGGCCATCACGCTGTTCCTCTTCCTAGGGTGTGCGGGCAAGTCGGCCCAGATCCCGCTCTACACCTGGCTGCCCGATGCCATGGCCGGCCCGACTCCCGTTTCGGCGCTTATCCACGCCGCCACGATGGTCACGGCGGGCGTCTACCTGGTGGCCCGGACCAACGTGCTGTTCGCCATGGCACCGGTGTCGAGTTCCGTGGTCGCGGGTATCGGCGCGCTGACGGCGCTCTTCGCCGCGACGATCGGTCTGCGCCAGTACGACATCAAGAAAGTGCTGGCGTACTCCACCGTCTCCCAGCTCGGCTACATGTTCGTCGGGGTGGGCACCGGTGCCATTACCGCCGGCGTGTTTCACCTGGTCACTCACGCCTTTTTCAAGGCGCTGCTGTTTCTCGGGTCAGGGAGCGTGATCCACGCCATGCATCACGCCTACCACGCTACCCACTCGCACGACGATGCCCAGGACATGCGCAACATGGGCGGGCTGACCAAGTACATGCCCGTCACCGCAACCCTGATGGGCATCGCCACCCTGGCGATCGCCGGCGTGCCTCCCTTCTCGGGATTCTTCTCCAAGGATGAAATCCTGGCGGCGGCGTACACCGCCGGCCTCTCGGATCCGGTCTACCGGGTCTACTGGTCCTTCGGCGTCGCCGCCGCGGCGCTCACCGCCTTCTACATGGCGCGCCTCATGGCCATGACGTTCTTCGGACCCAACCGCACGGGCAGCCGGGAGCGGGAGCACCTGCACGAGGCCCCCTGGATCATGACGGGGCCCCTCGTGGTGCTGGGGCTGCTGTCGCTGGCCGGCGGAATCCTGAATCTTCCCGCCTTCGTGGGGGGCAACCACTGGCTGGAAACCTGGCTGGAACCAGTCACCGCGGCCGGCGCCGCCGCGCGCCAGGCCGCCGGCGTCGTGCCCGCCGAGTTGCCGCACAACACGGAACTCGCACTGATCACGCTGGCCGTGGCGGTCGCGATCGCCGGACTCTGGGCGGGATGGCGGGCCACCCGGGCCACGCCCATCCCGACGGCGCACGATGCGCCGGCCGAGACGGGTTTCTGGAAGACGCTGTACCACAAGTACTACATC
>DATEHG010000025.1:0-7504 GCA_035279705.1 Gemmatimonadales bacterium
GAAGTCGACCCGATCGATGCTCGCCGTGACCGCCGGCCCGCCGGCGTGGCGGATCGCCGCGATCGCCGCCGCCTGGTCCACCAGCGCCATCAATTCGCCGCCGAACAGATCGCCGAGGACGTTCTGCTGGTGGGGCATGACCAGTTGCGTCAGGACGGCGACGGAGGAGGACATCGGGCGGGACTCCGGGTTCATGCGGGCGTCGCCTCAGAGGGAGCGGGGAGCCGGGAGCAGGGAGCAGGGAGAGGTAGAAAATGGTCCGGCTCTCGATGAAATGATGACGAAGCCGGCGAGTTCTCGATCATCCTTCGCGCATGAAAACCTACAAGACGCTCCATGCCTGGCAGGAGGCGGCGACTCTCAGTCGGGAGGTCATACTTCTTGCAGTGGACTCCCGTGAACCCGCCTTCTGGCAAGCATTCGATCAATTGAAGCGCGCCTCAGTGTCGATTCGGATCAATATTGCTGAGGGCTACGCTCTTGGGAATCGCGGATCGTTTCGACGACATCTCGAAATCGCGTATGGCTCGGCCGTCGAATCTGGTGAGCTGCTTGATCTACTACTCGAGCTGCAGGCAGATACTGCGCGGATCAGGTCACTGAGGGTTCGCTGCGCGCTTACAGAGCGCTTGTTGCTTGGCCTGATCCGGAAACTTAAGCGCTAGTCCTGCTCCCAGCTCCCTGCTCCCGGCTCCCTAGTAGTCGACCGGTCGCAGGTAGTATTCCCCGATCGCGGTTTGACTGAGCATAGCCACGGTTGGGAGTCGTCTCTTCCAGTGCGTCGATTCCAGCCGCTGGCTCACCAGGGCCACTTCCGCCGGCGTGAAGCCGTGGGCGGCGATGGCGGCGGCGTCATAGCCGCTCAGCAGCCAGTGAAGGATCTGGTCGGCCCGCGCGTAGCTGATGCCGAAGTCGCCCTCGTCGGTCTGCCCCTGGATCAGGTCGGCGCTGGCGGGCTTGGACACGATCACGTCCGGGACGCCCACGGCGCGGGCCAGCGCCCAGACCTGGGTCTTGAAGAGATCGCCCAGCGGATTGACGGGGGGCGAATCGTCGGCATGCCAGGTGAAGTACCCCAGCAGCCGCTCGGTCTTGTTCCCGGTGCCAAGCGGGAGTGCCCGCAGCTCGGCGGAGAGATCGAACAGGGTGATCATCCGCATCCGCGCCATGATGTTGCCCTTGCGGGCGCCATCCGGATTGCCGCCGATGGCGGTGACCAGCGCGTCCACCGCGACACTGATGTCGACTGTCCGCGCCTGGACGCCGAGATGGTCGATGACGAGCTGGGCGTGGGCCAGGCTGTCGGGGCTGGAGGTGCGGTACGGCATCCGCACCGCCGTCACGTTCTCCTTCCCCAGTGCCTCCGCGGCCAGGAACGCGACCAGGGCGCTGTCGACGCCGCCCGAAAGCCCGATCACCGCCTTCTCGAAGCCGCGGCGCCGCTGGAACTCGTCGCGGATGAACTCCACCAGCCAGCGGCGGGTGAGGTCGGGATCGATCGCGAGCAGGTCGCCGGCGGCGCCTGCGTCGCCGCCGGCGGGCAGGCGGGCGGGCGGACTGGCGGGCGGTGACCCCGCGATCCTTCCGGTTCCAGATTGCCGTGGCTTTGTTGTGACTCCGTTGCCACTGCCCGCCTGCCCGTCTGCCCGCCCGAAGTGCCCTTCCAGCAAGTGCGGAAAACGAATCTCCAAATCGCTCAGCAGCGGCTGCTCGGCTCGAGCGCGGGTGATGTCGTTGAAATCGAGCGTGGTGGTGATGAGCGCCTGTTCGAACAGCGGACCTTGGGCGCGCACATCCCCCTTCGGGCCGGTGATGACCGAACCGCCGACGAATCCCTTGCCCCCCTCGAAGCCGACGAGGTGGGCCACCGCGGTGAAGACGCCGTGCTCCTCGCTGATGGCCTGGGCCAGCCGGTCCCAGCGATCGAGGTTCGAGGGGCGGCCATCGCCCTGGCCGGGCGCGATGCCGCGGGCCGGCGTGGCGCTCGGGATGAGCATGAGCTGGGCACCATCGAGCGCGGCAAGCGTCGGCACCAGCGAGTGCCAGGCGTCCTCGCACACCAGCATGGCCGCCCGGCCCCAGCGGGTATCGAACGCGGCGATGCTGCGCCCCGGCTCGACGAAGCGCTCCTCGTCGAACACGCCGTAGGTCGGCAGGAACACCTTGCGGTGGATGTGATGGATCCCGGCTTCGGGGCCACCCAGCGTGGCGTACATGGCGCTGTTGTGGAGCCGGTTGCGCCAGACTTCGTAGAAGCCGAGGGAAAGGTCGAGGGGGGGAGCGCCGGATTCCCGGTGGATGCGGGTCAGGTCTTCGAACAGCTGCTCCCCGGTCAGCGCCAGCTCGCGGACTCCCCCTTCGAGGAAGTAGCCGGTGAGCGCACTCTCGGGGAGGAGGATCAGTTCCGGGGGCTGCTCCAGCGCCGCCGCCTCACGCAGCAGCGCCCCCAGCCGGCCCAGATTGCCGGCATAGTCGCCCTTGTCGGGGCGGAATTGCGCTATCGCGAGACGGAGCATGGGCGGGAATCTAGCAGGAAGGCGTGAGAGGTAAGAGGTGAGAGGTGAGAGGTGAGAGGGAACTACAGGTAACTGGCCCTCTTACCTCTTACCTCTCACGTTTCACGGCTCTCCCCGGTACACCAGCACCTTCACCTTCTCCAGCGTCACCAGCCCGCCCCCGATCATCCCGTCCAGCGCGGGGAGGACCTCGTTGATCTTCTCCTCGGTGTCCACGCACTCGACGATGATGGGCAGGTCGACCGAGAGCCGGAGCACCTTGTCGGTGTGGAGCCGGGCGGTGGCGCCGAACCCCATGATGGCGCGGGTGACGGTGGCGCCGGCGCAGTGGTTCTTGCGCAGATGCTCGACAATGGCCTCGTAGAGCGGGCGGCCTTCGAAGCGGTCCCGTTCGCCGAGGTGGATCCGCATCAGGACCCGTTCACCGGTGAGTCCGTGCATGGCGGTCTACGCTCCGTGCCGGAGTTGGATCAGCTGCCGGGCCAGCGCCACTCCAGCGATGGTGCCCGCAATGGACAGGATCACGCTCGCCAGGATGTAGAGCGAGGCGCGGCGCCAGTCGCCATCCTCGATCAGGGCCACCGTCTCCCAGCTGAAGGTGGAGAAGGTGGTATATCCGCCGCAGAAGCCGATGGTGAGGAAGCCCCGCATCTCGGCGCTTACTGCGGTGGTGTCGAGCGAATAGCGCAGCAGGAACCCGATCAGCAGCGACCCGGTGACATTGATGACCAGGGTGCCCAGAGGGAACGGCCCGCCGTGCGCCCGCTGGATCAGGCCACCCAGCCAGTAGCGGCTCAGGCCGCCGATGGCACTGCCGATGGCGATGTATACAGGCATCGGAGAATTATAGATGGGGGGATGGGGGGATGTGGGGATTGAGGGATGTGGGGATTGAAGGATTTGGGGGCTTACGACTCTCCGTGACTTCGGTCCATATTGCTGCAGTGTGGGGTTGTGGCGTCAGCACCCACAAATCCAAAAATCCATCAATCCGAAAATCCCATGTCGACACCGTTTGAGGCCGCCGCCGGCCTGAACAACCGCTGCCAGGTTCTCCCCAAGCTGCTGTCGGGTGGGCAGCCGACAGCCGACCATCTCAAGGCGCTCAAGGCCGCGGGAGTCGAGGTGGTGGTCGACATCCGCGACCCGATGGAACCCCGCCCCCTCGACGAGCCCGCGCTGGTCCGCCAGCTCGGCATGGAGTACATCAACGTCCCCCTCGTCACGGGCCGGCAGACCGACGCCGACATGGACCGGATCCTGGCGGCGCTCAGGAACAACAAGGACCGCCAGGTCTTCTACCACTGCGCCAGCGGCAACCGGATCGGCGGACCGATCATCCCCTACCTGATTCTCGACATGGGGATGGAGGAGGAGGACGCGGTCAGCGAAGCGATGCGCGTCGGGCTGCGGAGTGCGGAACTGATGGAGTGGGGGATGAGCTACGCGAGGAAGCAGCAGCTGGGGTAGTAACCGGTGAGCGGGAAAAGAGTCTGGCTTTCGGTTGCGGTGTGAGGGCGAATCGGGGTGAGCAGTGAGCGGGAGGCACAGCCCTCCATCCAGTACTCAGGCCAGTGGGCACTCCATGAGTCGTCGCGGCTCCCGCTCACCGCTTACCGCTCACCCAGCATCGGCACAACCCCGGCTATCGATCCCCAAGGCCTACCTCCGATGCCAGTACATCCTCATCTCGGTCACCTTCTCGCCGTCCGTCTCGCAGAACAGAGCGCCCTTGGCCTCGACCCATTCCCCGGTGCGGCGGCGGCGGTAGGTGACCTTGAACTCGGTCGAGAACCAGGGGCCCACCGAAAAGATTTCCCCTGAATTGAAGGTGATCTCGGCCTGGTGGGCGGGAATGTCGCCCCAGTAGCCGCGGATTCCCTGGAGCCCCTCGATCGGCTCGGCGAACGGGGTCTCGATGAAGACGGCGGTCTCGCTGAAGATGGAGAGCTGGAGATCGACGTTGCCCTTCTGCCACCCCTTCCCGAAGGTGTCTATCAGTTCCCGCCCCAGGGCCCGCGTCGCCTCCGTGGTCATGCTCGTCACCATCCCGCCATCCTTTCCGATCGAGAGTCGTCGTTCGCCTTGTTTGCAAGCGCCGGGCGCATGATGATACCTGCCATGCGCGGAAAGCTAACCCGGAGCGGACGGTGGCGCAGACTCGCGCCGCTCCTCCTGCTGGCCCTCCTCCCTGCCCCGCTCGCGGCCCAGAGCGGATGTCCGCGCGCGGCCGGCTCCGACGCCGAGGCCGGCTGGAAACTCTACCGCCAGGACTCGGTGGCGGCGGCGGCGGTCAGGTTTCAAACCGCCCTCTCCCGCTGCCCCGCCAGCCAGGACGCCCGCAACGGGCTGGGCTATGTCCTGCTCCGGCAGAACCGCCTCGAGGCGGCCGAATCGCTGTTCAGGGTGGTGGTATACACCGATTCGGCGGATGCTGATGGCTGGTCCGGGCTGGCGCTGGCGTCGCTGAGGCGGAACGATCAGAAGGCCGCGGTCGCCGCCGGCCGTCGCGCCATCAGGCTGGACCCGAAGAACGGCGAAATCCGCTCGATGCTCGACCGGGTGAGCCCCGACTGGCAGCGCCCGCCGCTCGGACCCAAGGTCCGCCCGGCCAAGCTTCGGGTGGACGCCCGCACCCGGGGCGAAAGCTTCGAGATTCCCACCGCCACCGGCTGGAAACCGTTCTACATCCATGGCGTGAACATGGGCGTGGCGATGCCGGGGAAGTATCCCTCGGAATTCCCTCCCGACTCACAGACCTACGCCGGGTGGCTCGATACCCTGGCGCGGATGAACGCCAACACGCTGCGGGTGTACACCGTGCTGCCGCCCTCATTCTACCGGGCGCTGCGCGGGTGGAACGTGACCCATCCCGACCAGCTGTTCTGGCTCATTTCCGGCGTCTGGACCGAGCTGCCGCCCGAGGACGATTTCGACAACGCCCAGTGGAAGGAACAGTTCCGCGCAGAGATGCGCCGGGTGGTCAACCTGCTCCATGGCCACACGGAGCTGCCACCCCGTCCGGGTCACGCCAGCGGAACGTACGACGCCGATGTGTCCCGCTGGGTCCTGGGATACATCCTGGGGCGCGAGTGGGAGCCGTTCGCGGTCAAGGCGTTCGATGCGGTGCACCAGAGGCATCGCCCATTCAAGGGGAGATTTCTCACTGCCGCCTCCGCCCCCGCGATGGAGGCGTGGATGGCCGAGCAGTGCGACTACATGCTGGCCTATGAAGTCGACAGCTGGAACGCCATCAAGCCGATCGCCTACACCAACTGGCCCACCCTCGACCCGCTGACCCATCAGAGCGAAGCCACCTCCGACCAGGAGGCGGCGTGGCGGGCCAAGGCGGGGCGGAGCATTCCCCGCAGCAGCCACGAGTACGAGAACGACGCCATCGGCATCGACGCGATGCTGATCAAGCCGACCACCGCCAATCCCGCCGGGTGGTTCGCCTCGTTCCACGCGTACCCCTATTACCCCGACTTCATGATCAACGAGCTGACCTATGACACGGCCACCTCGTCGGAGGGGCGCTCGAACTACATGGGGTATCTGCGCGAGCTCAAGCGGCACCACGCCGGGATTCCGCTGATCATCGCCGAGTACGGCGTTCCCTCCAGCCGGGGCGATGCGCACCTGCAGCCCCAGGGGTGGGATCACGGCGGCCATGACGAGATTGCCCAGGCCGCGATCAACGCCCGGCTGACCCGTGAGATCCGGGAGGCCGGCCTCGCGGGCGCGATCATCTTTGCCTGGCTTGATGAGTGGTTCAAGAAGAACTGGATCGTGATCGACTACGAAATCCCGCTGGAGAACACCCGGCAGTGGCACAACATGATGGACGCCGAACAGAACTACGGCATCCTGGGGCTGTATGCGGGAGACGAGGCAACGACTCCGTCGCTCGGCGGCGATCCTGCGCGCTGGCGGGCGCTGGACGAGCTCTCGTCGGCTGGAGACGCGGCGGGTGCCCGTCCGGGCAAGCTGCGGGTGGGTTCGGACGAGTCGTATCTCTATCTCGCGCTCGAGTTCCCCGGGCTGGCGGGTCGCGACTTCCCGTGGGATTCCCTCAGTATCCGCCTGGCGCTCGACACCTACCGCGCCGAACTCGGCCAGCACCGGCTGCAGGGCGGACCCGCCAGCGAAATCGGCTTCGAGTTCCTGGCCGAGTTCACCTCGGCGGGTGATGGCAGCCTGCGGATCACTCCCGACTACAACCCGTATGTCGGTCGCACAGGCGTCGTGGACGGCGATGACTATGGCCGCTTTGCCCGGCGGCCGATCACGATCACCTCGCGGGACGATGGCAAGTTCGACTCGCTGTTCGTGATCACCAACCGGGCGCGGTTCGGCCGCGACGGACGCTTCTTCCCCTCGAAGGGGTACGACCGCGGCCGCCTCAAGGCGGGCACGGACGCGGCCTCGACCCTCTCCGACTGGTACTACGACCGCGCGGCAGGGTTGATGGAGGTCCGGCTGCCCTGGGGACTCATCAACGTGAGCGATCCATCCACCCGCACCCTGCTGTACGAGGACTCGGTGAAGGACGGCATCGGAACCGCCCGCTCGGATGGATTCCGCATCGGCGCGGTGATCCTCGGCAAGGACAGCGGCCACCCGGTGGCCGCGCTCCCTGCCCTGGTTGATGGCCGCTGGCGCGCCGGAGACTTCAAGACCTGGACATGGCAGGGGTGGGAGACGCCGAAGTGGCATCAGCGGCTCAAGCCGCTCTACGACTCGCTCAAGGCCGTGTGGGCCACGCAGTGAGCTGTCGCCTATCGCTGCGGTTCGCCGCTCTTCTCCTCCTGGGAGCCGCTTCGCTCCAGGCGCAGGTGCGCCTCGGCGACTCCGCGTGGGCCGCGGGCGACTTCAAGCTGGCCCGTAGCGCCTACGAAAGGGCACTGGCCGAGAATCCCGGCTTTGCCCGGGCCAACTACCGCGTCGGCATTCTGCTCTCGTGGGATGGGAACCTCGACTCGGCGCTG
>DATEHG010000026.1:0-5681 GCA_035279705.1 Gemmatimonadales bacterium
GCACCAGGCGCTCAATGACGTCGCGGTGCACAAGGCCGGCGTGGCGCGGGTGATCCGGGTCCGCGTCCTGGTGGATGAAGAGGATCTCGGTCCGTACAGCGCGGACGGCATCATCGTCTCCTCGCCGACCGGCTCGACGGCTTATTCGCTCAGCGCCGGAGGGCCCATCGTGGCCCCGGGCGTGGAGGCGATGACGATCACCCCGGTCTGCCCCCATACGCTCGCGGTCCGGCCGGTGGTGGTCCCCGGGACCCAGACCATCTGCATTGATCCCATCCATCCCTGGGCCGACGATTTGTTCGTCTCCCACGACGGGCAGGTCGGGGCCACCCTCGCGCCGGGAGACCGGGTGTTCGTCAGACGCTCACCAAGCGCCGTCTGCCTGGTCCGGCTTGGCACCGAGGGGTACTTCAGCCGCATGCGGCAGAAGCTCAAGTGGGGCGACCTCGACGACCGCGAGGTCGTGCGATGATCACCGAGCTCAGGGTTCGCGACCTGGCCACCATCCAGGATGTGACCCTCCAGCTCGGGCCGGGCCTCAATGTGCTCACCGGTGAAACCGGGGCGGGCAAGTCTCTCCTGGTCGACGCCGTCGCCCTCCTCCTCGGCGGCCGCGCAGACAGCGCGAGCGTGAGGCCGGGGGCGGCGCGCGCCGTCGTCGAGGGGGTGTTCGACGAACCCGACCGGAATTTCCGCCAGCGTCTCGATGCGCTCGGCCTCACTCCCGAAGACGGCCGGATCATCATTCGGCGCGAAGTGTCCGCCGAGGGCCGATCTCGGGCCTGGGTGAATGGCAGTGCCACGACGCTCGCCGTGCTCGGGGAACTCGGCTCGGCGCTGGTGGACCTCCACGGGCAGCACGAGACCCAGTCGCTGCTCAGGGCGGAGGCCCAGCGGGACATTCTCGATGCCTTCGCCGGGGCCGAAGCCGAACGTGCCAGGGTGGCGTCGGCGCACCAGGCACTGGCCGAGGTCGAGTCGGAGGCGCGCGCACTGCGCGAGCGGCGGGATGAGGTGCGCCGCCGGGCCGATTACCTGCGCCACGTGGTCGCCGAAATCGATGTCGCCCGGCTCAAGGCGGGCGAGGAGGAATCGCTCGAGTCGGAGTCGCGGCGGCTGCGGCATGCGGGAGCGCTGATCGAGACAGCCACCCGGCTGAATGCTGCGCTTGAGGGGGAGCAGGGCGGTGCCCTCCGCGCCTTGCGCGACGCGGAGCGTGCCCTCGGTCAGCTTGAACGGATCGATCAATCGGTGGCGGCGTGGCGCGAGATGCTGGATGCGGGATTCACCAATCTCACCGAGCTGGCGCGAGCCGCCGATGAATACGCCGGCGGCATCAGCCAGGATCCCGGCCGCCAGGACGAAGTGGAACGCCGGCGGGATCTGATCGGCAAGCTGACCCAGAAGTACGGCGCCGATGTTGCCGCGGTGCTCCGGACCCGCTCCGAGGCCGCCGAGGAGCTGGACCTGGTGGACCGGGCTGAGCTTGACCTGCAGGGACTGGCCCACCGGAGTGAACAGGCCGCTGTGGCGCTGGCGGCGGCCACAACGCAATTGAGCGAACGGCGGCGCGAGGCCTCCGGACGCCTCGCCCGCGCGGTATCGAAGCTCCTGCCGCCGCTCGGCCTCAAGGACGGCAGGCTCGAGGTTGCTCTCCCCGCGCTGGACGTCCCGGCCGCGTCCGGTGCGGAGTCAGTCGCATTCCTGGTCCGGCTGAACGCCGGCCATGAGCCGCAGCTGCTCGCTCGCACGGCTTCGGGTGGAGAGCTGTCACGCCTGATGCTCGCCCTGAAGGTGGTGCTGGCCCAGCACGATGCGGTGCCGACGCTGATTTTTGACGAAGTCGACCAGGGTATCGGGGGAGAAGTGGGAAGCCGGGTGGGTGAGTCACTCGCCCGGGTGGCGGAGCGACGCCAGGTGCTGGTGATCACGCACCTGCCGCAGATCGCGGCGCAGGCGGATCGTCACCTGGTGGTGTCGAAGAAGCCCCGTGGCGGCGTGGCCACCAGCGATGTGGCGCCGATCCACGGTGAGGACCGGATCGGCGAGCTGGCCCGCATGCTGGGCGATGCGGACGCCGATACTGCGCGGCGCCATGCCGGCGCCCTGCTGGCTAGTGCCAGAGAGAGAAGTACAGCCGCAGCGAAAGGGTCGTGAACTGCGTCTTCGGAACCCGCCCGCCGCTCGCCGAGATCGTCTGGCCGTAGTGCCAGTTGGCTTCGACCGGAACTCCGCCTCCCGGCCGATTGACGCCCCGGCTCGTGAACGTGACACCCCCGCTCAATGACAGCCAGCTGATCTGGGAGTCGACCGCGAGATCGGCCGGGTTGAGCCCCGCCAGCGAGTCGACCGGCTGATAATAGGTGTACTTGCTCGGACCCTGATGGGTGTAGTTGACCCCCGCCGTGATGGCGAAGGCGGGCGTCAGCCGGAAGAACGGCTGCAGGGCGAGCGACAGGTCGTCTCCCATGTCGAGCGAAAGGTTGGCCTGCCGGTAGACGTAAGCGTAGGGTTGAGTCGGGAGCGCGATCCGCCGCACCCTGAGGACCGTGAAGCGGCGCACGTATCCACCCTCGATCCGGGCTCCCCAGCTCTTGCTTCCGAGATCGGCAATCAATCCGAGATTGAGTGCGTACCCCGCCGTGCCCGTACCCACGTCGAAGAAGTCGCTGGATTGGTCGAGGCGCGCCGTCGGCAGGGTGAGCGACGCGCGGCCGGCAAGCCGGATGCCGCCGAGATGCCCTGGCCGGTCCCAGTGATCCAGGATGCTGTAGCTCCCCCCGAGCTCGATGTTGCCCAGATACCAGTAAAGCGTTTCCTGGGGGGCGCGCGCGGCGACGGCGCCCGACGGATCACTCAGGAACTGGTCGAAGTCCGCCTGGCTGAGCGGTGTGTCGGGGAGGGGGAGGGAATCGGTGAAGCCCGCTACCTGCAGCGTCGCCAGCGCATTCTGCACTGCGCCGACCTTGCCGTGCAGGGCCTGGCCCGTGGCACTCTGGGTCAGGGGGAGGAACGGCGCATTGTCGCTCTCGAGACGGGTCAGCGTGTCGAGCTGCGCGCGCAGCAGCTGCCCGCTGGTGAGCGTCTGCTGGGCCAGGACGAGCTCGGCGCCGCTGTAGAACCCGCCGGAGATCCGGTTCTGCAGCGTATCGAGCGCGTGAGTGAAATCGGTGAAGAAAAGCTGGCTGGCCGAAGCGCCGGTCCCGCTCCCGAAGGTGGCGCTGGCCGGATTGAAGCCGACCGAATCCCCCGTGAACACCACCCGAGGCTGGGCCCGGGCCCGCACCATGGGCAGCCGGCCGAACAAGGTGAGTCGGCGGGTGAGTCCCAGCGCGAGGCCCAGGTTCAGCGTGCCGACGTTGACCAGTTCGGTGGCCGACGTCTTGCCGATTGAAAACCGGAACCCCGACTGGCCGAGGATCCGCCCCAGGACGCCCTCGGCGGGGGCCAGTTCGGGAATGCGGTCACTGCCGAGACTGTCGCTCGAGAAATCGGCGTTCCACTCCTCGGTGGCGCCGTCGCGGAAGCGGCGATCCCAGTTGACGAAATCTCCCCCGACTTCCGCCCGCACCTGGCCCTTGGGCACCGTGACCTGCTCGAGTTGAGCGGCCAGGGGCGAGGTCCCCACCGCCAGAAACACCAGCAGGCCGCGGAACAGCGCGGAGAGTCGCGGAAAGTCCCGATCGTCCGCCGCAAGAGGCGTCACCGGGTTACCGCGGCGCATTCATTCCTGATCTCAAGAATGGATCCTGGCGAACTTGAAGGTGGGGTATGGGCCGGAGCGATCCGCGTCCTTCCGCGCCCCGTCCGCGTTTCTCGGCGGCTTCTCCTATTCGAGGTCCCGGGGTACACTCCGGCATGACGGGCGCCTCGCCGCTTCGCCAAGCAAGTTCGCTGTTCCAGGAACGGTTTGCCAGTCGTCCCTCGGTGGCGGCATCCGCGCCGGGACGGATCAATCTCCTGGGGGAACATACCGACTACAACGGCGGCCCGACGCTCCCCTTTGCCATCGAACGGCGCACGGCCGTCGTTGCCGCCCCCGCCGGCGAGTGGCAAGCTGTCTCCGCGCTCGATGGCGTCCTCATCCCGTTCGATCCCGCGGCGCCACCCACCGGGACCTGGACCGACTATCCGCGCGGTGTCGCCAGGGTCATGCTGCGAAGCGGGATCAGTCTGGGTGGTGCGCGCATTGCGGTTGCCAGCGCACTGCCCATCGGGGCAGGGCTGTCCTCCTCGGCTGCGCTCTGTCTGGCCACGGCCAAGGCCCTGGCGCTCATGGCCGGTCGGAAACTGACTGCCGAGGCACTGATCGAATTCGCCTGGACGGCGGAGCACGACGAAGTGGGTGTGCCGTGCGGCCGGCTGGACCAGACCGCCATCGCGCTCTCCGCGCGAGGATCGGCGATCCTGTTCGAGACCGGCCCGGGAACGGTCATGAAGGTGCCGATGTCCGAACGCATCTGGGTGATCGAGACCGGCGTGTCGCGCCGCCTGGTCGACGGCGAGTACGCCCGCCGGCGCCACGAATGCACCGAAGCCCTCGCCATGCTGCATGACCGCGGGGTGCGCGCCGCCTCACTGGCGGATCTTGCCGGAGACCCGGCGGAGGCCTGGACCCGCATCCTCCCGCCGCCACTCGAGTCTCGAGTCCGCCACGTCGTGTCCGAAGTCATCCGGACCCGCGCCGCCGCGGCCGCGCTCCGGAAAGGCGATCTGACTACGCTCGGTCGCCTGCTCGTCGAAGGGCACCATTCCCTGCGCGACTACTTCCAGTCGAGTTGCCCCGAGGCGGACGCCCTGGTGGCACGGATCACGGAATTGGGTGGACTGGGAGCCCGGCTGACCGGCGCCGGATGGGGTGGGGCAGTGATCGCGCTGCTGCCCGAGGGGCAGGCGCCCGGGATCGTGGCGCAACTCGAGGAGAGCAGGGGATCGAGCGGCGGCGATCCCGTCTGGTCGACCAGGAGCGCGGCCGGCGTGCGCCGTGAGCCCCTGGACTAGGGAGAGGGCTTACTCCTCGTCGTCGGAGGACACGCCGTGCCAGGGCATGCCGAACTGCATGCCCAGCATGAGTCCCCAGAAGTTCTGGTGGGCGTTGCGGTTGCCGACGAAGGTAAGGCCGAGCGACGCGGTGTGGCTGATCGTCCCCTGGAGCGACAGCTGCCAGAGGAACGCACCAGTGGTGTGCCGGATCAGGGTGCCGGTATTCAGGGAGTCCTCCATCACACCCGCTACGCCGGGTCCCACGGCGAACCCGAAGCACGCCCCCGGTGAACAAGCACGCCGCCCGTACATGAGGCCGACGTCCCAGACCGGAGATCGGGTCCCGTCTGAACTCAGGATTCCCTGCCCCAAGGTGCCCCGGACTGAGATCAGGTTTCCCTTGTAGCGGGGGCCCAGCGTGGCAGTTCCCGCGAAACCCAGTTTGTCCCCTCCGCCGATCCCGAATGAGCCCTGCAGACCCCAGTCCGATTGCGGGGAGGCCGCGGCCTGCTGCGCCCGCGCCTGAGTGGCGAGGACGGCAAGCAGCAGCAGGCCATAACACGAGCGGCGTGCACTCGGCATAGGACGGAACACCGGGATTGTCGTGATGAATGGAAGTACTTCGGCAGGCGGGAATCTTACCCCGTATCGGCTCGGCGGGTAGTGGGGGCGGGCTGGCCGGGTTCCGATCAGGTACT
>DATEHG010000027.1:0-7838 GCA_035279705.1 Gemmatimonadales bacterium
TCAAGCGGGCCCGGAAATTCGCCAAGCTCTATCGCGTCCGTGACGGATCCGGGTTCCGGCTCAAGGACTTCGATCCGGGGGATACCGGCCCGGTGAAGAAGAAGGACAAGGACAAGGCCCGCGAAATCCTGGAGACCGGGGTGGAGGCGCTGGCCGCGCTCCAGGACATTCTCTACGCCCAGGACCGCTGGTCGGTGCTGCTGGTGTTCCAGGCCATGGACGCCGCGGGGAAGGACGGCGCCATCAAGCACGTGATGTCGGGGGTCAACCCGCAGGGGTGCCAGGTGGTGTCGTTCAAGTCCCCCACCTCGGACGACCTGGACCACGATTACATGTGGCGCTGCATGAAGGAGCTGCCGGAGCGGGGGCGCATCGGCATCTTCAACCGGTCGTACTATGAGGAAACGCTGGTGGTGCGGGTCCACGAGGACTTCCTGATGGGCCAGAAGCTGCCCCGCGAGCTGATCACCTCGAAGATCTGGGACGAGCGCTTCCGGGATATCCGGGCCATCGAGCGCTACCTCTCCGCCAACGGCACGGTCATCCGCAAGTTCTTCCTCAACGTGTCCCACGGCGAGCAGAAGCGGCGCTTCCTCGACCGGATCGAGGACAAGAGCAAGAACTGGAAATTTTCCGGTTCGGATGTGAAGGAGCGGGGCTTCTGGAAGGACTACATGAAGGCGTACGAGGAAACCATCCGGAACACCGCCACCGCGTATGCGCCCTGGTACGTGGTGCCGGCGGACAACAAGTGGTACACCCGGGTCGTGGTGGCCGCGGCGGTGATCGACGCGCTGGCCTCGCTCAACCTTTCGTACCCGAAGCTCGACGGCGAGCGGCTCAAGGGGCTGACCCAGGCCAAGCGGCTGCTGCTGGCGGAGTAGCTAGAACACCTCGCCGGTGCTGAGGTAGAAGCGGGTCCTGCCCTGCTTGTCGAAGGCCAGGTCCGCGGTGATGTTGGCCCCGATGTGCTTGGCGTACTTGAAGCGCAACCCGATCCCGTAGCCGGGGTCGGGCGCGTCCAGCCGGGCTCCCCCGATCTCCGCAGCGCTGGTCAGGTTCACGAACGCTACCCCGCCCAGCAGGTCATTCTTGGTCAGCTGCTGCCGCAGTTCCGCCTCGGCGTACCAGATGCTCGGCGAGCGGATCTGTCCCTGCACGTAGCCGCGCCCTGTCCTGCCATCCTTGTCCCACCCGATCGCCGGCAGCTCCATGTACGGCGTGTGGCCCACCGTACTCCAGGCCCAGAACTGGGTGGCCAGGATGGTCCGCCCCCGCCGGTCGAGCCATGGATACGCCCGGAACTCCAGCCGGAATGCCTGCCAGTCGTCATCGCTGCCCAGCCAGGTCGGAAGCAGCATCAGGTCGGCCTGGATCAGGTACCCCTTTTTCGGATTGACCGGTGAATCCCTCGACTCGTACAGGAGAGAGACCGTGAAGCCGGAAGAGTTCGTTGCCGTGACGTCGACTCCACCGTTGTAGTCCTTGAACGCACTCGGTCCCGTCGCCGAGTTGGGGTCGTGAATCTCAAAGTAGCGATCGAAATGGTAGCCCAGCCCCGCGTAGAAGTTCTGGGCCACGCGTTTGTACCCGGTCTCGTAGAACCGGAGCAGCTGGAAGCTGAGGTTGTCAGCCAGGGAGTCAGGCTGGAGCGGGCCCAGGCCGTAGGTGTTCTGGCTCATGTTGAGGTAACGCCAGTCGCCCTGGAGCCCCGTATTGCTGCCGCTGAACCAGATCGTGGTGGGAACGGTGAGGTTGAACTGGCCCGTGGTCCCGTAGCTTGCGGACACGCCCAGGCGGGACAGCTTGGTGGTCTCGATCGGCCCCAGCCGCACCACGCCGTCGAGGGCCGCGCCCAGGCGGAGACCGGTAGCCGGATCCACGGCAATAACGGGCAGAACGGTGAAGACAGCCTTGCCCTGCGGCAAGGGCACCAGCGTGTCGTTGCTGACCTTCTTGCCCAGGATCTGGTAGAGGACGTCGAACAGGTCGCGCTGCGGAACGGTGCGCTCGGAAGTGTCCGCCGGCTGCTGGGCGGCCAGCGGGCCACCCGCGGAAAGCAGGAGCAGTACGACGGCCAGCTGGCAGCGGAGCCGAAGGCTCGGCATGAGTCCCCCGATCAGGTGGAGCGCTTCGGCCAGCGCTCGCAGGAAGGCAACTGACTTAGGGTAGCCCTCGGCCGGACCCTCCGCCAGTACCGCCCGTTCAGTGCATGCTGGCCCTGAGGCTGGCCATCACATGATCCATGTCGCTCAACCGGATCAGTCCGGCTCTCGGATACTCGAGGTCGTACACGACGTACACGCTGATCGCGATCGCGGCCGCGAATCCGATGAGGTGCACCCAGTCGCGGCCATCGGGATCCGCCATGCCGTAGCCTGCGAGGAAGGAGCAGCACAGGCTGAGAATCACCAGCAGATAGAAGATCGCTTCCGGCTGGTGGACCCTGGTCGACATCGTCCTGGTATTGGCCATGTCGAACATCTCGTTCAATGCGGGCAGCACGAGCAGTTGCGGACCGGTCTGGCCGGAGGTCGCGGCCACCGCCCGGCTCCACATGCCGTCCTGGAGGGCCACGGCGCTGTCCACTCCCCGCTGGAAGCCGGTGACGTCGGGAAGGCTGGCAAAGGCGGCGATCCGGGCATCGGCGTAGTCGCGGAAGAGGTTCCGCATCTCCGGCTGCACCTCGGCGGGCAGGAGGTCGATCCGCAGCCACGCGGTGCCGATATCGTTGGCCTCCTCGGTGATCTGCTGGCGCCGGGTCTCGAACCGGGAAGCCGCGCTGGCAAAGGTGAAGGCCAGCAGCAGGGCCAGCAGGCCGAACGCGGCGCTCTCCACCACCGCCAAGCCCTGGGAAATCTGTGCCCCCACCGCCCGTTTGCGCACCGCCAGACGATGGCCCAGTTCCTCGCAGACGAGCATCAGGGTGAACAGCAGCAGCGCCGAAATCCCGCTGTAGAGCCCGAAATGCGACAGGTGTTCGGCCGACATCCGCGCCTCAGAAGTTGAGGATAATTGTGAGGCCCAAGCTTGAATATGCCGGGGACCGGCGTCCCCGGAAGCCATCAGGTGGCGGGTAGCGTCACGAGGCGGATCGCCGCGAGGAGGGCTTCATCGTCGAAGGGCTTCTGCAGCACCGCCCCGGCGTGCGCCTGCTCAAGCCGCAGCCGCACGCTCCCTTCGTCGTGAGCGGTGATGAACACCACCGGCAGGCCGATGCCGCGGACATTGAGCGCCTCCTCGAGCTCGATCCCGGTGATGCCGCCCAGATGCAGGTCGAGCACCAGGCAGTCCGCCATCATCGGGTAGCCGAGTTCCAGAAACTCCTCGCCGGACGCGAAGGTGACCACTTCGTATCCTGCGGAGCGCAGCAGGCGATTCAGTGCCTGGCGGACACCGGGGTCATCATCGACGATGGCGATCCGCTGCGGCACGGCAGATCACTGCTTCCGGATGTCGAGCGGCGAAACGCCCCGGTCCTCGATTCCCAGGCGCTCGGCGATGCGGACCAGGTCGGCGGTCGATTCGGCCCCGAGCTTCTTCATGACGCGGGCGCGGTGCAGCTTCACGGTGCGCTCGCCGGTGCCGAGCCGGGCCCCGATCTGCTTGTTGAGCAATCCCGAACTGACGAGCTCGAAAATCTTCCGCTCCCGCGCGGACAGCCGGGCCACCCGGTCCCAGAGGGTCTGGTCCGCCTCGCGCTTGAGCCGCTCCTCGGTATCGCGGCTCAAAGCCCGGGCGACCGCCGACAGCAGCTCCTCTTCCCCGACCGGCTTGGTGAGGAAGTCCACTGCTCCGGCCTTCATGGCCCGCACACTCGTCGGCACATCGCCGTGGGCGGAGATGAACACGATGGGCCGTTCACGGCTGGAGCGGGCCAGCTGCTGCTGCAGTTCGAGTCCACCGACCTCCGGCATCCGCACATCGAGCACCAGGCAGCCAGGGCCCTCCGCCACTTCGGCCGAGAGATAGGCGCCGGCCGATTCGTACGCCGTGACCCGGTGGCCCGCCGCGGTGAGGAGACGGGTCAGGGCCCGGCGTACGCTTTCATCGTCGTCCACCAGGTGGACGATCGGCGGCTGGCTCATGCGGCGCTGCCGTTCTTCACGGGGATGGCGAAAGCCACCGTGGCTCCTCCGTCTTCATTGTTGGCCGCCCAGATCCGGCCGCCATGCGCTTCGACGATCGACCGGCTGATCGAGAGGCCCATACCGAGCCCGGAATCCTTGGTGGTGTAGAACGGTTCGAAAATACGCTTGAGAGCATTGACGGGAATCCCCTTGCCCCGGTCGCGGAGGCTGAGGGTCACTTCCTCGCCGCTGCGGGCCGTGGTCAGGGTGACGAACCGGGGATGCGGCTGGTCGGCCGACGCGTCGAGGCCGTTGAGCACCAGGTTGAGCACCACCTGCTGCAGCTGGACCGGATCTCCCTCCACGGGTGGGAGGCTTGAGGCGAGGCGGGTATCGATCCGGACTTGCTTCAGCACCGCGTCACCCGCGGCGAGGCGCACCGCGTCCGCCACCAGCTCGTTGAGATCGAGCGGGCGGCGCACCAGCTCTCCACGGCGCAGCATGGCCCGCATCCGCGCGATGATGTCGCTGGCCCGCCGGTCGTCGGCGGCGATGTCGGCCAGGGTGCTCCGCACCTCGGCGAGGTCCGGTGGATCGGCTTCCAGGAAGCGCCGGGCGGCGTTGGCGTTGCTCAGGATTGCGGTGAGCGGCTGGTTGAGCTCGTGCGCCAGCGAGGCGGCCAGTTCTCCCAGCGTCGCCACGCGGCTGGCGTGCGCCGCCACCTGCGACTGCCGGTCGATTTCGGCTTCCGCATCCTGGCGGCGGAGCACGTTACTGAACACCTCCGCGACGAGCGTCAGTTCCTGCACCTCGGCATCGGTCCAGACTCGCTCCCGCTGCAGCATTCCGAGGGATATGGCCCCCAGCGCCCGGTCCTTCCCCGGCAGCGGCAGGGCGAGCACCGACCGGGTGCCCAGCCGGCGGAGCAGCTCCCGGTCGGCGGGATAGTCGGTGAGCTCGCGGTCCACCGAAGCCACCCGCAGCTGCCCCCCATGATAGAGGCGGCCGACGAGCTCAGGCATCTGCTGGCTGGGCAGATCGAGCCCTTCACTCCCTTCCGTCACGGCTGGCGCGGCGGACATGGTCACATGGGCCAGGCTGCCGTCAGCACGGAACCGCGCCAGGCGGGCCCGGTCCACCTCGAAGGACTCGCGCAGGCGGCTGAGCCAGTGCTGCATGGCGGCTTCAGTCTGCTCGATGGGGATTTCGACGAAGGAGCTGGAAAGCTCGCTGACCAGCTTTTCGAGGCGCAGCCGCCGCTCCACCTCGGCCTGGGCCCTCCGCTGGCGCCGGCGGGCGGCCAGCAGGGCCGCGATCAGCGCGGCCTGCGCAATCAGCGCCAGCGCCACGCCGATGACCTCGAGGCGGAAGCGCTCATAGAAGGTGGGTTCGCGGAAGAAGATCTGGCTTTCCGGCGGAAGGCTTCGCTCGGAGAAATGCCATCGCCGCAGTTGTCGCCAGTCGAACTGGTAGTGCTGCGCCCCTTCGCGGACCACGGGTATCGAGGCGGGGGACTCCCCCGCCAGCACGCGCCGGGTGATCCCGACCGCGATCTCTGCCTGCGCCCGGTAGCTGGTCAGGTGGCCGCCGACGACCCCCGCGTCCAGTCCGATATCGTGCACCGAGTACACCGGCACCGATGCCGCCCGCGAAATGGCCTGACCCGCCTGGCGGCCGGTATAGCGGTTCCCCTCGCGGTCACGGAAAATGTTGACGAACACGATGGCGGTGTTGTCCGGGAGGCGGGCCACCGAGTCACACAGCTCCCTGAGCGGGAGGCCGACCAGGTCTCTCACCGCATACCCTTCCGCCGCGATCTCGCGGTGCGCCACCGGGAGCCACTGCAGATCGAAAGCGCCGAGACCGGAGATCACGACGATCCGGGTGACGCGAGGCTGGAGGATCCGGATGGCGCGCGCCGTTCCGGCGAAGTCATACCGCAGCGAGACGCCGGTCATCGGCGCATTGCGGGGAAGGCTGTCCAGCAGCCGTTCGTCGACTCCCAGGAAGACGATGGCCGCGTGCGGAAAGCTCTGGCGCCTGAGCCGGTCGGCCAGGCTCACCCCCTGAAACCCCGCCGCGAGGATGACCCCCGGCGGATCGGTGGCGTACTTCTGACCGAGGTAGGCGAGGGTCCGGGTGGTGAATGCCGAATCACGGAAGCGGGTCACATCGAGCAATTCCGCGTCGTAGCGGATGCCGCGCACCGAATCGGTGAGCTCCCGCTGGAACACGCTGTCGATGATGGCGATGGCGGGAATCCGCCCGTACTCGCTGACCAGGAGGACCCGCGGAGGTGGCGTCTGCGCTCCAAGTGAGGCGGCAATCAGGGCGGCCGTCGCCGCCAGCCGCGCCGGCCGCGGCAGGGCGAACCGCACCTCAGAGCACCATATGCACCAGTTTGCCGACCAGCTCCTTCAGCGGGATCACGGCCAGGACAAGGGGCGCGAGCGGCGCCACGGTGGCCACCGTCAGCCCGATGAGGACGTCCTTGCCGAAGGGAACGGGCCGCGTCTGGGCCACAAAGGCAAAGCTGTTGCCGAGATCGGCCAGGGATTGGATGTCCCCGCTGCCGAGCAACTGATCATCGGTCGTAGCCCCCTGGTCGATCCACTTCTCCTGGAATTGCCGGGTATAGCTGGCGGCCAGGCGCCCGTAGAGCAGGGCACCCACGCGGGTGGCCTCGAGGAGCTTCGGCCAGAAGAAGAGCATCGGGCCCAGCGCGACCAGGATGAGCAGTACCACCAGGGTAATGGCCTCGGCCTGGAAGGCGAGCGGGCTCTGCCCGTCGAACAGCACCCGGTTGGCGATCCAGCCCGAAAGCGACGCGCCCAGGCCGAACAGCAGGGGTATGAGTGCCCGCGCGCTGCCGGTGAGAAAGGCGAGGCCGCCGGCGCGATCGGGGTGGACGGCCGACAGCCGCACATTCAGGCGGGATATGCGCCACATGAGACGGTACCAGATGACCAGGCGGCCGCCCCAGCGCAGCCAGAGAAACTGGAAAATCGGAATGCTCACCAGCGAGAGCCAGCTCCCGGCCATGGTCAGATGGGGGCGCCCGTCGACCAGCAGCGCATACCAGGAGTCGACCGGCAGCGCCACGCCGTTCCGCCACGCCGCAAGGCCCAGCGAATAGATCAGCACGATCATGCCTACTTCGACCACCACGGAGTTCCGTTGCCGGACTGCCGCATCGATCGCGGCATAGAATCGATCGAGCTGGTCCTCCGGGATCAGGTCCCGCTCGATGAATTCCGAAATCACGAGACGCAGCCGGGCATGCACCACCATCTCGGCGACGATCATGGCGGGCAGGGTGACGAGGAAGCGGACGGCCGTCTCGACGTCGTGGAGGAAGGGAATCCGCACTCCCCCGAGCAGGTGGCCCTCGTACACCGACAGCACGAGGGGAGGCAGCCAGGACAGCGCCGCCAGCACCAGCACCCGGCGCCGGAGGAGTTCCAGGCCGTCGCCGGCGAGATGGGCCTTGCGGAAGAGTTGAAAGAGCGGCCCGCCCAGGACCAGGGAAAAATCGGGGAGCTCTTTCAGTTTGCGGGGGTTGAGCATGGCCGGTCCTCGAGGTTCGGGGAATGCGTCGATCTTCGGTGGCCCCGGCCGCCGCAGGGTCAGCCTGACTCGTCCCACTCAAGCGGTCTGATGGAGGTGAATTGCTGCAATTGTCGCCCGGCGGGAGCCGCGGCGCAATGCGGCGCGACTGCCAGGCGCGGTGGAAAGGCGGATGCGGGTGGGCTGGGGGGTGGTGGGTGG
>DATEHG010000028.1:0-2762 GCA_035279705.1 Gemmatimonadales bacterium
CTCGGGCGAATTCGCCAAGCTCTTCGCGCCCGCCCAGCCGCCGGCGGATCTGCCGGTCGCGAAGCTCGAACCACCTGCCCGCCCGCCCGCCGGCCCGCCTGACCGCCCGCCCGCGGCGGAGCCCGGTGAATTCACTCAGCTCTTCGCGCCAATCAAGCCGCCGCCATCGGCGCCGAAGCAAGGTGGCCTTCCGACTGCGACCCCGCCGGCCTTTGCGCCGCCGCCCGCGGCAAAGGCACCTCCCAGGCCCGCCGATCAGCCCGGCGAGTTCACCCAGCTCTTCTCGGCAGCGCCGAAGCCGACCGATCTGCCGCCGTCGGTCTCTGGCCCCTCTGCTCCGCCGCCCCAGTCATCCAGACCCGCGGCCGCGCCGGGTGAGTTCACTCAAGCTTTCATGGCGCAGTCGAAACCCGCGTCGCCGTCGCCGAGGAATCCGGCGGACGATGACCTGGCGCAGCGGCTGGCGCGCGGTGCCGAGCCGCCAGCGCGGAAGCCGGGTGCCACGGCACCGATGGCGCCGATGCAGCCCCCGCCGAGTGGGAAGCCGAAGGAGGGGCCGGGAGAATTCACCCAGATGTTCGCGCCGATCTCGGTGCCGCCGCCGGCGCCGCCCTCACCCTTCGCGTCGCCGTCGCCTCCGGTGGCCTCCAACTACCCTCCCTCGGCGCCGCCGCCGAGCGCGGGGGGCAGTGAGTTCACCCGGATGATGCAGCGTGCCGAAGTCCCCATGCCGCCGATGGCGGGGATGGCGAGCCCGCTGCAGTCCTATCCGCCGCCGGCGCCACCGACACCGCTGCCGCAGTACCGGGCGCCGCAGGTGCCGCCCCCGCCGGATCCGGTGGCGGCGGTCAAGGCGAAGCTGGGCGTTGTCGTCGGGGTGATCGTGGGGCTGTTCGTGCTGATGATCGGGCTGGTCCTGTTCCTGGTGCTGCGGAAGCACTGAACAGCGGGAGACGGAAGACAGGAGACGGGAGAAAGCAGAAAGGAGAAGGGACCTCACCCGCGGGATGAGTTCCTTTCTCCTTTTGCTTGTCCTTTGACTCTTGTCTCTCGTCTACTTCGGCTGCACCGCCACCACCAGCGCTACTCCGCTCTCCTCAGCGCGGCCCGCGCCCCAACGACCGTCAGCACCGCCGCAATCACCCCCGCCGCCGGCGTCACGAGGTTGGCGACATACGCAATCAATGTCCAAACTGAGCCGTGGGGCGACAGCGCGCGCACGCCGGTCGTCGCCTGGATCAGCACCGCCGACGTGAAGGCGTACCCCATCACCAGCAGCGACCAGCAGAGCGCCCGTCGCTGCTTCTCGGGTAGCACGAGGGCAGGCAGCACCGGTCCGCTGGCGAGCAGCCACACACCCGCCAGCAGCAGCGCCCCGTGCGACGCGCGCCAGATCGTCGGCTGACTGCCGGCCAGTTCCTCGACCACGGCCATGAAGCCGGTGAGGAGGCCGATCAGGAGGATACCGGCGCCATGCATGATGAGCAGGCTGCGTTCTCGGTCGGCGGAATTCATGGAGGGCCTCCAGGGCGAAGGCGCGGCGACTTCGGGGGAGATCTGCACTGGTCGGAAACCGCTTTTCCTCTCTCCTCTCTCCTCTCTTCTCTCTCCGCAGCTATTTCGGCGGAAGTACGACGACGAGCTCCAGCTCCGCGTTGGGGAAATCCGCCGGCACGTACGCCGCCAGGTTTCGCGCCAGCCCCATCCCATCCCACTCGCTCCCCGCCTTATTAAGAAGGAAGTAGTGGTACTTGAGCTTCACCGGAATCGCGCTCGGCGGATTCGGCGTATGAGTGAGGCCCACGCCGGGCAGCGCCTGCTTGATCAGCCGGTCCAGCCGGTCGGCCGAGCTCACCTTGATGAGCTGCGGGACCTTGCGCAGCAGTTCGGAGGCGTTGATGTCCGCGCTGATGGCCAGGTAGAGCTGCGGCGCGGCGAAGTAGCGGTCCTGGTCGATGGCGGTGGCGTAAATCGACGGCTGCACCATCTTGAGGGGCAGCGACACGCAGTTGCTCGGCACCACGGTCTCGAGCAGGGTCCGGAGCTTGTCGTCCAGATCGCCAAAGCAGGCCGACAGCTCGGCGTGATCGTACACCGGCAGCACCCGCGGGTGGAGCGTCGTCGAAAAGGTGGTGAGCGCCCCCGCCAGCGCCGACATCGCCTCGAACAGCTCGGCGGGATGGCCGCGCCGCACCTCGAAGAGGTGGCGGATCTGCGGCAGATGGGTATTGATGGTGTAGAGCAGCCAGAAGTTGGCCACATCGGCCACGCTGAACTCGGCCAGGCTCTGGTTCTTCTGGCGCCGGCTGCCGGACAGGGTGCTGCTCTTGGCGGACAGGATCTCGATCAGCCGGCGCGCCACGGCCAGCAGGTGGTCGCTGGCCCCGATGTCGAGCAGCGGCGGCACGAACTGGCTGTCGAGCGTCAGCTCGCCGGTGGAGCCGCGCTGCACCCGCGCCACCCGGAGGACGGAGCTGCCATCCAGCGACTCCCCCTCCACCAGCAGCCGGAGATTCTTCCGCGCCACCTGGATCGGCTTTTCGGCGAGCCCGGTGTTCTCGTCCCGGCGCAGCACCGCCTCGGCGAGGAAGCGGGTGTGCTGGTTGCTCTGCGCGGCGGAGACGTTGCTCCCGCCGGGCCGGTACTCCGGCACCGCCAGGTAGATGTCGATCGTCTTCTGGTCGGGGGCAAACTGCTCGGCGAGCGGCTTCGGGGCGGGGGCCTGGTCGCTGTCGGGAAAATCGAACAGCAGCCCGTCGGGG
>DATEHG010000029.1:0-29426 GCA_035279705.1 Gemmatimonadales bacterium
GGCATCTCCCCATGCCGGCGGGGCGAACAGCGCGGCCACGCCCAGCGCCATGAAGCAGGCGCCCATGATCGGGACGATGCGCACCGAGAAGGCGCCGCCGGTGACGACCCCGGTGCCGTAGAGCAGGAGCCAGACGCCGGGGAGCGCCGTGTTGATCCCCGCCCGGAACAGGGCCACCGTCAGGATGGCCCCGACCAGGACCGGAGGGGTATAGCTCAGTGCAAACCGCCGCCCCGGCCCTGAGCTGAGCGGCACCCCGGCGGTGCTGGCCTTCCACAGGATGGCCGCGGCGCCGATCAGCGCCCCTATCGCCGCCTCCCCCAGCCAGACCATGAGCCAGCGGTCCTCGTACGGCGTCCGGTGGGCCAGGAAGGCTGCCACCAGCGCGGTGCATCCCATGGCCACCCCGCCCCACCCCGGCACCCCGGTAAAGGTGGCCGACCGCTCCATCGTGTCCCGGATATAGCTCAGGTTGTCGGCCGCCTTTTCATGCAGGGCGACCGGCTGGGCTCCGGGGTGGAAGGGACGGGTCTGGCGCATGGGTCGAAGCTAAGGCGTGAGGATCGCGTCGTCAAGTACTTTGCAACGCAAACCAGATTCGGCTTCCTGACGGGGGGTGAACAGTGAACAGGGCGAGGGAGATGATCTCCCGTTCCCTGTTCACCGTTCCCCATCTACGGTCCGACCACCACCGTGACCGTCGAACTCGGCATCCCGTTGAAGAAGCCGGGAATCGTGGAACTGACCGTTGTCGTCCCCTGCCCCAGCGGGTCGAACTCCACCCCACCGGTGGCCGCGCTTCCGGCCGAGCGTGAGGTCCCACCGGGAATGGCAACCTGCACCGACTGGCTGGGTCCGGCGGCGCCGACCAGCTGGGCCACCGCGGCCGTCGTGTTGTTCACGGTCGCGGTGATGCCGAGGCCGGGGCGTACCGACTGCTCGGACTGCAGCCCGGTGCTCAGGCTGTTGGGCACCCCGGTTCTCACCTGGAACACGATGTTGGCCTGCGCCGCCGAAGCCGTGGTGGGCAGGAAGATGATGTCGGCCGCCGCCTGGGCCACGCTGTCGCTCTCGCTCGCACTCACGAACCCGGGAGCGGAGGCGGTGATCAGGTTACGGCCCACCTTGCCCTCGACGCCCTGGACCGTGTAGCTGAACGAGGTCTGGCCGTTCGGGACCAGGATATCGAGGGTATCCTGCCCCGCACCCGAGGTATTGTGGCTGAGCTGCAGCAGGGAAGGATCGCTGCTGACGAGGTGCACCACCACCGGGCTGTGCGAGGAGCCGCCCAGGTTGCCAGTGGCCGAGTACATCAGCCCCGCACCGACGATGTTGTTCCCCGCCATGCTGATCGGCGACGGACTCACGGTCACCACCTGGGACGCGGTATTCGTCGTGGCCACAAAGCCGGGCATCGTGGCGGAGATCGTCGTGGTGCCGGCCGCCTGGGGATCGAACTCGACGCCGCCGGTGGCGCGGGTGCCGCCGGTGCGCGAGGCGCCCGCGGCAAGCGTCACGAACGCCGTCCCGCCCGAGTCCGCCGCAGTGATCACGGGCCCGACCGCGGGGTTGGACGACGTGATCGTGGCGGTGCGCGTCGCGCCGCCGGGACGGATCGACTGCTCGGCCGAGAGCGCGGTGTTGTTGCTGTTCACCGTGCCGGTACGGACCTGGAAGTTGAAGTTCGGCGTCGCCGTGTTGACGCTGGTCTGCAGGAAGATGACGTCGAAGCCGGGCGGAACCACGGTGGCGGTCATGGAGCCGTCGGTGAAACCGGGGGCCTGGGCCGTCACCGCCACGGTGCCCGTCGCGTTCTCGATGCCCTGCACGAAGTAGCTGAAGCCCGACTGATTGTTCGGGATCGCGATCTGCAGCGTATCCTGCCCCGGTGTGGCCGCGTCATGGGACAGGACGGCCACCGCCGGGTTGGAAGTCGTCAGCGTGACCACGGTGCCGCCGTGATTCGAGGCGCCAAGGTTCCCGTTGGTGCCGACGATGAGGCCGGCGCCGACGGTGACGCTGCTCAGCCCAATCCCGGGCGCCGAGACGGTCACCGGGATCGTGGCGTTGGTTGTGCTCGCGTAGCCCGGCGCCGTAGCCGAGATGGTCGTCGTCCCGCCGATCAGCGGATCGAGCTCGACACCGCCCGTGGCAACACTTCCGGGCGAACGGGACTGGCCCGTGGGGATGGTCGTTGTCGTGGTCTGTCCGGTATCGACGCCGGCCAGCCGCGCAACGGTGGGCACACTGCTCGTCACGGTCGCGATAAGCGTCGGCCCGCCGAACCGGATCGACTGCTCGGCCGTGAGCTGTGGCGTCGGCGTGGCGTTGTTCACCGTCCCGATCCGGATCTGGAAGGCCGAATTCGGCGAGAAGGTCGTGGTGCTGGTCGGCAGGAAGATGATGTCCAGGCCCACCGGCGCCACACTGTCCCCCGCGGTCACGGGCGAGAAGCCCGGGGCGCTGGCAGTCACGGAGACCGGACCCACCTGGCCTTCGAGTCCCATGGCGGTGTAGCTGAAGCCGGTACTCCCGTTGGGTATCGCGATATCGATCGTGTCCTGCCCGGCGCTCGTGGAGTTGTGGGCCAGGAGCAGCCTGGTCGGGTCGTTGCTCTGGATGTGTACCGTGACCCCGCCATGGTTCGAGGCGCCGAGCGAACCAGAGGTGCCGACCTGCAGACCGCCACCCACCGTTATGGCGTTGAGATTGACCGAGGCACCGGTCACCGTCACCGTCTGGGTCGCCGAGTTCACCACCGCGTAGCCGGGACTCGAGCCGACCACGGTCGTGGTGCCAGGCGCCACCGGATCGAACTCGACTCCGCCGGTTGCGACGCTTCCGGGCGAACGGGACTGCCCCGCCGCGATGTTGACCGTCACGGTCTGGGCGGTATTGGCCGTGGTCACCAGCTGCGCCACCCCGGGCGTGCCCAGCGTGAGCGTCACGACCACCGGCCCCGGGGCCCCGGCCCGGACGACCTGCTCGGCGCTCAGGCCAGTAGTGCCGCTGGGTGTGCCGAGCCGGGCCTGGAAGCCGCTGTTGGGCGAGAGGCTGGTCGTCGTCCCGGGGAGGAAAATCACGTCGAGCGAAGGCGGCGCGATGCTGTCCGCCAGCACGGCGGAGTTGAAGCCGGGTGCCGAGATGGTGACGGTCGGCCGGACCGCCCCCTCCTGTCCTTCCACACCCTGCACGTAGTAGCTGAAGCCGGCGTTCCCGTTGAGGATCGGAATCGTGATTATGCCGGTACCGGCCTGCACGCCGTCAGGCGAGAGCAGGAGGCGGGCCGGATCACTGCTGGTCAGGGTTACGGTAACACCACCGTGGTTGCTGGCGCCGAGGTTGGCGCTGGTGCTCACCTCGAGTCCGGCGCCGACGGTAAGAACGTTGGAGGTAATCGTCGGTGCCGACACCGTGATCGAGCTGGTGGCCGTCGGGATCACGGTAAATCCGGGTATCGTGGCCGACACCGGCACGGTGCCTGGACCGACCGGATGGAAATCGACACCACCCGCGGCCGCACCGGAGGGATTCCGTGAACTGTTCGCGGCGATGACCGTCGTGACGGTGAGGCCATTCTGCGATAGCCCGACCAGGTTGCCGACCGCGGCATCCGTGGTCTGCACCGTTGCCGTGAGTCCGGGCGACCCGGCGCGCACCACCTGCTCGGCTGCCATGGCCGTGTTGGCGGCATTGGGAACGCCCAGCCGCACGTTGAACCCCGAGTTGGGGGAGAACGTGGTGGTCGTGGCCGGCAGGAAGATCACATCGAGCGACGGGGCGGCAATGCTGTCCGGCGCGGTTCCGCTGGTGAAGCTCGGCGCCGAGAGGGTCACGGTCGCATTGCCCACCTGGCCTTCCACACCGTGCACGTAATAGCTGAAGCTTGAATTGCCGTCCGCGATCGGGATATCGATCGACGCCGTGCCGGCGGTCAGCGCATCCTTCGACACGCGGAGTTGCGCCTGGTTGCTGCTCGCGATGTGGACCGTGGTACCGCCATGGTTCGAGGCCCCGAGATTGGCGCTCACCGGCACCATCAGCCCGGCTCCCACCGTGACGTTGTTCGAGGTGATCGCGGGCACCGGGTTCACGCCCACGAGCACCGTGTCGGGATCGATGTTCGTGGCGCTGGCAATGATCCTGGTGTTGCAGGCCAGGGTAGCGGTCCCGCCGTACACCAGCGGCGCTGTAGTGGCGACCAGGCCGGTCGCGATCGTGGCCGGCGCCGGCGCCGCGACGCAGGTGGGGTCGAGCGAGGTGAAGTTGACCGTAATGCCCGGGGCAGGCGCGGCGATGCCCGCCCCCTGGCTGGTGAACTGGATGTCGATCGGGCTGCCGAACGACGCGTTGATCGTCAGGCTACCCTGGACGATGTTCAGCTTGGCGCTCGTGGTGACCTGCGAAACGTCGCTGTCGAAGTCCACGTTGCTGGCCGTGACACTCGAAACACCGGGGAGCAGCCCGAGCACCGTGGCGCTCGCGGTGGTGAGCCCCTGCGGGATCGTCACCGTCGGGGACTGGAGGCCGACAAGCGTCGGCTGGCTGCTGGAGAGACTGACGACCACCCCGCCCGCGGGCGCGGCCTGCCCGATGTTGATCGGTATGGACGCGGTCCCGCCATACGGCACCGAGATCGGCGTCTGCACGCTGATGGCTCGGGTCAGGACGTTGATCGACAGCGTCCCCTCGGTAAAGCCGGTGGCGTTGCCGCGCAGTGTGGTGGACCCGATCGCCACGCCGTTCACCGACCGCTCACCAAAGCTCTGCCCCTGCGGAATCACGATCGTACCCGGCGCCGAGACCGTGACGAACTGCGTGTTGTCGCTGGTGAGGGTCACCGTGACGCCGCCCCCGCCTGCCGGCGTGGAAAGCGTCGCCCGCACCAGCACCGCGTGGCCCACCCCCACATCGACGGTGCCCGGGAAGGACAGCGTGATGGCCGGCGGCCCGAACGTCGCGGTCGCGCTGAAGCTGGCAGGAGTGAGTGCCCCGACCGTAGCGGTGGCGGTCTGGGTGGGCGCGGTGGGCCCCAGCGTCCAGGCGCTTTGGGCCTGGCCGTTTGCGGCGGTGGGTCCACTGGCGGGCGCCAGCGACCCTCCGCTCGTGGTGGCCCAGTTCACCGTGGCCCCGCTCACGTTATTCCCGAACGCGTCCTTCACGACGACGACCAGCGGCAGGGCCAGCGGCGAGGCGGCGGCTCCGGTCTGGGCATCGCCTGAGACCTTCGCCACCGAGGCCGCCGCGCCCGCGAGCCCAGTCCCGGTGAACGTCACCGGGGTCAGCGTGGCGACCGTCGCGGTCACGGTGTTGGCCCCCGCGGTCTGGCCGAGCGTCCATCCCGCCGATGTGGCGATGCCCGCCGCATTGGTGACCACGGTGGTCGGGGCGGTAAGCGCGCCGCCGCCCGAGGCGACTGCAAAGACGACGTTGACTCCACTCACCGGATTGCTGCTGGCATCGGTGACCTTCACCGACGGCGGTGCGGCGACGAGCGTATTGACGGTGGCGCTCTGCGTCACGGCGGAGTTGGCCGTGACATTGGCGGCGGGGCCGGTGGCCGTCGCGATCGTCGCCGCAAAGCTGAGTGGCGAGCCGGCGAGGGGAGTGGCCCCGTGTCCCGCACTCGCCGTGACCGTCACCGCCCCGGTGGCGGTTCCCGCCGTGATCACGGTCGAGGCGCGCCCCTGGCCATCCGTGACGACAGTCGTGGGTGCGATGCTGGAGCCGGTCGGCCCGGCGGTGCGGGCAAAGGTGACGGTCGTGCCGCTCACGAACGCCGTACCGCTGCCGTCCCGCACCTCGACGACCAGCGGCAGCGAGCTGCTGCTGGGATTGAGGCTTTGCGCATCACCCGAAATCTTGACGATCTGGGTGGCACGCCGCACGTATGCCACGGTGCCGCTGCCATTGGTCCCGGCGGCGTTGGGCAGCGTGGCCGTGATCGTCACACTCGCGGTGCCGGCGCTGAGGACGACGGCCCACGCGCGGTCGAGCGCCTGGCCTGTGCTGCGGCGGACCCGGACGCTGTTGGAGTCCGATGAAGTGAACGCCACCGGCACCCCGGGAATGACCGTGGCGCCCTGGCGGGCGGTGGCGCTCAGCAGGACGCTGTCGCCACCCTGGACGATGGTATCGAGCGAGAAGGTGATCCCGTCCGCGTTGGCGCCGGGACCGGTGTACGTCGGGGTGAGCGGCGACGTGGTGACGGTGGCGCCCGCGGTGACGGTGACGGACGTCGAGGCGCGGTAGTACTCGGTGGCACCCTGGCGTGCGACGACCAGGACGTCGACGTCTTCGGGCGATTCATCGAGCTGAATATCGAGCGGGATGGTGATCTGGCCGCCGCTGACCTGGAAATCCGCCGAGGTGAGCGTCTGGCTCAGCACGAGCGCGCCATCACTGGTCTTGGTGATGGTCACGTCGACGGCATCGATGGTAATCGGGAAGGCGCCGCCGGCCTGGAACAGGGCCGTGGCGTCCAGCATCGCGCGCACACTCCGGTGGATCCCCAGGGGGGAGTCCGCAGTGCAGGTCGTCAGGACCAGCACGGGCAGCACAAACGTGACTACCCGCGCCAACAGCGCTCGGACCGCACTCCGCATCAGATCAAGCCGCTTCAGTTCTGGGGGTCGCTAAGAGAGCCTGCTTGCCCAACCTACGGCGTGACTGAGGATGCGTCAACCAAAGGGAAGCCGACAGAAGGGGGTGAGGCCGTAGCCAGGACTGGATCCGGTCGCGAAGGTCATTCCCGGGGTGAGCCGCGTCACTGCGCACGAGAATAATCTCGGCGCCCGGGGGGCAAGCTTAAGGACCAGCCGTACCGCTGCTACGGATCGACCAGGGTGCCAACTCCGGCGAAGTAGGCGGGGTTCGAGACGGTGACCTGAACCGGGCCCGGCAGATGGCGGGTGAATAGCGCTTGCGCGTAATTCTCCCCTTCCGGAACCGTCACTGTAGGAACATCGGCAGATATCAGGTCCGGATTGCTGCTGGTCAGGGTAAAGGTGACTCCGCCCGCCGGCGCCGGATTTGGCAGGAAAAAGGTGTAGCTGATGCCATATCCCACGGGAAGCGGGTAGACGGGCGAGGCAAACGCCACATGCCGGTCTTCAACCAGGATCGTCAGAGTACCTTGGGCGAAGCCCGGTGCGAAGGCATGCATCACGGTGGAACCCAGGTCCACTCCCGAAATTGTGAACATGGCCGTTGTCTCGCCTTCCGCCACCAGCCTGTCGGGATTGGGGACCGTCGCTGTTTGCGGTGCATCGGTTGCAAGATGGATCGTGACCCCACCGCTGGGTGCCGGCTGGGAGAGCGTGGCGCCAACAACGGCTGTGAGACCGGCGCCAACACCCGGCACCCCGAGGTAGCTCACGGCGATCGGCGCCACACCGGTGAGGGCAAAGCCATGATAGACCGCGTCCGGAAGGGCGGCCGCGCCGGCGTGGGCCGACTGCGCGAACGCAGATGGACCGAGCGTCCAGGAAGTCTGGATCTCGCCAAGGCTGTCCGAAACCGTGGTTACCGTCGAAAAGGAGCCGCCATCGGGGGTACTCCAGGAAATCGTCATTCCCGGAACCGGATTCCCGAATTGATCAATCACCCGCCCGCTGAGGGGAACGGGCAACGGCACTCCGACTGGCTGGTTCTGGTTATTACCGCCGATGATCTCGATCGATGCTGCAGGGGCGTGAGTGCCTATAGCAGTGAACATCACTCCGCCGCCGCCCCCAACGCTTTCAAACAGGTAGTAGGGCGTCCCCGCCACAGGACCGATCTGCCAGTGGTCTGCCCTCGCAATGCCCAAGGTGTCCGTCCGAATGGATTCCGGGGAATAGCTTCCGGAGCATTCACTACAAAGCGTGAACGTGACCGGGAGACCGGCGATCGGCTTATCGGAGGAATCGGTCACCTTCATTGCCGGCGCAACCGGAACATCGGTATTGACCACCGTCGTCTGGGTGTCCGGGGTCAGTGAGATGTAGTGGGTCGGACGGGCGTACCCGATACCGCCGGTGAAACTGACTGCGGAGTCGCCGATCGGACTGCCATTGTGGACTGCCCTGGCAAGGACCGTGAAGTACCCGGCGAGGAGGCCGCCGTGAAGTGTGGTCCGGGCCAAGCCTGAGGCGTCCGTCACGGTGTCGGTCACCGATAGCGCCGATCCGGTCGCCCCGGTGACGGAAAATTGGATCCGAACACCCTGCCCGAAGGGCTGACTGTCCGCCGTAGTTGCACGGATCACGATCGGCGAGGACAGCTGGTTGGAGTACAGGTAGATGTTGTCGCCGGACACCTTTTCCAGGCGCGCCACGCCAGCCATCAATCCAAGCTGTCCCGCCGCGCTCGGCTGAATCCTTCCGGGAATTCGCGCCACAATGGTTGAAGGGCCGGCTCCAGCCCCGACACCTACGGCCCAGGCGCGGGACAGTGCCTGGCCGGGCGCGCGATGGATCCGCACCTGGGTCGAGTCCAGCGAGGTGAATGCAACCAGCGCGCCGGTCTCGAGAATCCCACCCTTCAGTACTTGTGCACTGAGCTGAACACTGTCTCCGGACCAGATGGTGGTGTCGAGCACGAAGTGCACGCTGTCGGCATCCGTGCCCGGCCCGGTATAGGCCGCGGCTTGTGGCGTCATGGAAATCGTGCCGCCGCTCCTCAGCGCCCCCGAATCGCTCACCGCGAAATACCCTGTCCCTCCCCGCCACGCCTCGACATCAGCGGCGATGTCCTCCGATTCCCCGGCGAGTGGTACCTGCATCAGGAAGGTCAGCGGTCTCGCGGCGATTGATGCGCCGGTGAAGGTCTGGCTCACGATCGCCGTGCTGGAACCCGGCGCGCGCACCCTGACTGTGAATTGATCGAACCTGAGGTTGAATGAGTCGGCAAGCGCCAGCAGCGCGGAGGCATCGAGGGTCACGAGGCCGCGCGGCTCGCTACCGGTGGGGCTGTCGGATCCACAGGTCGAGAGACTCACGCCCCCGAGCAGCAACAGCAATGTCCGCCACCAGGGCGCAGAAGCGCGGCCGGGCATCAGCGCACACCGTCCATGATTTCGGAAGCGTCCATATTGGGGCCGCTGAGTCGAGAATTGCCGAGGGAGCCAGGTGGATTTCCGGTCAAATACCGGAAGCCGGTGAGCAGACCCACAGCGGGGTTGGCCAATGACCGTCGGCCCGGGCCAGTCATCGATTCACTGCCGGTGTGATCAGGATCGGGGCGGCCACCCCGTTTGTCAAAGTACTCCCCGGTTACCGGAGTGGTCAACCAAAGGTCAGCCGCACGCGGGCCACTGCCCCCGTCCTTCCCTCCCGGTTGGCCAGGATCAGGCTGCCGCCGTGCGCCTCGGCGATCTGGCGGCTCAAGGCCAGGCCGATGCCAGTGCCACCCGGCTTGGTGGTAAAGAAGGGCACGAAGAGGTTGTCCGTCTGGGCCAGCCCCGGGCCGTCGTCCTCGACGGTCAGCTCCAGCACCCCGCGCTCGGCAGTCCACCGAATCGTGACGCCCCCAGCCCCCTTCCCCAGTGCGTCCACGGCGTTGGAAACAAGATTGATCAGCAGTTGATCGAGCTGATCGCCATCGGCCTGAACGATGACGTCCGGCCCGGGCTCGAAGGTGACGGGATGCCGCTTCTCGAGGCCGGCCACCCGGGCCACCCACTCCCTGACCCGCACCGGCCCGAGCACCGGCCTCGGCAACCGGGCCAGCCGGGCGTAGGCCGCCAGAAAACGACCCAGTGCATCGGCGCGGGCAGCGATGACCTCGAGTCCTTCCCCCAGGTCGGTATCCACATCCGGTGGCCGGGGGCTGCGTTTGAGAATCGCCCCGAGGCTCTCCGCGATCGAGCGGATCGGCGCCAGCGAGTTGTTGATCTCGTGGCTGAGCACCCGGACGAGCCGCTGCCACGCCTGCCGCTCCTCGGCCTGCAGGGTGCGGCTCAGGTCCGCCAGCACCACCAGCTGGTGCTCTGCCCCGCCCTGCCGGAAGCTGTTGCGCCGCACTTCCCAGCGCCCCATGCCCGAGGCAAAGGCGGCCTCGAGCAGCGAGGGTGTTTCCCCTTCGAGGCAGCGGCTCAGCCCCAGTGTGCCCGCGTCCTTGCCAAGCAGCTGCTCCGCCGGGCGCCCCAGCAGCCGCTCGCCGGCGCGGTTGATCAGGCGGAGCCGTTTCTCCCCGTCAAAGGTGAGTACCACGACGTCGATCTCCGACATGACCGTGCGGAGCAAGGCGGAGGCCTCGAGCGCCACGAACCGCTGGGTCCTGAGCAGGTCGCCCAGGAGATTGGCCTCGTAGAGCGCGAGGCCGAGCGAGTCGTCGGGATTGGCACGCCTGGCGCGGAGAGAAAAATCGCCCTCGCGGAGGGCGCCCAGCATGTTGGCCAGGGTCTGGAGCGGGCGGATGACGCGCTCCCTGAGCGCGAAGGCCACCGCCAGGGACCAGACCAGCAGCAGGCCGGTGACCGTCCAGCGGGTCCGGGAAGCGAAGTCGCCCGTCCAGAGCAGTATCGCCGCGACCACCAGGGCGGGCAGCGCCACCAGCAGCGCCAGCAGCAGGATCCGCCGGTCGAGCGGCGTGCGGTTCACAATCCGTAGCGTTCCAGGCGTCGGTAGAGCGCGCTGCGCGACAGGCCGAGCCCCTTGGCGGCTTCGCTCACATTGCCCGAGGCGCGGGCCAGCGCCTTCTGGATCAGCACCTTCTCGACTTCCTCCAGCGTAAGGTCGTCGAGCCGTGCGCTGCCTCCCACCGATGCCGCTCCCGGGGCGAGCTCTTCGCGCCGGATCAGGGCCCGCTCCGCCAGCAGCACCGCCCGTTCGATCGCGTGGTCCAGCTCGCGCACATTGCCGGGCCACGATCCCTGCCGGAGCGCCTCGAGGGCGGCGGGCTCGAAGCCTTCGACCGCCTTGCGATACCGGGTGGCGTACCGCTGCAGGAAGTACAGCGCCAGCGGGGCGATATCCTCCCGGCGCTCGCGCAGGGGCGGGAGATGGATCTCGATGGTGTTCAGCCGGTACAGCAGGTCTTCCCGGAATCTTCCAGCCGCCACCTCGGCCCGCACGTCGGCGTTGGTCGCCGAGAGCACGCGGACATCGATCTTGCGGGTCTTGGAGGAGCCGACCCGCTCCATCTGGCCCGTCTGCAGGACGCGCAGCAGCCTGGCCTGCTGGGCCAGCGGCACGTTGGCGATTTCGTCGAGGAAGAGCGTGCCGCCATCGGCCACCTCGAAGCGGCCCAGCCGGTCGGTGCGGGCGTCGGTAAAGGCGCCTTTGACGTGACCGAAGAGCTCGCTCTCGAACACCCCTTCGGACAGTCCGCCGAGATTCACCGCCACGAAGGACTTGCCGGCGCGGCCGCTGGCCGCGTGGATCCACTCCGCCACCACTTCCTTGCCGGTACCGTGCTCGCCGAGGATCAGCGCGTGGGCATCGGAGGGCGCCACCCGCTCCATCAGCTTGAGAATCGGCTGCATCGCCGGCGACTCGGCGATGAGGGTGGGGAGACCCTCCCTGCGGAGCGCCTGGTTTTCCCGCTCCAGCTTCTGGCCTCGACGGATAGCCCGGCCCAATTCCACCTGGGTGCGGATCGTGGCCATGAGACGGGCGTTGTCCCACGGCTTCTCGATGTAGTCGCGGGCGCCGCGGCGCATGGCCTCCACCGCGCCACCGACGCTGCCGAACGCCGTCATGACTACCACGGGGAGCGAGCTGTCGAGCAGCCGGATGCGGGAGAGCAGGTCGAAGCCTTCCTGGCCGCTCGTCGTGTCCCGAGTGTAGTTGAGGTCCATCAGGACCGCGTCGAAATCCCCCACCTCGATGGCCTGCAATACGGCCCCCGGCGACGCGACCATTTCCGCCGCGTACCCTTCGCTCTTGAGCAGCAGCCGGAGAGCCTGGAGGACGTCGGGCTGGTCGTCGGCGACGAGGATTCGGGGAGAGGCGGACATGGAGGATTGGGCCGTAAGCCTTAAGCCTTAAGCCATAAGCTGAATGCCCATGGCGAGCGTGGACCGGCACACTTCGCGTGTTTCTGCACCAAGCCGCGGGATTCCGGTGACAATGCAATCAACCACGCAGGCCAGATTGCGGAATCACCAAGGGAGCCTTCGCAATGCAGGACTACCGCTCATTGACCGTCTGGAAGCGAGCGCACGCCCTCGCCCTCGGCGTCTACCAGGGTACCAGCAAATTCAAGCGGCCCGAGACCTGGTCAATGGGGGATCAGTTACGTCGCGCCGCGACCTCGATCCCGACCAATGTAGTTGAGGGTCGGGCCAAGGGGACCGACCCCGAATTCCGTCGCTACCTGCGGATCGCCCTGGGCTCCGCCAGCGAACTTGAGTATCTCCTGCTCCTCGCAAGAGACCTCGGTTTCGTGGCGGAGAGCACGCACCTCGAGCTGAGTCAGGAAACGACAGAGCTGAAACGCATGCTGTTTGCCTTTACCAAGCGGCTGGATCCCAAGCGATCCGTTCCCAAGACATGAGCATGTGTGGCCTAAGGCTTATGGCTTAAGGCTTATGGCCTTTGCCGGCTCTGTCCTTGATTCGCCTCACAAACTTCAACCCCGACCAGACCTCATCGATCGCGCAGACTTTCACATCCACCAGACCAGCCTTGAGGCCCGCCTGTCTCACGATTTCCTCGGTCAGATCCGTTGGCACACCTGAGCTCCTCTTCGGCCACGACACCCAGACGATTCCCGTGTCGACCAGGGCCTTGGCGATCCGGTCGAATGCCCCGAGATCGGCAGCTGCGGCAGCGAACAGGTGAATGAACTCCTCCGATTTGCCCAGCCGGGTGGCGATCTGGTGCTGTCCGGATGGAATCCCGACCGTCTTCGCGTATTCCCAAGGCGCCCCGAGGATCACCAGCCGCGCCTGGTCATCAAGCCCAAGCTTCTTCGCCAGCGGTGTACCCGAATACCCCGACATCGAGCTCCGCCTCCCAGCTTATGGCTTAAGGCTTATGGCTTAAGGCTTCGTCCCCCACAAGCCACCCGTCCTTCAGCCGCACGATACGCTTGCCGGCGCGGGCATTCTCCTCGGAATGCGTCACCTGGATGATCGTGGTGCCCTCGCGGTTGAGCCGCTGGAACAGCTCCATGATCTCCCGGCCCTGCTCCGAGTGGAGATTGCCGGTCGGTTCGTCGGCCAGGATGAGCTTCGGGCTCGCGATCACGGCCCGCGCAATACCCACCAGCTGCTGCTGGCCGCCCGAGAGCTGGCTGGGGTAGAGGTCCTTCTTGCCGACGATGTGAAAGCGGTCGAGCGTATCGGCCACGAGGCTGGCCCGCTCCGACGCCTTGATGTCCCGGTACGACAGCGGCACCTCCAGGTTCTCGGCGACGGTGAGATCGTCGAGCAGGTGGTACTGCTGGAACACGAAGCCGATGCTCTTCTTGCTCAGCGCCGAACGGTCCTTGGGCTTGAGGCGGTGCACCGGCTGGTCGAGGAGGAGATACTCCCCGGCAAACCCCGGGTCGAGCATGCCGAGGATGCTGAGGAGGGTGGACTTCCCCGCCCCGGAGGGGCCCATGATGGTGACGAACTCCCCGGCACCGACGGTCAGGTTGACCTGGCGCAGCACCCAGACCGACCCGGATCCCGCGGGGTAGGCCCGTTCGAGATTCCGCAGCGTGATCATGTGGCTCCGCGCACTCCGTCCGCCGCCTCGCGGCCGGCCTTCATCAGGAACCCGGCTTCGCTGTTGATGCTCACCAGCCGCATCCCCTGTTTGGCCCAGTAGCCGCTCCACTTGATCTCGTTGGTGTGGATTCCCGGGATGATCTTGTGCTTTCGGCAGGTGGCGATGGTGCGCTGAATCGCCTCGTGCAGCACTGGCGATTCCATGTCTCCCCCCACGCCGAGCGCCACTGACAGGTCGGTGGGGCCGATGAGCAGGCAGTCGACCCCCGGCACCGCGGCGATCTGGTCCAGCCGGTCCACCGCCTCCTTCGTTTCCACCTGCACGATCAGCATCGTTTCCTTGTTGCCTTGTTCCAGCGCAGCCATGAGCGGCCCGCCCCGGAACGCCGTGTGGCCGCGGGCCAGTACCGCGCCCCGCTTGCCCATCGGGGGGTATTTCATCATCGCGACCGCCTCGGCCGCCTGGGATTCGTGAGTGACCCGGGGGAGCATGATTCCCTGGGCTCCGCCATCGAGCGACTGGGTGATGTGGGCGTAATCGAGCACCGGCACCCGCACGATGGGCGTGACCCCCACCAGCCGGGCCGCCCGGCTGAGGTCCGCGATGGTTTCCACCGTGAACGGGCCGTGCTCGTTGTCGATGAGGACGAAATCGAACAGCGCATTGGCCAGCATGGTCATCACGCTGGCCTGGCGCAGCTCCACCAGCATGCAGCCGACGGCCGTGCGGTCCTCCCGGAGGTGGGCCAGCAGGCGGTTCGAGGGAACGATCGAGGACATGGGCTCCGGTTCAGGATTTGGAAGCGGGGAAGTTAGACAAGATGGGGGGATGTGGGGATGGGGGGAGCAGGTTCTGCCCCCCTGCCCCCCCAACCCCCCTCATTCACTTCTCAGCACAATCGCGGGATCCACCCGCGTCGCCCGCTGGGCCGGAATCAGCACCGCGAGGGACGCGACTCCCGCGAGCACCACGGCTACGGATCCGAAGGCGACCGGATCCATGGCCCCGACTCCGTAGAGCTGGCTGGACAGGATCCGGCTCAACCCGAGCGCAGTGCCCAGTCCGATGGCGGCACCGGCGCCCACGAGGACCAGGCCTTCGCGGAAGATCAGCCAGAGCACCGAGCGCCCCGCGGCCCCCAGCGCCATCCGGATGCCGATCTCGCGGCTGCGCTGCGTCGCCGAATAGGCGATCACGCCATAGAGCCCCACCGCCGAGAGCAGCAGCGCCGCGATCGCGAAGCCGGCCAGCAGATCGAGATTGAATTTCCGCCGGGCCAGGGTCCCCTCCATCAGTTCATCCATCGTGCGCACGGCGAAGAACCCGACGGTCGGATCGACGCCGGCCAGGGCCCGCTGCACGGCAGGCAGCAACGCCCGTGGCTCCCCGCTGGTCCTGATGGCCAGCGAAATGATGGGTTCCGATCCCTGCTGCAGCGGGAAATAGACCATCGGGAACATCGGTGAATCGAGACCGTTATCCCGCGTGTCCCCGAGCACACCGATGATCGTGCGGTTCTGCCCGGTCGGATCGTTGCCCAGGTGGATCTGGCGGCCGACCGGATCGACGGTCGGGAAATACTTCTGTACCAGCGCCTGGTTGACCAGCACGATCAGCGGGGCGCCGGCAGTATCCCCGGGCAGGAAATTGCGCCCGGTGACGAGCGGAATCCTGAGCGCCTTGAGGAACTCTCCCCCGATCGGGCGGTACGGCACGCTCGGCTTGTCGCCCGGCGCCAGCTCCTTTTCGCCGACCACTTCGAACGAGGTGTTGCTGCCGAGGTTGCTGAGCGGCAGGGTGTTGATGCCGCCGGCCGCTTCCACGCCCGGCAACGCGGCCACCGCGCTGATCGCCCGCTCATGGAACCGCTGCCATGAGGACGGATCGGCGTAGCCGCTCTGGGGGAGAATCGTCATCATGGTGAGCACCCGGCTGGTGTCGAAGCCGGGCTGCACTTCCGTCACGCGCAGGAGGCTGCGGAACAGCAACCCCGCGCCGCAGAGCAGCACCATCGAAATGGCCACCTGGCTGGCCGTGAGCACCCGGCGCACCCGCCGCCGGCTCATGCCGCCCGACCCGCGCCCGCCTTCCTTCAGGACCTCGGCCGGCGCCGGATTCCCGCCGCCGAAGGCGGAGGGCAGCCCGGCAAGGACCGCCGTCAGCAGCGTAAGGCCGAAGGCCGCACCGAGCACCTTCCAATCAAGGGAAACCAGCGAAAGCCTGGGCAGCGTATTGGGCGCCACGGCGCGGAAGGCGGGAACCGCCCACGCGGCGACCAGCACGCCGCCGGTGCCCCCCATGAGCGCGAGCACGAGGCTTTCGGTGATGACCTGGCGCGCCAGCGCCCAGCGATTGGCGCCGAGGGCGGCGCGGAGCGCCGTTTCCCGCTGCCGATCGGCGGCGCGCGCCGCGAGGAGCCCCGCCACGTTTGCGCAGGCAATGAGGAGCAGCAGCGCCACCGCGCCCAGCAGGATCAGCAGCGGCTCGCGGCTGTCGCCCACCATCTGGGTCTTGAGGCCGAGTACCCGCACATCGAGGTGGGCGTCGTAGTCAGGGTGCTGCTGGGCCATGCCGTGTACCACGAGCGCCAGGTCAGCGTCGGCCTGCGCCGCGGTCACGCCGGGGGCGAGCCGCCCCAGGATCCAGTAGTTGCCGTTGCCCCGTTCATCGTGGCTGTCCGCCTCGGAGCCGATGCTCATGTACAGATCGGGCTCCCGGGACGGGAGCGGCGCGGAGGTCGGGGTCAGCTCGGCCAGCCGGAAGCCCGGGGGGAGCACTCCGGCGATCAGCACCGGGCGGCCATCGACCGTTTCCGTGCGCCCGACGATGGAAGGATCAGAGCCGTAGCGCCGCCGCCAGAGCTGGTCGGTGAGCAGCACTTCGGGAGTGTGCCCCTTCACGTCCCCCGCCTGGTCGAGGTGGCGGCCCAGCGCCGGCGCGACCCCGAGCAGCGGGAACAAGCCGGCGCCCGCGTAGACTCCGAGCACCGACTCGGGTGACTCGCTCCCCGCCAGGTTGAACAGGTAGTACCGGAAGGGCGCCATCGCCGCGAAACTCTTGCTTCCCCGTTCCAGGTCTTTGTAGTCCGGGAAAGAGAGCTGCAGCCCCGCCTCACCATGCTCGAACGGCAGCAGCTGGACCAGCTCCGCGGGCCGCTGGTAGGGCAGCGGCTCGAGCAGGCTGGCCTGCACCACACTGTAGATGGTGGTCGTGGCGCCGATCCCGAGCGCCAGGGTGAGCGTCGCCGCGACCGTGAGTCCCGGCCGGCGGCGGAGCGAGCGGAAGGCGGTTTTCAGTTCCTGCAGCATGGGTCGATTCCTTGGCAAATGGCCTTAAGCCGTAAGCCTTAAGCCGTAAGCTTGGAGCCACAAGTTTTGCTTATGGCTTACGGCTTATGGCTTATGGCTATTCCTCTCTCAGCGCGACAACCGGATCCACCGCCGCCGCGCGGCGCGCCGGCAGCAGCATCGCGCCGACCGCCACGGCCATCAGGCCCGCCGCCACGAGGAGGTAGGTCATCGGATCGGAGCCGGTGACACCGTACAGCATGCCCTTGAGCACCCGCGACAGGGCCAGTGCACCGGCCAGCCCCACCGCAGCGCCGATACCGACGAGCAGGGCTCCCTGGCTGAGCACCAGTGCCAGGACGTCTGCCATCCGGGCGCCCAGGGCCATGCGCACCCCGATTTCGCGGGTGCGCTGGCCGACCGTGTAGGAGAGCACCCCGTAGATCCCCACGGCGGCGAGGGCCACCGCAAGCGCGGCGAAGAGACTCAGCACGAACATCGGGAACCGCCGGTCGGCGATCGAGACGAGGAGGTTCTCTTCCATCGTGCTCACCTGCCCCACCGGCAGATCGTGATCGAGGTCGTGCACCGCGGCCCGCACGGCGGCCGCCAGTCCCAGCGGATCGCCGCCGGTGCGGAGCAGCAGATTCATCGAGCCCGACGGCGCCTGGCCGACCGGGTAGTAGATCATCGGCCGGCGGGCCCGGTCCAGCCCGTCGTTGAGCACATCGGTGGCGACACCGACGACTTCGACCGACTCATCCGGATTCCACATGACCACCTTGAGCCGCTGGCCGACGGGATCGCCGTTCGGCCACATCTGCCTGGCCAGCGTCTGGTTGACCACCACGACGGGGGGCTGGCCGGCGGCATCCCGCTCCGAGAGCTGGCGCCCGGCCACCATCGCAATGCGCAGCGTCGAGAAGTAGGCGGGATCCACAACTCGGATGTCGGCCACCGGTTCCTGGCCCTGTGCGGCCGGAGGCTGGCCCACGACACTGAACGACGTGGCGGAGCCCTGCCCGGTGAGCGGCAGGAAGTCGATCATCGAGGAGGACTGCACACCCGGCATGGCGCGCGTCCGTTCGAGCAGCGCGGCGAAGAAGCGCCGCTGCGCCGGCGGATCCGGGTAGGTGGCCTGGGGCAGATCGACCGCGGCGGTGAGCACCCCGCGCGGGTCGAACCCGGGATCCACGGCCATGAGTTGCGTGAGTGAGCGCACCATGAGCCCGGCCCCGACCAGCAGGATCACGGCAAGGGACACCTGGGCAATCACCAGCCCCGCGCGAAGCCGGGCCGTGCCGGTTCCGCTGGTGCTCCGCCGTCCGGCGCCGTGCAGATCAGTCGCCCATCCCTCGATCCCGCTGCCCCACGATCCGGTGAGGCCGAACAGCACCCCCACGAGCAGCGTGACGAGCGCGGTAACCGCCAGCACTCGGCCATCGATACCGATCTGGCTGAGGCGCGGCACCTGCGCGGGATTCGCGGCAACAAGCAGGTCGACTCCCCAGGCGGCGAGGAGCGCGCCTGCGATCCCGCCACCCAGGGAGAGCACCAGGCTTTCCGCCAGCCGCTCGCGGATCAGGCGGCCCTGCCCCGCGCCGAGCGCCGCGCGCACGGCAAACTCCCGGCGCCGCCCCGCGGCTCTGACCAGCATCAGGTTGGCCACGTTGGCGGAGGCAATGAGCAGCACCAGTGACACCGCACCGAGCAGGGTGAGCAGCACCGGCCGGGACTTGCCCACGAACTGCTCGTTGAGCGAGATGACGTTGGCACTCCACCCCGTATTGAATGCGGGAACTTCGCGGGTGAGCTGGTCGGCGATGGCGGACATTTCCGCCTGTGCCGCCGCCTGGGTCACCCCGTCCTTCAGCCGGCCGATGACCATCGCGTAGCGGCCGGCCCGCTGACGGTCGGCGGGATCGAGGTGAAACGGTTCCCAGTACTGGTCGTTGCCGTACGGCATCGACTGGACCAGCGGCGGCATGACCCCGACCACGCGCGCGTCACCGCCGGCGACCGGAATGGTGCGGCCCACGATCGAGGGGTCGGCGCCGTAGCGGCGCTGCCAGAGTCCGTAGCTGAGCAGCAGGACCCGGGGGCCGCCGAAGGCATCCTCCTCCGGCGTGAACAGGCGGCCCAGGATCGGCTGGACGTCGAGCACCCGGAAGAACTCGGGCGAAATGGACCGGCCCTCCACATGCTCGGGGGATCCGCCGGTGAGGGTGATCCCGCTCCAGGTAAACGCCGCCAGGGCCGTGAAGCTCTTCGAGCGGTCCCGCCAGTCGAGATAGTTGGCCGGGCTCACCACGTTGGTGGGATTCCGGCTGCTCTTTTCCCACACCACCATCAACCGGTCCGGAGAGGCATACGGCAGCGGCTTGAGCAGGACGCCGTTCACCACGCTGAAGATCGCGGTGTTGGCCCCGATCCCCAGCGCCAGCGTGAGCACGACCACCGCGGTGAACCCGGGCGTGCGGCGGAGGGAACGGAAGGCGAGACGGAGATCGTTGAGCATCTTCTGGTCCTTTGATACGGGCCTTAAGCCATAAGCCTTAAGCCATAAGCTTTGCTTAAGGCTTAGGGCTTACGGGTTATGGCTCGTGGTCTATTCCGCCCTGAGCACGACCACCGGATCCACCCGCGTCGCCTTGAGGGCCGGCAGGTAGACGGCAAGGAAGGCCACGGCGAGCAGCAGCAGCGGGATCAGCACGAAGGTGAGCGGATCGGTGGCCGCCACGTTGAACAGCAGGCTGCGGATGAAGCGGGTCACCGCCAGCGCGGAGACCAGCCCGATCCCGACGCCGATGACGGCCAGCATCATGCCCTGCCCCACGACCAGGCGCAGCACGTCGCGGGTCGCCGCTCCCAGCGCCAGCCGCACTCCGAGTTCCCGGGAGCGCTGGGTGACCAGGTAGGACATGACGCCGTAGAGGCCGATCGAGGCCAGCGTCGCCGCCAGGATCGAGAAACCGCTGAGCAGGTACATCGCAAACCGCCGCTGGCCGGTGGTGCCGTCGATCAGCTGCTCCATTGTCGAGATGTTGGCGATCGGCAGGTCGGGGTCGATGCCGTGGATCGCGGCCTTGATGGAAGGCAGCAGCGTCATCGGATCGCCGGTACCGCGCACCGCGATATTCGAGAACCCGAGTCCGTTCTGGGCGATCGGGAAGTAGAGCTGGATCCGGCGCTGGCCGTCGAGGCCTTCGTGCATCGTGTGGCCGACGACGCCGACGACGGTGATCCAGCTGATGCTCGAATCGCTGAGATTGTTGAACGTGATCCGCTTCCCGATCGGATCCTGGTTGGGCCAGTAGCGGGAGACCATCTCCTCGTCCACGATCACCACGCTCGGCGAGCTGGCCTGGTCCCGGTCGTCGAACTGGCGGCCCGCCTTGAGCGGCACCTTGATGGCCGTCAGGAAGCCATCGGTCACCGTGCGCATATCACCCCACGGGTTCGGGGTGTTGGGAGGCGCCTGGTACCCTTCCACGCTGAAGCTGCCGGTGCCCCACGATCCGCCGAATGGCATGACGGTCGTGCCGCCCGCCGCCACGACGCCGGGCACGTGAGACAGGTCGCGCTGCAGTCGCTGCCAGAACGCGATCTGGGCGGTATCCGACGGATATTTTGATGCCGGCAGCGCGAGCGAGAAGGTCAGCAGGTGATCGGGGTCGAATCCCGGATCGACGCCGACCAGCCGGCTGAAGCTGCGGACGAGGAGCCCCGCACCGGCCAAAAGCGTGAGCGCAAGCGCCAGGGTGGCAATGACGAGCCCGCGCCGCAGCGCGAGGCCGCCCCGGTCGCCCGCCGCACCCTTCCCTCCGTCCTTGAGTGATTCCTGCAGGCTGGTGCGCGCCAGTCGCGCGGCGGGCGCCATGCCGAACAGCAGGCCGGTGACGACGGAGAGGACGAGCGTGTAGGCCAGTACGGTCCCGTTGAGATGCAGGTCGGCCGCGGCCGGGAGGTTCCGCGCATTGAGCGCGATCAGTGCGGGGACGCCCCAGACCGCCAGGAGAAGGCCGAGGGCCCCTCCGGCGACCGAGAGCAGCACGCTCTCGGTCAGGAGCAGCCGCACCAGCGCGCCGGGAGAGGCGCCGAGGGCCACCCGGACCGCGATCTCGCGCGAACGAGAGGCCGCGCGGGCCAGCTGCAGGTTGGCCACGTTCGCGCAGGCGATCAGCAGCACGAAACCCACCGCAACGAGCAGCATGATCAGGGCCGACCTGATGGGGCCGGTCGCCTTTTCATTGAGGGAGGTCACCTGCAGCCCCCAGGTGGAGCCGAACCGGTCGGGGTTGTCGGTGCGGAGCTGCACGCCGTACGCCGCCATGTCCGCGGTGACCTGCTCCAGCGTCTTCCCGGCCTTCATCCGGCCGGTGAAGGGCAGGAATTCATTGGTCCACCGGCTGGGGTCCGCCTGCTGCGGCGTGAACACCACCGGCGCCCACATCTCGGCCCGGCGGTTGAAGAAATCCTTGAAGCTCTCCGGCATGACGCCGACGATCTCGTAGCTCTCGCCATCCAGGATGAGGCGCTGGCCCAGGACTCCCTTGTCGCCGCCGAAGCTGCGCTGCCAGAGGCCGTGGCTCAGCACCACTTCTTTCTCGTGGCCGGCGGTCGCCTCGTCGGGACGGAGCACCCGCCCCAGTTCGGCCGGCACGCCGTACACGGTGAACCAGTCACCGCTCACCTTGGAGCCGCGCATCCGCTCTGGATCGCCCCGGCCGGTCAGGCTCGGCTGCCACCCCTGCTGCACTGCCGCCGTCTCGAATGTCTCGGCCTTCTTCTGATAGGCCAGGAAGCCGGCGACCGACACGGGCGCGAGCAGGTCGTTGAGCGTGGGGTAGTGGTGCTCGACGGTGACCAGCCGGTCCGGCTCCTTGTACGGCAGCGGCCGGAGCAGCGTGGCGTCGATGACGGTGAAGATCGCGGTGTTGGCCCCGATCCCGAGCGCCAGTGTGAGCAGCGCCACCGTGGTAAACCCGGGACTGCGCCGCAGCTGGCGCAGCGAGTAGCGGACGTCTTCGAGCAGCTTGGACATACGTACCTCCGATTTTGGCCATAAGCCTTAAGCCGTAAGCAAATCTTGCTTAAGGCTTATGGCTTACGGCTTATAGCTCATTCCTGTCTCAGGGCTACCACCGGATCCACCTGCGTCGCCCGCCGGGCTGGGAGCCAGCAGGCCAGCAGTCCCACCGCGCCGAGGAAGGCGGTCACCCCGGCGTAGGTGGCGAGATCGGTGCTGGTCACCCCCACAAGCATCGCGGTCAGCAGTCGCGCGGCCACCAGCGCCGCCACCAGGCCGGCGGCGAGTCCGAGGACGACGGGCTGCATTCCCTGGCTGATGACGAGCCGCAGGATGTCGCCCGCTGCGGCGCCGAGGGCGAGGCGGATGCCCATCTCGCCGGTGCGCTGCGCCACCACGAAGGCCACCAGCCCGTAGATCCCCACGGCGGCGAGCACCAGCGCCAGCCCCCCGAAGATGCCCAGCAGCACGGCGGTGAAGCGCGGCGCCGAAATGGAGCGGGACACGATGTCGTCCATCGTGCGCACTTCGGAAATGGCGAGCGAGGGGTCCACGGACTGCACCTCCGCCCGGACGGCGGCCACCAGTTCGGTCGCGTGGCCCCGTGACTTGAGGGTCAGGCTCATCGAACGGCTGATCACCTCCGAATCCGGGGCGGTCTCGAAGAACTGCGTCTGCGGCAGGTACATCTCCGGCCGGACCGGCTGATTGAGTCCACGGTGGCGGACATCGCCCACCACGCCGATGACGGTGCGCCAGTTGGTGTCGGCATCGGTACGGAGCTTGACCCTCTGCCCGACGGCGTGGCCGTCCTTCCAGTACTTCCGTGCCATCGCCTGGTTGATCACGATGACATGGGCCGAACCCAGCCGGTCCTCATCCGTATAAGCCCTGCCGGCCATCACCGGGATCTGCATCGCGCCGAAATAGTCGCCGCGCACGACCTGCCAGTCCGCCTGCACGCCGTCCTGCGGATTCGGGGGGGTGTAACCTTCGACCGTGATGCCCCAGTCCCCGCGAGTAGTAGCCAGGGGAAGGCCGGACACCGCGCCTGCCTGTTCGACGCCGGGCAATCCGCGCAGGCGCGCGAAGATCCGGTCGTAGGCCGCGTTGAGTGAAGAGCGCGTCGGGTAGGCGGCCTCCGGCGGAGACAGGCGCATCGTGAGCACCTTGTCCGGATTGAACCCGGGATCGACCTGCGCCAGCCGCAGGTAACTGCGCACCAGCAGCCCCGCTCCCGTGACGAGCACCACCGCCAACGCCACCTCGGCGGTGATCAGCGCCGAGCGGAACCGGCGTCCGGCGCGGCTCGTGGTGAGGCCGCGGCCGTTGTCCTTGAGGTCGGACTGCACGTTGGGGCGGACCATCTCCCACGCGGGATAGATCCCGAACACGATCCCGGTGACGAGCGAGAGCAGGAAGGTGGCCGCGAGCACCGAAGGGTCGATGCTCACCGACTCGACCCGGGGCAGACTGGCCGGATTGATCGCCGGCAGCGCCGCGACTCCCCAGAGAGCCACAAACACGCCGGCAGCACCTCCGGCCACCGCGAGCAGCACGCTCTCGGTCAACAGCTGGCGGATGAGCTGGGCCCGTCCCGCGCCGAGGGCCGCGCGGATTGCCAGCTCTTTCTGACGCGCCTCGCCCCTGGCCAGCAGCAGGTTGGCGATGTTTCCGCAGGCAATGAGCAGGACCAGTCCCACCGCGCCGAGCAGCAGCAGCAACGCGGGGCGGATCCGGCCCAGCACTTCCTCGCGCAGGGTGACCAGGGTGACGCCGAACTCGGGACTGTACTGCGGCGCCCACTGCTGCTTCATCCGGACCATGAACTCGTCCATGAGTCGCTGGCCCTGTTCGCCACTGACCCCGTCCTTGAGCCGGCCCACGGCGTACAGACCGTGATTGCCGCGGTCGCCGGCATCGGCGGGCGGCAACTGCAAAGGTGTCCACAGCTGCGTCGGCTCGGCGAGCGAGAAGTCGATCGGCAGCCGGAACGCGGCCGGCATCACGCCGATCACCGTGAACGGCAGCGCATTGATGCGGATCGAACGCCCGATGATGGCGGGATCGCCACCGTAGCGCCGGCGCCAGAGTCCCTCGCTGAGCAGAACGAGCCGGGGCCCGTTGGGACGGTCCTCGTCGGCGGTGAAAGTCCGCCCCAGCAGAGGCTGTACCCCGGCGGCGCCGAAGAAGCTGGCGCTGAACAGCCCGCCCCTGACCCGCTCCGGCTCCCCCTCGCCGGCCAGGGTGAACGAGCCGTCATCGAAGGCGGAGACCGAAGCGAAGATTTGCGTCTGGCCGGCGTAATCCTCGACTTCCGAAGGCGAAACCCACGTCTTGTCCCACCCCTTCCAGTGGGACCAGAGCATGACGGACCGGTCGGGCTCGCTGTATGGAAGCGGACGGAGCAGAATGCCGCGGAGCAGGCTGAAGATGGTGGTGTTGGCCCCGATCCCGAGGGCCAGCGTGAGCACGGCCACCACGGTAAACCCGGGGCTGCGGCGCAGCTGGCGAAGCGCATAGCGAAGATCTTCAAGCATGACAGTCTCCGTTGTTTGCCTTAAGCCTTAAGCCGTAAGCCATAAGCAATGCAATTCAGTCTTTGCTTAAGGCTTATGGCTTATGGCTGATGGCTATTCCTGTCGCAGCGCTTCCATCGGATTCACCGCTGCCGCCTGCCGGGCCGGGATCCAGCTCGCCACGAGCGCCACCACCACGAACACGAGGATGGCGCCGGCGAAGGACACCGGGTCGAGTGGCGCCAGGCCATAGAGCAGCTGCCGGCCGAGAATCGCGGCGCCGGTGGCGAGCACCAGCCCCGCGCCGAGGCCGATCAGCACCAGCCGCATCCCTTCCAGCACAGCCCGCCGAATCACCTCGCGCCCTTCGGCGCCGAGGGCCATCCGGATGCCGATCTCCCGCCGGCGCTGGCTCACGCCATAGGCCACGACGCCGTAAATCCCGAGACTCGCGAGCAGCAGGCCGAGCAGTCCGAATCCACCCAGTGCGATGCCACCCGCCCTGGCCGGCAGCAGCGAGAAGGCCAGGTGATCATGCAGGGTGCGGAGGTCGACGATCGGCAGCTCCGGGTCGATCGCCTGCACCGCGGCCCGCAGCTGGGCGGCGATGGCCGTCGCGTCCCCGGCGGCCCGCACCAGCAGCGAGGTGCGCGCCCGGCTCACCTGCGTGAGCGGGCGGTAGATGTAGGGGCTCGGCTCTTCGCCCAGCGATTCGTACTTGGTGTCCTTCGCTACTCCGACGACCGTGACCCAGGGCCCCTGGTCGCCGTTGAAGCTGACACGCCGGCCCAGCGCCTCCTGCCCCGGCCAGTACTTCCGGGCAAACGCCTCGCTCACGATGGCGACACCCGGACCGTCGGTCCTGTCGCTCTCGGCGAACGGCCGTCCCTTCACGAGCGGCAGCTCCAGCGCCTCGAAGAACCTGGGGCTCGCCGCCCCGCGGCCGATCTCCATGTCTTCATGTGGCCCGGGCGCATAGCCCTCGATGGTGAGAGCGCCGCGATTGCCATCAAGCGAGAGCGGCAGCGCGGCCGTGATCCCGGCCGCGGTCACTCCGGGAATAGCCCGGACCTTCTCGAGCAGCTGTTGCTGGAAGAGGTGCGTGTGCGCGTCGTCATACCCGGTGAGACCGACGTCGGTGTCCAGCACCAGCCCGTCCTTGGCCGAGAAGCCGGTATCGATGCGGGCGGCCTGCTGGAGACTGCGGATGAACAGGCCGCCGACCACGAGCAGGGTCAGCGTGAGCGCGGCCTGGCCGACCACGAAGGCGCTGCGCAGGCGGGAGCGCATACCGCGCGAGCCGCCACCCTGGTCCTTGAGAGCCGGGAGCAGTTTCGGGTTGGTGGCCTGCAGGGCGGGAAGCACTCCGACGAGGAGACCGGCCGCGATCGAAGCGGCAAGCGCAAAGGCGAACACCCGGATATCGGGTGAGAAGTCGAAGCTCAGTGGTACCGGCAACGGCAGGCGAATCGTGGCAATGAGCTGCGCCAGCCACGTCGCCGCGAGGGCGCCCCCCATCCCGCCGATGAGCGCGATCACCACGCTTTCGGTGACGAGCTGGGTCACGACGCGCCGCCGCGAGGCGCCGAGCGCCAGGCGCACCGCGATCTCGCGCTGGCGGCCGATGGCGCGGACCAGGAACAGGCCGGCCACATTGGCACAGGCGATGAGCAGGACCGTGGCGACGACAAGAAAGAGGAGGCCGCCCACGCCCATCACCGGACCGCCGATGGCCGGGTCGAGCCGCGTCTGGAACTCCGACAGCACGCTCAGCTCGCGAGGCTGCTCGCGCAGATTGGTCCAGAGCCGGGGAAACTCCTCGTGGAGCCGGGCGGCCACGATACTGGCCTGGCTCCGCGCCTGCTCCAGTGTGGCACCCGGAGCGAGGTGGCCGAAGACGAGGAGGCTCCGGTTGCCCCGCTCGGTGAGGAGATCGTTACCGGGCTCCAGCAGGGCATCGCTCGAGATCGGAGCCCAGCCGTCGGCGCCGAGCCCGCGGAAGACGCTGCCGAATCCCCGCGCCGCCACTCCGATGATGGTGAACGGGTGACCGCCCAGCGAGGCGGTCTGCCCCAGCACATCACTCCGGCCCCCGAAACGGGACTGCCAGACCGTGTAGCTGATCACCATGACCGAGGCGCCACCCGGCTGCTCCTCTGCCGGCAGGAAGCCGCGGCCGATCGCCAGGGGAATGCCCAGTCCGCTGAAGTAGTCGCTGGAGACGAGCTCGAACACGGCGCGCCGCGCGTCTTTGCCGATCGTGAGGCTGGTGGGAACGAGGCCGATCCCGACCAGGTGATCAAAGGCGGGAATGGCCTGCTTGAACGAGACGAGATCGGGATAGCTCGTCGCGCCGAACCGGCCGCTGCTGTAGTCACCCGTGTAGACCGCCGCCACGCGGTCGGGCTCGGCGACGGGCAGCGGTTTGAACAGCAGGCCGTTGACGATGGAAAAGACGGTGGCCGTTCCGGCCACCCCGATGGCGACTGAGGCGGCGGCCACCATGGCGTAGCCCGGACTGCGGGCCAGCGTGCGAAGGGCGTAGCGCAGGTCCTGAAGCATCAGTTGTTCGCCTCCCCGCCGAAAAAGCCTGGACTTCCGTCCCGCCTCGGCACCCGGGAGGGTGCCGATGCCAGTCTGCAACGTGCGCCTGGGTTGTCGGAGTGCTGTTAGGCCGCGGCCTTGTCCTCGACGACTCGACCGTCAAACAGGTGGATCGCCCGGTCGGCATGCAGCGCGTAGCGGGGATCGTGGGTCACCATGCAGATGGTGGCGCCGCCGCGGTGCAGTTCGCGGAGCAGCTCCATCACCGCCTCACCATTGCTGGAATCGAGGTTGCCGGTCGGCTCGTCCGCCAGGAGAATGAGCGGCTGACCCGCCACCGCGCGCGCCACGGCCACGCGCTGCTGCTGGCCGCCGGACAGCTGGGCCGGATAGTGCCGGATACGGTGCGCCATGCCCACCCGTTCCAGCGCCTCCTGGACCCGCTTCTTCCGCTCGGCCGCGGGAAGACCGCGGTAGGTGAGCGGCAGTTCGACGTTCTCGTACACCGTGAGATCGCCGATGAGGTTGAAGGCCTGGAAGATGAATCCGATTTCCCGGTTGCGGATCCGGGCGCGCTCGCTGGGCGAGAGGCCCTCGACCGGCGTGCCGTTGAGCAGGTAGCGCCCCGCCGAAGGAACATCGAGCAGGCCGAGGATCGAGAGCAGCGTGGTCTTGCCGCAGCCCGAGGGGCCTTCGATGGCGACGTATTCGCCCTTCTTCACATCGAGGTGGATGCCGCTCAGGGCGTGGGTCTCCACTTCGTCGGTGTAGAACACCTTGCGGAGATCGTCGAGAAGGATCAGGGAATCAGACATTTTTCGTGGGGTTAGGGGCCGTTAGCCGTTAGCCATTAGCCGTTAGCAACCGAACGACGATCTTGAGACATCACGATCCTCCTGCTCACTGCTCCCTGCTCACTGCTCACTTGATTCGCACCCGGTCGACGCCATCGTACCGGGACATGTCGCTCAGGATCACCACGTCGCCGGGTGTGAGTCCCCGGAGGATCTCGACCGCGTTCACGGAAGTCCGGCCCAGGTCCACCTTGACCCGCACTGCGGCGGTGCCGCCCTCGACCAGCTTGAAGAGGCTGACCGAGCTGTTGGCCTGGCCGAAGGCGGGCCGGCCCACATGCATGACCTCACCCAGCCGTTCCACCTCGATCGTGCCATCGACGCTCAGGTCGGGCCGGGCGCCCTTGGGCAGCGAGTCCGGCAGCCCCACGTCGATGGTCACGGTGCCGTTGGTGGACGAGGGGTCCATGCGCGACACCTTCCCGTTCACCAGTCCGTTCCGGGTATCGATCACCGCCGGCTGGCCCAGGCTCAAGTCCCGCGCCTCCGTTTCCGGGATCCGGAGCACGGCCTTGAGCCGGCCCGGTTGCACCACTTTGGCCAGCTCGATGCCGGAGTTGGCCCACTGCCCCACCTGCAACGGCAATTCGGTGAGCACACCCTTGGCCCCGGCCCGCACCACCATGGCATCCACCTGGCGCTGGTTGAACGCCACGATGCTCTTGAGCCGTGAGACCTGCTCCTCCTGCACGGAGAGCTGTCCCTGCATGTTGTCCGTGATGACCTTGAGCCGGTCCTGCTCGATCTTGAGCCGGGTGATGTATTCCGCCGCCCGGTCCTTCGAGAGGCCGGCATCGGAGGTGGAGATGAGCCCTTCGGCCATGAGGCCGGAGTCCCCCGCCGCCTTGCGCATCGCGTTGTTGTAGTCGGTGCGGGTGGTGGCCACCACCCCTTCCTGATTGAGGCGCTGCGTTTCCAGCGATGTCCGAAGGCTCACCAGCTCGGCCTGCGCGGCGGTGAGCTGACGCTCGGCCTCGAGCGCCCGGATCATCACGTCCGGATTGCTGAGCTCCATCAGGACGGTGTTGGCTTCGACATTCTGCCCGGCCTGGGCCAGCACCCGCTCCACCCGGCCCGGCGTAAGGGCGCTGATCCAGCGGATCTGCTCGGGAACCAGCGTACCGGGGCCGCGGACCTCGCGGGTCATGGGGCCCTTGGTCACCGTGTCCCGCCAGAGTGCCGCACCATCAGCAGTCGGCGCCGCCGGCTTGAGCCGGCTCAGCCCGAGCGTCGCGAGCAGCACCATGCCGGCACCGGCACCCCAGAGAATTGCCGGCCGACGGGACTTCGGCCTGATACGCTGAATATCCACGCACACCCTCGAGAAATTGGATCAAGGAGAACCGGGACCATATATAAGGAAGAAGCGTGCCGAGGTGGTTTCCGGCATACGTCGTTTGACGGCAACGACTTGCCATTGGTTGCACGGGGAAGCCCGGGGCGGGCGGTGTTCGCTGCTGGGAAGGGGCAGTCCCAGAACCGGACAGATAATGGGGGGCAGGTGGGCAGGTGGGCCGAGACTACAATTGCCTCCTCATCCTGAGGGACCT
>DATEHG010000030.1:0-11874 GCA_035279705.1 Gemmatimonadales bacterium
CGTGGTGAAGACGCCCCGCTCCGAGACGATCGAGGCGGATGTGCGCAAGCTGGTGAAGGAAGTGGCGCCCGAGGCGCCGATGTACCGGATCTACACCATGAAGTTCCTGGCCGACCGATCGATGGTGCCGCTGACGTTTACCATGATGACGCTGGGGGTGCTGGCGGTGCTGGCGTTGATCCTCGGCGCGGTGGGCCTCTACGGCGTGCTCTCCTACATCGTCGCCGAGCGCACCCGCGAGATCGGGGTGCGCATGGCGCTGGGGGCGCGGGCCGGGCAGGTGCTTCAGATGGTGGTGGCGCAGGGGGCGCGGGTGGTCGCCCTCGGCATTGCGATCGGCATCGTCGTCGCCCTCGCCTCGACCAAGGCACTCGGCAGCATGCTCTTCGGCGTCGAGGCGCTGGACTGGGCCACGTTCGTCGGGATGTCGCTCGGAATGATCGTGGTGGGGCTCTTGGCGAGCTATCTGCCCGCGAGAAGGGCGTCGAATGTGGATCCCATCGAGTCGTTGAGATACGAATAGGGGAGCAGGGAGCAGGGGGCGGGGAGCGGGAAAATCGTCCCGTCTCCCGTCTCCCAGCTTATGGCTTAAGGCTTACGGCTTAAGGCTCGCCGCTTACCGTCGGTGGCGCGGGTCCCTACCTTTTGCTCCATGGCGTCATCTCCGCGCTTCTCGGCGGCGCTCACCGCGCTGGTCTACGGCGCACTGCTGACTTCACTGCTTGCCGCCCGTGGCTGGGACGCGACGTCCTTCGTCATGGCGGGCATCCCGGTCGTGGCGCGGGATTCCCTCCCGGCGGGCTTCGCGGTCATCGATGGTCAGGCCGGTTACGACGGCCAGTACTATTACCGCCTGGCGCTCGAGCCCTTCACCCGCGAGGCGACGGCGCACGGGATCAGGCTCGATCTCCCCGCCTATCGCCAGCAGCGGATCCTCTACCCGGTCCTGGCCCGGCTGGCCTCGCTCGGTCAGCCCTCCGCGATTCCCTCAGCCCTGATCCTCATCAATTTCCTGGCGCTGGTTGCCCTGGGGTGGCTGGGCGGGGTGTTTGCCCGGCAGCTCGACCGATCGCCGCTCTGGGGCACGGCGCTCCCTCTCTACATCGGCTTTGTCACCTCGCTCTCGCGCGATCTCGCCGAGCCGCTGGAATGCGCCCTCGTGCTCGGTGGACTGCTCCTGCTCCGGCGGGAACGCCCCTGGATTGCGGGAGCGGCCCTGGCTGCCGCGGTGCTGACGCGTGAGACGGCAATCCTGGTCCCTGCAGGTGTCGCCCTCGCAGGCGTGATTCACGATCGCCAGCGGCTGCAGCGGAATTGGCTGCCGGCGATCGGCGTGCCGCTCGTGGTGTTCGCGCTCTGGCAGGTGTGGCTCTGGCACGTCTGGGGTGTCACGGCATTCGGCGAAGGGTCACGCAACGCAGGGGCGCCGTTTTCCGGGCTGATGGTGGCGCTCGGAGGGGGGATCTGGCACTGGCACTGGCCCTGGGTGCTGGCGGTGCTGGTCATCCTGGCAACGGCCATCGCGGGGGCAGTGGCGTGGCGGACCAGCCCGCTATTGCCGGGTGAACGGTGGAGCTGGCTGCTCTACCTGTTGCTGCTGGTCAGCGTCGGCAGCAAGGTGTGGGGAGACAACCACGCTTTCATCCGTGCCGCCGCCGAATTCTCGATGCTGGGCGCCCTGCTCCTGCTCGCCGCGGAACAGCGATGGACGCGATGGATCCTGGGAGCGGGGTTGATTGCGTGGCTTGGAGCAGCGAGCCAGTTGGTCTGAGGTGCGTTCCTGATTCCACCACGAGAACGGCGAAAAGAGAAAAGCGAAAAGCGGAATGGCCTCTCCACTATCCGCTCTTCGCCTTTCGCTTTTCGCCTTTCGCTCTTCCCCTAGTCGGCTCTCAAGGTGGTCACGGGATCAACTCGGGCTGCCCTCCACGCCGGCACGGCGCACGCCAGCGCGGCCACGCCTACGAGCAGCACGATGACTCCCGCGTAGGTCGTCGGATCGAGCCGCGAGATCCCGAACAGCATCGCGGCGATGACGGGGCTGGCCGCGACAGCACCTGCGAGCCCGAGCACCACGCCGATCAGAGTCAGGGCCATCCCCTGCCGCATCACCAGCCCGACGATCATCCCCTGGCTCGCCCCCAGCGCCGCCCGCACGCCGATCTCGCGGGTCCGCTCCACCACGCTTCCCGACAGCACCCCGTAAATCCCGGCCCCTGCCAGTACCAGCGCCGCCACCGCAAACAGTTCGAAGAGCACCACCGCGAACCGCCGCTGGGCGGCGGAGGTGGCCAGCAGCTCCTCGATCGTCGCCACCCGCACAATCGGCTGATCGGGATCGATCGACCAGATCGCCTGACGGATGGCCGGGAGCAGCGGCGCGCTCCCCCCGCGGGTGCGAATGACCAGTGACATCGCGTTGTCGGGGAAGAGCCACTGGGCGCTGGGGGTGTACACCGCGTCCCCCTGGCCCAGGGCCAGCGACAACTGCCGCACATCACCCACGACGCCGATGATCGTGAACGGCGGCCCGTCGGAGGGACCGATCCGCAGGCGCTGGCCGATCGGATCGCGGCTGCCGAATACCCGTGCCGCGTAGGATTCGCTGAGCAGCGCCACCCTGGGCGCCCCGGCATCGTCGTGCGATTCGAACCCTCGGCCGCGCCGGATGGGAATCCCCATCGCCTGCAGGTATCCCGCGCTCACCGCGTAACGGAACGTGCTGCCGCCCTCGGCCTTCTCAGTGGACGAAAGCTCGAAGTGGACTCCGTACTCGTCCCGGTCCTCCGACAGCGGCAGTTGCGAAGTCAGCTCGGCGGCGGTGACACCCGGCACCCGCCCAACTGCTTCCCGCACCTGGTTCCAGTAGAGGGTCGAGGTGGCCGTGTCGCCGAATCGTGGGCCCACGCCCTGGATCTGCACGGTCAGCAGCTGCGGCGCATTGAATCCGGGATCGACGGCGAAAAACCGCTTGAGGCTCCGGAGCAACAGCCCGGTACCCGTCAGCAGCACCAGCGCCAGCGCCACTTCGGCCACCACCAGCGCGTTCCTGGTCCCGCGATGGGCTCCGGACGAACGGCGCGTCCCTTCCTGCAGTGCCTGGTGGGGGTCCTGCCGTCCGGCCCTGAGCGCGGGAATGAGTCCGCAGACGACGCCGATGAGAGTCGTGAGGACGAGTCCGACCAAGAACACCCCGCGGTGCACCCCGATTTCGCTCAGGCGCGGCACCCAGGCCGGCGCGAGGGCCGCTAGACCCTGCACTCCGGCTGCCGCCACGCCGAGTCCCAGCAGGCCGCCCACCACGGCGAGCAGCAGCGACTCGGTGAGCAGCTGGCTCATCAGGCGTCCCTGTCCTGCGCCGAGCGCCGCCCGCAGCGCGAACTCGCCGCGACGCCGCGCGCCTCGGGCCAGCAGCAGGTTGGTCACGTTGGCGCAGGCGATGATCAGGACCAGGCAGACGGCGCCGAGGATCGCGAGGAGCGCGGGGCGGACGCCCCGGGTGACCTGGTCCTTCAGGGCGATGGCCCGGATGCCGAATTTGGGGGCGTAGGTCTCCGGGTGCTGGTCGGCGACGACGCTCTGCCCGATCGCGGCGAACTCCCGGCTTGCTTCGGCCAGGCCGACGCCCGGCTTGAGACGACCGATCGTCCCGAGGTGATGGCCCCAGGCCCGGCCCTGGGTCATGTCGTATTGCAGCGCCGCCCAGAGCTGGGCGTACGGAGCGAGAACGCTCTGGAAGCCGCGGGGCATGATCCCGATGATCACGCAGGGATTGCCGCCGAGCTGAATGCTCCGTCCCAGCAGCGCGGGGTCGGCGCCGAAGCGGCGGCGCCAGAGCTGGTCCGACACGACGACGTTGCAGGGGCCATTGGCCTGATCATCCGCCGCCTCGAAGTCCCGGCCCACGGCCGGTGGTACGCCGAGGACCTGGAAGTATCCGGCGCTGACCCGCTGGCCCTGCAGCCGCTCCGGTGTCCCCGAGCCGGTCAGGATCGGCAGCCACCCCTTGTAGACCGCCACCGCGTCGAGCGAGTGACTCCGCTCGACCATGCCCCGGAACATGCCGAAGGTGCCGGGGCTGGGAGTGCCGTCCTCCAATTCTTCCTGGATCTGGACGATCCGCGCGGCGCCGGGGTAGGGGAGCGGCTCGAAGAGGATGGGACTCACCGCGCTCCAGATCGCGGTCGTGCCCCCGATTCCCAGCGCCAGGGTGAGCACGGCTACAGCGGTGAAGCCCGGCTCGTGACGCAGGCGGCGGAGTCCGTAGCGCACATCGGCCAGCCGGGCCTCGACGACATTTTCCCAGCCGTAGCCGCGCATCTGCTCGCTGACCGAGCTCAGGCCTCCCAGTTCGATGCGGGCGGCGCGCACCGCATCCCCGGTCGTCAGGCCGTCCGCCTTGTGCTGCGCGGTGGCCTGGTCGAGATAGTGGCCGACTTCGTCGGCGATTTCCCGGTCGGTGTCAGCCCGGTGGAACAGCGCCCGGAGGCCGCGGGTGATTTCTCGCCAGATCGACATGGCTTACCCCTCCGCCTTGAGCAGCCGGGCGACCGCAGAGGCGCGGCGGGCCCAGTCGGCGGTTTCGGCTTCGAGCTGTTTCCGGCCGGTGCGGGTCAGGCTGTAGTAGCGGGCCCGGCGGCTGTTGTCCGTCTGCCGCCACTCGGCGTCAAGCCACCCCTGCCGCTCGAGCCGCTGCAACGCCGTGAGCAGGGAGCCGGGATTGACCTTGAAGACCCCGCGGGAGATCTGCTCGATGCGCCGGGTGATCCCGAAGCCGTGCAACGGCTCGAGGCTCAGCGTCTTGAGGATCAGCATGTCCAGGGTGCCCTGGATGACGTCGGTATTGTTTTCCACCCCGGCTCCCGGTGCCTGTCGGGATCCAAGGTGGTGCGCTTCCTCTTGATTGTCAAGATGTGATTACCAACTGGAGTCGAGAGACGAGAGACAAGAGACAGGAGACGGGAGATGGGAGAAAGGCGAAAGGAGAAGGGAACTGCCGCAGTGTGCGGCTGTGCCCTCCTCCTCGCTTCGCAGCCTTGCCTATGGCTTATGGCTTATGGCTTAAGGCTTATGGCTTAAGGCTCAGGCAATCCTTGCCAGCCTCCGCACCGGCGCCGGCCGGAGCGTCCACGACGCCACCACTTCCTTCGCCCACTCGAGGGGAGTGGTGACCTTGTGGTCCTGCACCCGGCGGAGCGCGCTGTGGAGCAGGGCCGCGTTCTTCCAGCGCCGGTTCGGGTTGCGCGCCAGGCATTTCTCGACGATGGCGGCCAGCGCCGCCGGCACTTCGGGTGCGATCGACCGGATGGACGGCGCCTCACGTACGGTCCGGAGGGCCGCCTGGGCCAGGCTGGTGTCCGCCTCGAACGGCAGCCGCCCGGTAAGGAGCTGGAAGGCCACCACGCCGAGTGAGTAGATGTCGGTGCGGTGGTCGGCGTCCCACTCGCCCAGCACCTGTTCCGGCGACATGTACGCCGGGGTGCCGTAGCCCTTCTGCACTTCGGCGCGGGACTGCTCGGAGGTGTGCAGCGTGGCGATGCCGAAGTCGGTGAGGAACGGCCAGTCATCCCCTTCATTCAGCAGGATGTTGGCCGGCTTCACGTCGCGGTGAATGACCCCGCGGGCATGGGTGTGGGCGAGCGCATCGGCCAGGGGAGCCAGGATCCCCAGTGCCTCGTCAACGCCGAACTTGCGGCCACTCGCCACCCGCTCGGCGAGGGAATGGCCCGGGATGTAGCGCATCACCGCCATCGCGAAGCTGCCGCGATAGAGAAATTCGAAACAGGGGACGACGTTGGCGTGTTCGAGCTGGCTGGCGATCAGGGCCTCGCGCCGGAAGCGCTCGCGATTCTCGAGGGATCCCTTCGAGTCGGGGCCCAGGCACTTGAGCGCCACGCGGGTCTTGGTCGTGCGGTCGAAGGCCAGCAGCACGGCGCCGCCGCCGCCCGTGCCCAGAAGCCGCAGGACTGCGAACCGGTCGCCGGTGAGCGCGGCGATCCCTTCGCGGTAGTGCGCCGCGTCCCCGGGCTCGAGTTCCTGCCAGACCGCCGAAACCGACATGCCGACCGTTGTGTTGGAGTGTGAATCCGCCTCTGGAAAGGCATGAGGCATGCCCGGGAGGCCATTCGCTAAGTCGCTGTGCCGCAACAACAACCGATTAGAACCTGGGCCGATCTGTTCGGAAATGGGATTTCCGGTCCCGCTATCGAACGCCATTGGGACGTTGATATGACACCCGAGCTGGGCTCAGGGTTGCGGTGTCACGGGATCGTGACGGAGGTAGATGGCGGCAGGAAGCGCCCGGTCTGTGCCGGGGACTGGATGGCAAGAGGGAGACGTCGAGACCCGCCCTGAGGATGGTTCGGAGCGGGCCTCGACTTCTTCAGACCTCGACGGGCGACTCCTTACGGCCTGGTAGAGGGGCCAGGATCTTTGCGGTTTCTGCGGCGAAGCGATCCACCTCACTCCAGTCCGTGAAGTCCCAATCGCGGGTGGTATCGGTCGGCAGTCCTTTGCGCCGGCTGAGCCATTGCATGTAGCGGCGCAGCCACCACGGGTACCTGGTATACGACACCGCGCCTGCAAATGAGCGGGCCAGGTGCGGGTGCCAGCCGGTCTCGCGCAGGAAGGCGTCGAGGTACTCCTGTGCCTGGCGGGGAGCATCCGCGGCCGCGCCGCAGACCGAGATGAATGCCGACGGCAGCGCGTTGAGCGTCCCGGCGTGGTCGTCTACGAAATCCCGCACATAGCTCTGGTGGTGTCCCATGAGTACGGAAGCCGCCACTACGCACGCATCGTACCCCGCGACCGGTACTCCCTCCGGCAGCTGGTCGCCGCGGTATGCATCCACGGCGCAGCCGTATCCGCGCAGGACTGCCGCGATCCGCCAGGTAATCCGCTCGGTCTGCCCGTAGGCGCTGCCGTAGACCATCAGCACGCGTGACATCGGAACTCTCCCTGTTCGAGTGCTTCGGACGCTGACGGAGAGTACGGAGTCAGGGTTGAAGCGGGGAGCAAGCCAGGCGCAAGATGTCTTCAGAATCCCGGGATGGTGGCCACCGGCGCCGCTCTTTCCACGCTTCACTGCCGGTTCACGCGCGGTTCAGGGTCTCAATGCTATCGTGGGGTCGTCGCAGCCTTCGAGAGACGAAGGCGCAGTCGGTGAACCACCGGAAAAGGGGAGGAACCCTATGAGAACCGATACCGCACTACGCAACGACATCATGGCCGAGCTCAACTGGGATCCTTCGATCCGGCACGAGGACATCGCGGTCGCGGTGCATGGCGGTGTGATCACGCTGGCGGGGACCGTGAACACCTACGCCCAGCGGTACGCGGCGGAGCGCGCGGCGGAGAGAGTGACCGGCGTCCGGGCCATCGCCAACGACCTGATCGTCAAGCTTCCAGGCGCGATGGTCCGGTCTGATGCCGACCTGGCTCATGCCGCGGTCAATGCGCTGCAATGGGATACCCAGGTTCCGGCCGACCAGATCACGGTCATGGTGACTGACGGCATGGTGACGCTCGACGGCATGGTGGACGAGTACTACCAGCGCACGGCAGCGGAACGCGCCATCAGGCAGCTCACCGGGCTGAAGGGCGTGGTCAACCAGATCCGGCTGCGCCTGGTGGCGGCCCCGGCCGACATCAAGCAGCGGATTCACACCAGCCTGGTGCGCCACGCCGCACTGGATGCCGACCAGATTGACGTGCAGGTCCGCGGTTCGTGCGTCACCCTGAGCGGGATCGTGGCCTCGGTGGCCGAACGGCGCAACGCCGAGGCGGTGGTCTGGAACGCCCGGGGGGTCACGTCGGTGGTCAACGACATCACCGTCTCTCCCCTGATCCTGACCGGCGTCTGAGAGCGGCACACAGGGCGGCCCCGGATGCGCGAGCAGCGTGTCCGGGGCCGTTCCGCCTGTTCGCGATCGATCCCCCCCGCGGGTGTTCGCGATGGCTTCCGGCCCGCCCCCTCACCTGGTCCATCCTCGTATTCAGTGGGCCTGACCCTCTCCCGGAGGCTGTCTCGCGCCGTTCCGTGAGCGGCGCGTGTCCATTTGTTCATCACTCCTTCATGAGTGCGGCCGTAGCTTGATGACCGGAATCCTGAACCGCGGAGGAGGTAATCATGCGAGTCGCCGATCTGATGCACACCGAGGTACGCGTGGCGGGGCTCGATTGGACGCTGGGCGAGGTGGTGCAGTCGCTCGCGGATGGCCATGTGACTGCCCTGCCGGTCGTTGACCGCGAGGGGCGCCTGCTCGGCGTCGTCTCGAACGCCGACGTTCTCCAGGCCCAGGCCGAAGGGGCGGAGAGCGACAGCTGGCGTCACGTCGTGGCGGAGGAGGTCATGAGCCGGCCGGTGCTGACCGTGGGGCCGGATGTCGAGATCCATGCCGCCGCCCGGCAGATGCTGTACGGGGATGTCCATCGGCTGTTCGTCGAGCATGACGGCAAGCTGGCCGGCGTCCTCTCGCAGACGGACCTGGTCCGTGCCCTGGCGCTGGAACACACCTGACCCGTCGGGTGCCGGCCGGGTCTGACAAACCGGGGCCGCGGGCCCCGAGGATGGCTCTCATGGAAAAGGATCTGCCGCGGTTTCATTCAATCCTGGTCCCGCTCGACGGTTCACCCTTCGCCGAGCAGGCGCTGGCGCTGGCCGATGACATTGCCCGCGGGACTGGCAGTCCACTCCGCCTGGCTTTGGTGCACGAAGGGCCGGTTGCGGCATTCGACCCTGCCTCGATTCAATCGCTCGTGGCCCTTGATCTGGCCGGCCGGAAGGCCGAGCGCGCCTATCTGCGCGGGGTGCAGAATCGTCTGCGCGCAGGTGGGGCCCGGGTGCCATCGGCCGTGGGCCTGACGGGTAAGCCCGGCCCGGCGCTGGCCGACTATGCGTACGAAATGGGAATCGACCTCGTGGTCATGGCAACCCACGGGCTGGGCGGCGTGCAGCGCGCCTGGCTGGGGAGCGTGGCCGACCACCTGAGCCGGCATCTCGAAGTGCCGTTGCTGCTGGTGCGGCCGCAGGACGGCAAGACGGCCCCGTCGGAGCCACCAGCCCAGGGCAGCATTCTGGTCGCGCTCGACGGATCGCGACTGGCGGAGCAGGTGCTGGAGCCCGCCGCTGGGTTGGCCAGACTCTGGAATGCGGAATTGCTGCTCGTGTGGGTCGTCCGGCCGACGCCCCTGACGCTCGACCCTTCGATGATCACGCCGGCGGGTTTTGACGAGCAGGCGACGGCGACCTGGCGTGCCCAGGCGCAGGACTACCTCAACGACATTGCGGAACGGATACGGGCCACGGGGCTGCGAGCCAGTGCGGTGGCGAGCATCGGCTGGAGTGCGGCCGAGACGATCCACAGCCTGGCGACGCCGGAGGAGGTCAGGCTGATCGCCCTGGCCACCCATGGGCGGAGCGGATTTCGCCGCCTGGCCCTGGGGAGCGTCGCCGACAAGGTGATCCGCGGCGCGGAGGTGCCGGTGCTGGTCCTGCGGCCCGGCCGGCGAACCGCAGTGGTGGACCGAGTCGATGCGCGCCATGGCGCGCTCCCACGCCGCCGTACCAGGGTGCGGCGGTGAGCCCGGCCACCGCCATGAGCGGGGTGGTCCTGCTGGGCGCCCTCGCTATCCGTCCGGTCGTGGGATTGGTACTGCTCACCCAGTGGGGGCCGGCGGCGTCATCGCCGCCGGCCGATCATTGCAGCGAACCCCTCCATTCCCGAGCTCCGTCCGCGACCGAGGCAGAACCGGTTGCCGGCTCGAGCGCCAACGCGGTCTGATCTGCCAGCGCCTGGACGGTCGCCTGCTCGGCCGCGTCGGTCCCGTCTGCTCTCTGCATTCTTTTGGCTTAAGGCGTATGGCTCAAGGCTCAGGGCCTATGCCTCTCAAAGCCCCGCCAGCTTCCGGAACTCCGCATCCTTTCGCAGCGGCTCCCAGGCCGGGTCCAGCCGGAGGTCGACCGGTGCGAGCATGCTTGGACTGGCCAGGATCTGCTCGAGCTTGTCGACCGCCTCGCGGGTCCGGCCTGCCGCCGCGAGGGCCTTGGCCAGATCGATCTGGGCGGTCGTCCCGAAGTACGTGTCCTTGGCCACGGGCAGAAGTTCGGTGGCGCGGGTCGCCTCCTTGAGCGCTTCGGGGATGCGGCCCAGGGCGAGGAGGGTCCGGCCCATCTGCTGGTGGAATCCGTAGTCGTCGGGGAGCTCGTGCAGGCGGCGCTCCAGCACGGCGCGGGCGGAGTCGTACTGACTTCGGGCCCTGGCCTGATCGCCGTGGACATGGTACAGGTCACCCCGGTATTCGTAATAGGCTGAAGTGTCGCGGCCGAACGCTTCGGCGCCCATGGCGAGAAATACCGTGCGGAGCGAGTCGTCAGGTCCGATCACGTACGCCGGCGGCACGTACGCCGAGACGAGTCCCCCGACCGGCATCAGGGCCATGACGCGCTTGAGGATCGCCTGGGCCGGCCCAATCTGGTTGGTCCGAACCAGTTCAGTCCGGGCCAGCCAGGCGTAACAGTCGGGGGCGTCCGGTGTCGTGCTGATGCCGTGCTGCAGGATCTCGGCGGCCTCGTCGTAGTGCCGGGCGAGGAGCAGAGTCTCCCCCAGGTCATTCCAGCCCAGGTTGGAGCCCGGGTCGAGCTGGACCCGGCGGCGGAATTCCGCGATCGCCTCGTCCCAGCGCCCTTGGCGACGGTAGACATATCCCACCACAGCGGCCAGGTCGGCGCTGTTCGGCTGCTTCTGGCGCACGATGGCGAATTCGGCCAGCGCCTTGTTGTACTCCCGCAGCCGGTAGTAGAAGCTCCCCATCGCGCGATGCGCTTCGGGGAGATCCGGTTGCAGCGCCAGCGCCTTCTTCGCCGCCGCTTCGGCCCGGGCCATGGTCTCCGGCGTCCGGCTGAAATAGAGCCAGTGCGCCAGGGCCAGGGTTTCCGACAACCGTCCCCACGCCAGGGCAAAGTCGGGATCGAGCACGACCGCCCGCTCAAGCATCGGAGTGGCGTAGCGGAAGTTGCTGACCGAGAGTCCGCGGTTCAGGTAATCGACGGCCCGGAGATAGAGATCGTACGCCTCGGCGTTCGAGGTGGGGCGGGCGTCGAGCGCCGCGCGCTCGGGTTCATTGATGGTGACTGCCAGCGACCCGGCCACCTTCTGTGCCACATCGGAATACAGCGAAAAGACGCTGGTCATCACTCCGTCATACCCCTGGGCCCAGACACTGCTCGTGTCGGACACGCGAATCAGCTCCGGGCTGATCCGCACCCGGGGCGGTCCGCCCGCCACCTCCTCGAACTGCACCGTCCCCTCGAGGACGTACCCGACGCCGAGTTCCTTGCCGATCTCGCTCAGCGATTTGCTGGAGCCGCGGTAGCGTGCCGCGGTGCTGCGCGGGATGACGCTCAGCCCCGCGATGTTGGTGAGCTGGGCGGTGATCGCCTCGGTGACACCATTGGCAAAGTAGAGGCGGCTCGAGTCCCCCTGGTTTTCGAACGGCAGCACCACGATGCGGCGGGCTGCCGTGGGCGCCGCCGCCGTGCGCGGCCGCATCACGCCCCAGGCGGCCAGCATCGCGAGCAGGACACCGAGGACCAGGTAGCCCGCGCGGCGCCAGGAGCCGCCCGAGGCGGCGACAGGCGTGAGCGTCGGGTTGGAGATGGCGGCCGTTCCAGCGGCCCCGGGGAGCGAGGTGACGACGGCACTGACCGCACTGGTCGGAATGCTCCCGCTGGTCGGCGTCCCGACCGCCTCGAGCTGATGCAGCAGCTCCTCCGCCGACTGCCAGCGGTCGGCGGGGCGCTTCTCAAGGCACTTCATGACCACGGACGCGAGTGCCGGTGGGCAGGCGGGGCGGCGGACCAGCAGGGGGTCCGGC
>DATEHG010000031.1:0-7461 GCA_035279705.1 Gemmatimonadales bacterium
CGAAATCCGACTCGCGTTTCACATTTCGACCTTCAACCATGGGCTCACACCTCCCACCCTCTCGCTTCCGCCCGTGTAGTCCAATCTCCTACACCAATGTCGCCTTCCGCTGATAGATCCCGATCTCCCTAATGCCTAGTCTTGTCGCGCGCATTGGACCCCTGCGCCGAGCCACCATCCTGATCGAGTTGAGCATCATGACCACTGTGGCACTCCCTGACCCCCCTTCATTCACGCCCCTCCTCCCCTTGAAGCCGAACCCGGCGCGCAAACGCCTGGACTCGGTGGACGCGCTGCGTGGCCTGGTCATGGTCATCATGGCGCTCGATCACGTGCGGGACTACTTCACCTATGTCCGGTTCGACCCGGTGGACCTGACGCAGACGACGCCGGCGCTCTTTCTCACCCGCTGGGTCACCCATTTCTGCGCCCCCACCTTCATGCTGCTGGCGGGGACCAGTGCCTGGCTTGCAGGCCGGCGGAGGACCAGGGATGAACTGGCGGGATTCCTGCTCAAGCGCGGGATCTGGCTGGTGCTGCTCGAGTTGACGGTGATCGGTTTCGCCTGGTACTTCAACTTCCACTTCGAGCTCGGCTTCCGCGCCCAGGTCATGTGGGCGCTCGGCATGTCGATGATCGCCCTGGCCGGACTGATCTACCTCCCGCGCCCGGTGCTGCTCGCCTTCGCCGTCACCATGATCGCCGGCCACAACCTGCTGGACGGGATCACGGCCCAGGATGCGGGGAGCCTGGCCCCCCTCTGGTCGATCCTCCACGTCCCGGGCCCGCTGCCCGCGCTGCACATCTACATCACCTATCCGCTGGTGCCGTGGATCGGGGTGATGGCATTCGGCTATCTGCTCGGACCGGTACTCGACTTGCCCGCCGACGAGCGGCGCCAGCTGTTCATGCGCATGGGGCTTGCGATGATCGCCGCGTTTCTCTTTCTCAGAACGGCGAACTTCTACGGCGATCCGGCGCCCTGGAGCCTGCAGCGCGACGGCGTGATGACCCTGCTCTCGTACATCAACGTCACCAAGTATCCGGCGTCGCTGGACTACTTCCTGATCACGGTGGGCCCGGCGCTGGTGGGGCTGGCCCTGCTCGAGCGGCTCTCAGGTCCCGTCCTGGGATTCCTCAAGGTCTACGGACAGGTGCCGCTCTTCTACTACGTGGCGCACCTGTACCTGCTCCACCTGCTGGCGGTGGCCGCCGGCGTCCTGCAGGGATTTCCCGCCGGCGAGATGACGAAAGTCTGGCGCCAGCTCCCGAGCGGCTACGGCTTCGGATTGCCGGTGGTGTACCTGGCCTGGGCCACTGTGGTGCTGATGCTCTATCCGGCGTGCAAATGGTTCGGCACGAAGAAACAGGCGGGGCGGGAGTGGTGGTGGTCGTACCTCTAGAGAGCCATAAGCCATAAGCCTTAAGCAGAGTCGTTGGTCGTTAGTCATTGGTCGCCGGTGTTCGATCGATGCGTGCGGGTTCGGGCCTTCGAGGCGGATTCCCTGATTCTCTGATTTCGTCTCCCCTCCCCACGTATGTGGGGAGGGGTCGGGGGAGGGGATACGCGGCTCTGCGGATAGGGTCGAGGTTCGTGCGTTCGGGGTAGGGGGCCGCGCGGGCGGACGTGGCACAGCCACGCAGGGCGGAGCCGAGGCGCGAATTCATTCGTGCTTACCGTGACACAACGGAGAAAAGAGAAAAGAGAAAAGCGAAGGGGGAAGCCCGATCACCTTTCGCTTTTCGCCTTTCGCTCTCCGCCTTTCGCTCTCCGCCTTTCGCCCTTCGCCTTTCACCCTTCGCTTTTCGCCTTTCGCCGAAACCGGAACGCCAGCGACGCCACCGCCACGACTCCACCGGTGAGCAGCCAGGCCTCGCGGTTGGCGCGCCCCAGCAGGCCCAGGATCAGGATCGCAGCCAGCCACGGTACCACCTTGCCGCCCGGCATCAGGAACGGCCCTGACTCGGCGCCGAAGTTGAGGCGTCGCAGCCGCCAGGCACCAATGGAACAGGCCAGGTACACCAGCAGGATCGCCACATCTGCCAGCAGGGCGAGGCGGACGTAGGTCCCCGTCACGGCGATGAGCGCAGTGACGATGCCCTGGACCACGATCGCGACGTGCGGCGTGCGGTGCTCCGGATGCACCGCGGCCAGCCCAGGCGGCAGGTAGCCGTCGGCGGCCAGCGCGTACAGCGTGCGTGGAGTCGACAGCATCATCCCGGTCATGAATCCGAACGTGGAGACGATCATCCCGACCAGGATGAGCCGTGATCCGGCGGTACCAGCCACCAGCTGCGCCGCCGCCGCGAGCGGCGCCTTGGCCGTCGCCGGTGCGGCCAGCGCGTCTCCCAGTACACCCTGCGCCACCAGTTGTACCGAAACGTAGAGCAGCACGATGCCCGAAAGCGCGATGGCGATGGCGCGGGGAACCGCTATCGAGGGGTTGCGCACTTCGCCGCTGACCTGCAGGGCGGACTCCATCCCGAAGAAGGCGAAGATCAGGAGGAGCCCGGTCTGGCCCACAGTGACCAGCGGTGGCAACGCGGGGAATGCCAGGTTCTCGGCGCGGATATGGGGCAAGCCGAGCACTACGAAGGCGATCAGTGGCAGCAGTTTGGCGACGGTCGAGATCCCGCTGAGTCGCGAGCCCAGCGCCGCTCCCCGGACGTTGACGAGCGCCAGCGCGGCGAACATCAGAGCTAGTATGACAGCCCGCGCAGCGGATCCGTCGAGAGCGGGAAACAGGATCGCTAGTGAATCGGCGAACACGGTCCCCACGGCGGCCATGGCGAGCGTGACACCGAGCCAGAGCAGCACCCCGCAGAGAAAGCCGATGTAGGGGCCGAGCGCCACGCCGACATAGGCATAGGGCCCTCCGCTGCGGGGCACCCGGCTTCCGGCTTCCGCGAAACAGAGCGCCACCAGCCCGGTGGCGACGGCGCAGACAAGATACGCCAGCGGCGCCGCCGCGCCCAGCGAGCTGGCCACGTGCGCCGGCAGCACGAAGATCGCGGCCCCGACGGTGATGTTGAAGATGGCGGCGGCGAGTCCGGCAACACCGATGACCCGCCTGAGTGCCGGCTCTTCGGGCGTCACGCGGTTGTCATTGCGGGAAAAGCCATAAGCCTTAAGCCGTAAGCCATAAGCAGGAACTGCTCTCCTCTCTCCGCTGTTTTCGCTAGGCGCCCTTCGTCGCATCCAGCGCCGCCCGGAGGCCGCGCAGCAGGTCGGCCAGCGGCGCATCACCCCAGAAATGCACGTAGTAGAGCCTGGGCTCTTCGCCCACCAGGTGATGGTGCACCGCGGTGGCGGTGATCCCGCCACCGGCGAGCGCCGAGAGCAGACGGGGAAGCTGGCTGGCGGTGACGGCGAAGTCTCCGGTGGCCACCGCGCGACCTGGCGAGACCTGCAGCACGCTGACCGGCGAACTGTAGCCCAGCGCAGGCAGCACCGGCACGCCGTGAATCGTGACGGCTCCCGGCACCAGCACGAAACCGACCTGGGCCATCGCGCCGGAGGCCTTGCCATGCTTGCCGAGGGCGGCAAAGACGGCGGCCGAGTCGATGGTCACCGGTGTCGCGGCGGCCGGGGTGACTGGGCGCGGCGCTCCAGTCAGCTTCAGCGCGGCGCTGAAGAGCTGCGCGCTCCGCGCGGCCGGGCCCTTCAGGTGATAGTGGATATAGGTGACCTGCGGCTCTTCCCCCGCCAGGTGATTGTGGACGGCGGTGACCTCGACCGACTCCCGGGCCAGCTCGGCCAGCACGGGACCTAGTTCGGCCGCGGTGACGACGATGTCCCCCATCGCCGAGGCACTGTCGGGGGTGCCGTCGAACCCGATCCAGGAGGTCAGCGCAAAGGAGGCGGGGATGGCGACGTCCCCGATGTGCACCGTGAGGTCCTTGCGCGGAAAGTTGAACCGCACGTAGCCGCCGGCATCGAGCGGAGGACTCTGCAGGGTGGCGGCGACCGGCTGCCAGGCCGGATCGACCGGCTGTTGCGCTGCAGCCGGGGCCGCCAGTGCCAGCAGCAGGCAGGGACCAGACAGGTAGCGGAGGGCGCGAATGGAGCGGTTTGACATGTGGCGGTTCCGGATGGTGTGAGTCGGTGACTGGTCCTCACTGTAACTGCCGTTACTTTGGATTGCCAACCCTGCTTCCGCCGTTTCCGACATCCGGAGTCATTTCTTGCACCTCGCCGCGCGCGCAGGTGACCTCGCCAGCCAGGTCGATCCGCCAGTTGCCCACCCGCGGCAATAGCGCGATGACCGTCCGGGTCGGGGCCTGGTTTGCGCTTGCGGCCGTGAGTCTCGCGGCGCCGCGACTCGTCCGCGCGCAGCAGCCGGACACCTCGGCCGCGGCGGGCTCCCGGTCGTGGTGAACGACACGGGACCGCGTACCGCCACCCCGATTACCGAACCGGTGCGGCTCGACGGTCACCTGGACGAGCCGTTCTGGGCCAGCGCCGATTCGATCTGGGATTTCCGCCAGCAGGAACCGGCGGAGGGGATGGCCGCCACCGAACGGACGGTGATCAAACTGGCCCGCGACCAGGAGGCGCTCTATGTCGGCGTGCGGGCCTACGACAGCGACGTCCGGGGTCTCCGGGCCACGCAGCTCCGCCGCGACGCCGATCTCGAGGTCGATGACTACGTGCTGCTGCTCATCGACAGCTTCCACGACCACCGCAGCGGGTTCTTCTTCGGGACCAATCCGAACGGGGCCATGTGGGATGCCCAGTTTACCGGCGTTGATGACGCCAACCTCAACTGGGACGGGATCTGGGATGTGGTTGCCACCCGTGATTCTTCGGGGTGGACGGCGGAGTTCCGCATCCCGTTCCGGACCCTGCGCTACCAGGCCGGCGGCGACGGCAAGTTCGGCTTCAACGTCCGCCGCCTCATTCGCCGCAAGAACGAGATGGTGCTGTGGCGCGGGTGGGGCAGGGAGGAGGGCCTCTTCCGGCTGATCTACGAGGGGGAGGTGGGCGGTTTCGAAGATCTCCGCCGAGGTACGGATCTGGAAGTGCGGCCGTACGTACTGGGGCGGGCCACGGCGACCGAGCACGACGCCCAGGGCAACGTTCTCGCCGACGGCGGCGCCACCGCCAAACTCGGCGTCGATGCCAAGCTGGCGCTCACCCCGACCATGACGGCCGATCTCACGGTCAATACCGACTTTGCCCAGGTCGAGGTGGATGAGCAGGTCATCAACCTGACCCGCTTCCCGACCTTCTTTCCGGAAAAGCGGGAGTTCTTCCTGGAGTCGAGCGGCATCTTCGACTTTGCCACTCCCGGCAAGATCCAGCCGTTCTACTCGCGGCGGATCGGTCTCACCGACAGCGGGCAGGTGGTGCCGATGCTCGTCGGCGGCCGGGTCTACGGCAAGCTCGGGCCCTGGACGCTGGGCGCACTCGACGTGCAGACCGGCAACGGCGACGACGCCAACAATCTTGTCGTCCGGCTCAAGCACGATCTCTTCGACCGATCCTACATCGGCGCCATCGGGGTGCAGCGGATTGCCCACGGAGGCCTGGGGGCGGAGCGGGTCGGAGGACTCGATATCGACCTGCCCCTGGTCGTGGAGCGGAAGAACATCGAGCCGTCGTTCTGGATCATGGGAAGCCAGACCCCCGGAATTGCCGGGTTCCCGACGGCCTGGCGGTTCGGCACCGATTTCCCCAACGACCTGATCGACGCCTTCATCTCGCTCTACCGGGTCGATGCCGGCTTCAACCCGACGCTGGGCTTCACGTCGAGGACCGGCATCTGGGAGACGACCTCGCACATCGACATCATGCCCCGGCCCCATGTCCTGGGCATCCGGCAGTTCGATTTCCTTTTCCCGATCCCGAGCTGGGACATCATCGCCAATGAGTCGGGCTCGCTGTTCCACACCGACGACTGGCAGACGGCCACCTTCGAGTGGCGGCCCCTCGGCGCCGACTTCGAATCCGGTGCCCGGTTCGAGGCCAACGTCCAGCGCCTGTTCGACGCGCCGGTGGACAGCTTCGAGGTGTTCCGGGGGGTGACAATCGCTCCGGGGAGATACTGGTGGACCCGCGGCGAGCTGCAGTTCGCCAGTTCGCCGAGCCACCCCTTCAGCCTGTCGACCCTGTTCAGCTACGGCGATTTCTACGACGGCACGGACACCGAGCTTTCGCTCGGCGCCGACTGGCGCAGCGGCGGGCACCTCATCTTGGGATCGACGGTGTCCCAGAGCCGGGTGGCACTCCCAGAGGGAGCATTCAACGCCACCCAGGTCGCCGGGCGGCTGGAGTATGCCTTCAACACCCGGATCTCATTTCTCGGCTTCGGCCAGTACAACAACGAGGATCAGCGGGTGGACTTCAACCTCCGTTTCCACTGGATTCCCCGCATCGGCGACGACTTTTTCGTAGTCTGGAATTCCGGCTACACCACCGACCCGGCGGCGCCCCACCGGTTCCCCAGCACCCACGCGCTGGGCGCGCCGCTCAACGGGGCGCTGATCGTGAAGGCGGTGCATCGGATTGCGTTCTGAGGCAATGTCGGGCGCTCCTGCCCTGCGAGGAGTGCAGGATCCACCGATGACGCAGATGACACCAAGGATGCCGTCTTGAGGTGCAGTTCCTCTCTCCTCTCTCCGCTTTTTTCGCTAAACGCTCTTCGCCGGGAAGAAGAGCCTTCTTCCTACCCAGCACACCACAAACCACCCGATGGCCGTCAACGCCACCGACACGTGGGGCATCGCGAACATCAGCGCGATGGTGCCGGCCAGCCACACCGCCGCGAACTTGAGACTGGACCGGGTCTCGGCGTGCTTGATCTCGTCGATTTCGATGGTGGACTTGCCGGCGAACTTCTTTTCCATCCTGATGGCGCGGGCATCGCGGACGGGAAAGAAGAACCGGTCGAACCCGGGGCCGAGCCAGAGCATCAGGCCCATGGCCACCAGCGAGGCGAACAGACTCGCCGGCGGCGCGTGCGCGAGCGCGGCCTCGACACTCAGGCTGTGCCGGACGTCGATCATGATCACGAAGGTGGCCAGGCCGATGACGATCACCCGGAAGACATGACGGAAGTTGCGGTAGATCTTGGACTCGGAAGCCCTGCGCTCCGCCTTGAAAGCGAAATAGAAAGCGGCGATGATCCCGGCGATCGAGAGCACGATCCGGAGCCAGTTCAATGATGGTGGCATCCATTCGGTGGCCAGCCAGAGGCCGCCGTTGATCACCGAAAGCGACAAGGTGACCAGGGGATACATTATCGCCAGGATCGGAGCCATGAAGAGCAGTCCGATCCCGGCGCCCGACACATCGCTCGTGCCATACCCGGCCAGCGCCGCCTGGTCTTCCCGGGCCGCCTTGCCGCGGTCGTAGTCCTCCTTGTTCATGGTGCGGTCGTAGCGGAGGCCCTGCTGGCCCATCTTGTAGTCGTCGGTGCTCATGGAAACTCCACGGGGGGCAGGGGGGCAGCGGGGCAG
>DATEHG010000032.1:0-6030 GCA_035279705.1 Gemmatimonadales bacterium
TTGGGTTCCATCGCCGGGTCGTTGGTCATTAGTCGTTGGTCGTTGGTTGATCCGGGAGATCGACTGCCATTCGTCTCACCCGTTCACTGTTCACTGTTCACCGCTGTTCCCGCTTACCGCTCACCAGTCCGCCGAACCCGGCGATCACCCCCAGCGCCGGCGCGCGCTGCTCCCCGCCGCCGAGCAGAACCAGCAGTCGGCCGTCCGGAGCCATCGCGTGGTTCCACCCGAACGCCGCAAGGAATGGCCCTTCGACCAGCAGGCTCGGCCGACCGGAATGGAACCCGCCGGCGGTGGTCACGGGCACGCGATAGTACCGCACCCCGTCCCGGTAAATCAGACCGTCACCGCGAGGGGTCCACAGCGGCATCTGGCCCCGCTCCGCCACCTCGTAGGTGGCCCCGGTCGGCGGCACCGGTGAGACGGTGACCGAGCCGTTCAGTCCTCCCCACGCCACCCACCGTCCATCCGGCGAGAAGCTGGCGGCAAATCCCCGCCCGGGAATCCGGGTCCGCGAGGTATCGCTGCCGAGTCCGCGGAGATAGAGGTCGCCGGTGCGCCAATCGGAGAAGACGAACGACTTGCCGTCGGGCGCCACAGTCATGTAGGAGGCGCCGGTCAGATGGATGTCGCTCCACTGGCCGGTCACCAGCGACTGGATCCGGGCGCCGTAGTTGAGGAACTGCACCGGATTCCAGATGCCGATCATCAGCTCCTGACCCGACGGCAACCAGGAGGCAGGAAAGGCGCGGTAGTTCCCCTCGACCTCCACGGTGCGCCGCATCCCGGTGGCCAGGTCCATGACCAGCACGGTCCATCCGCCGACCGGATTGCGCAGCTGCACCGCCAGCCTGGTCCCGTCTGGCGAAACCCTCGGCTGGGTGTACTGGGCCCGCGGAAAGCCCAGAGTGTCGATCCGCCCCTGTGGCGTGACCATGGCGACCCTGGTCCACAGCTGGTTGCCGCCGGGGACGTAGACGAGGGTTCCGTCGCCGGACACCGCGAACTCCCCGTAGCCGTATCCCGACTCCATCCGCACGCCGGTGAGCAACGGGACGGGCTCGCCGAGCACCTTGCGGCGGGCGCCGTCGAACCCGATGGCAGTGAGAATCCCGTCGCCCGCCGCATACACCAGGTGATCGGGCGGGACCCAGCGCGGGCTGGTGCCGAACAGGAGATCCGCCTGGCGGACCGAATCCATCGGCAGCACTCCGCGCCGGGTGACCGCGAGCTCGGTACCGTCGGTCAGGGAGAGGAGAGCGAGCTGTCCCGAGCTGAGCTGCCCGGCGGCCCACAGGCCGCCCGGCAGGATGTCAGGAGTGCCGAACTGCGTCGTGAGGTGCACCACTGAATCGGCCGCCGCTCCCGAAGCCGACACCCAGTGCAGATCGAATCCTTCGTTCTCGAGCACGAGGATCCGGTCGGCGGATGCCCAGACCGCGCCGGTGATCCGGTCGACCTGCACCAGTGTGACGGGACTCCCGCCGCTGGCGGAGACCTTGCGAAGCAGGTTACCGGAGAAGAACCCGATCGCACTGCCGTCCGGGGAATAGAAAGGGTGATAGGCACCCTCGGTTCCCGGTACGACCGTGACCGAATCGGCATCGAGAGCGCGGGTGACCAGCTCGGTCGTGCCCCCCCTTGGCGCGACGTACGCCAGCTGGTCGCCTTTGGGCGAGAGCGCGATGGCCGTCTGCCACCCCGATGCCTGGCTGGGTCCGGCCAGCGCCACCGGATGCTCCTCGGGGAGCACCAGGTTCCAGCGGCGGAGCGCCACCGGTGCGGCCGTCTTCCGCCACCTGCCGGCAAGCACACCGAGCAGCACGCCCGCGACCAGCGCGAGGACGATCCAGGAAACCGGCACCGGGCGTCGCGTCCGGAGCCGCGGGGCGGGGCTGTGCTCCGCCCTGAGCGCCGCGGAGAAATCCATCGCGCTGGCGTAGCGATCCGCCGGCAGCCGCTCGAGGCCGCGATGAATGGCCGCCGCCACCGCCTCCGGCACCGTGCGGCGCCGATCGGTGAGCGCCTTCGCCTCACCCGTCATGACTGCGGCGGCCACCGCCTGCGGCGTCAGGCCGGTGAAGGGCGGCTCCCCCGCGAGCATTTCGTACGCCACGCAGCTCAACGCGTACACGTCGCTGCGCGCGTCCAGCCGGGTTTCTCCCGCCACCTGCTCAGGGCTCATGTAACTCGGCGTGCCGACGGAAAACCCGGTGTTGGTCAGCCGGCTTCCGGCGGAGCTCACGGCCAGCGCGATGCCGAAGTCCGCCAGCAGCGGCTGCCTGTCGTGCAGCAGGATGTTCTCGGGCTTGATGTCCCGGTGCAGGATGCCCTGGCGGTGGGCGTAGTCGAGGCCGCTGGCGATTGCCGTGGTGATCGAGACCGCCTCGTCCACCGGGAGCTGGCCCTCCCGTTCCAGGCGGTCGCGCAGCGATTCCCCCTGCACCAGCGGCATGACGTAATAGAGGATGTCGAGTGGTTGATCAGGGGCCCGGGCGGGAATCCGCCCGCTGTCGAAGAGCGGCAGGATATGGGGATGGTTGAGTCCGGCGGCGATCTCGATTTCCCTGAGGAACCGGTCGGCGCCCAGCACCGCGGCCAGCTCCGGCCTGAGCACCTTGAGCGCGACCTTGCGATGATGCCTGAGGTCCTGCGCCAGGAAGACCGTGGCCATGCCCCCCGAGCCCAGTTCCCGCTCGATCAGGTAGCGATCGCTGAGGCCTGAGTTGAGTGCCGGGATAGTCATCGGTCGTCGGTATCAGATTCCCGATCGGGCTTCATCTGCGCCGTTTCCTGTTCCTCGTTCACTGGTCCCCCGTCCGCTGGTCACGGTTTACGGTATTCCTGCTCACTGCTTACCGCTCACCATTACCGGCCGAGACCCATCCGGGCGGTCACGGCGTCAAAGGCCGGGTCCCGCCGCAATGGCGCCAGCACCGGCTCGAAGAAACTCTCCGGGATATAGATGTCCTTCACATCGATCCCCCGATTCAGCCAGGCGATCCCGGCCTGCGCATCTCCCAGCCCCGCGTAGGCCGCGGCGAGCGACCAGGCGGGGATGTATTCCCGGGTCCTGCGCAACTCCAGATCGCGGGCGATCTTGAGCGCCGCGTCCCGGTTCCCCGACCTCGCCTCCGCAAAGGCGAGCAGCCCCTTCACGAACGGTTCGAAAGCCCCCAGCTCGATCGCCCGCTGAAACTCCCCGCGCGCCTCGGGATACTTCCCCTCCATCGCGAGCACTTCCCCTAATCTGGTGTGGGCGGAAGCAAAGTGGGTGTCGAGGGCCAAAGCCGTCCGGATCTGCGCCTCCGCGGAGTCGTTTCTGCCCATCAGGTAGAGCACCCAGCCGTTCTCCGCGGTGATGATGAGCGACAGCGGATCCAGCTGGTGCGCCCTCCTCATCTCGGCCAGGCTCTCATCAAGCCTCCCGCGCCCCGCCAGGAAATCGCCGTACCAGTGGTGCGCGTTGGCGTAGTTCGGATCGGCGGCGATCGCCTTCCGGAAACTCTCCTCGGCATTCTCCCAGTCCCACGCGTAGATCATGTAGCCGTAGCCCAGCGAGTTGTACGCCTCCGCGGAGTTCCGGTCGAGCGCGAGGGCACGGTGGGCCGCGGCCTGCGCCTTCGGCCAGGCCTCCGCGGGGACGCCGCCCGAGTAGGGCACGGACAGGATGTAGGAGTCGGCCAGCGCGGCCCACGCACGGGCAAAGGACGAGTCGCGCCCGACCGCCTGTTCCAGGTAGCGCACCGCCTCCGGGATCGAGGCGCTGTTGCGCTGGTTCCAGGCGTAGCGCCCCTTGAGATAGAGGTCGTACGCCGCCAGGTCCGCCGTAGGCCGAACGGCCAGCGCCGAGTCGCGCGCCGGGGCCAGCTTGAGCTGCAGGGCGGAGACGATGGCGCGGGCCACCTCTTCCTGCACCGCGAAGATGTCCGCCAGGTCCCGGTCGTACGACTCCGACCAGAGCTGGTAGCCGTCCTTCACGTCGATGAGCTGGGCGCTCACCCGGAGCCGGTTGCCGCTCTTCCGCACACTGCCCTCCAGCACCGTGCCGACATCGAGGCGGCGCCCCACCTCGTGGACATCCGGATTCTCCCCCTTGAACTGGAAGGCGGACGTGCGGGCAGCGACGCGGAGCCCGGCCACCTGGCTCAGCGCCGTGGTGAGCTCCTCGGTCAGCCCGTCGCTGAAGTACTGCTGGTCCTTCTCGGGGCTCAGGTCCACGAACGGAAGTACCGCGGTCGAGGCCGGCGGCGGGCCGCCGCCGATGTGACGCCATCGGAAGAGGGCGACGACCACGGCCAGCAGCGCGATCACACCGAGCAGGACCCGGGCCCGGGTGGGAAACGGGCTCGACCGGCTGCGGATCACGGGCGCGGTATCGCCGGCCTCGTGGTAGTCGCTGCCGCGTCCGAGCTCTTCGGCAAACTCCGCCGCGGTCGGGTAGCGATCCGCGGGGGAGCGGGCCAGCGCGCGCGTCACCGCCTTTTCGACGCCGAGTGGCACTTCGCGCCCGGTACGCACCGCCGGCACCGGTTCGCTCAGCCGCTTGGCGAGCACCGCCTGCGGGCTCGGCCCGGTGAACGGCGGCTCGCCGGTCAGCATCTCGTAGAGCACGCAGCCCAGCGAATACACGTCGCTCCGGCCGTCGAGATTCTTTTCCGCCACCACCTGCTCGGGACTCATGTAGTGCGGCGTGCCGAGGCTGATGCCGGTTTCGGTGAGCTTGTCTTCGACATCCGGGGCGAGCGCCTTGGCTATGCCGAAGTCGGCCAGCAGCGCATGGTGGCCACCGGTGCTGCCGCGGGCCGCCCCGGTGCGGCCGGTGATCAGGATGTTTTCGGGCTTGATGTCGCGGTGGATGACACCGTGGGCGTGGGCGTAGTGCAGGGCGTCGGCGACTTCACGGGTGATGCGGATGGCGTCCTCGAGCGGCAGCTGCTTGTCCCGGTTGAGCCGGTCCCGGAGCGACTCGCCCTCAACATACGGCATGGAGAACCAGAGCTGGCCTCCCGCGTCTCCCGAGTCGTGGATGGCCAGGATGTGGGGGTGCTGCAGGCCGGCGCAGAGGCGGATTTCGCGCAGGAACCGGTCGGCGCCGAGCAGCTGGGCCAGCTCGGGGTGGAGGACCTTGATGGCGACGTTGCGCTCGTGCCGGAGGTCCCGCGCCAGATAGACCCGGGCCATGCCGCCACGCCCCAGCTCCCGCTCGATCCGATAGCGGCCGGCCAGGGACTCCTGGAGACGACTCAGGGCATCGGGCATGATGTCACAACGGTACTGCTTGGCGGGGCAGGGGGGCAGGGGGGCAGATTGACGGGCAGGCGGGCAGGCGGGCGGAACAAAAGAGGAGAGGGGAGGAACAACGACGGAGGGGGGACTGTCCCGACGAGCGTACCGCTCATTGTGCCAGTCAGGGATAGCGGCCCTGAACCGACACACCCCCTCTCCGTCCCTGTCCTTCCCCCCTCCGCTTATGGCTTAAGGCTTGGGCCAGCCCCACTCAGGCGGCAACCGCCCGCACCCTCGGCAGCACGTCCTTGATCCGCGCCAGGTGGTGGAAGCTGTGCCGCATGGCGTGGTCCTCGATCACGAACTGCGCCGTCATCGGGGCATCGAAGCTGAGCGAGAACGGCGCCGCCGTGTCGAGCTCCTCATCGGTGAACTTCCGGATGGCCGCCGCGGCATCGTGGGCGTTGCGCTTGAGCAGCGCGATCGCCTCCGCCTTGCCGGTGTTCTTGTTCTCCCGCGCGTGATTGGCATTGATCTCGGCGATGACGTCCCAGCCCACCCCGACGAACGGCTTGCCGCTCGCGATGGTCTTGGCGGCGTCGATCTCGATCGGGTACATGGAGGCCACGTGATGCACGATGACGCCGACCGTCCGGCCATCCCGCACCCGGGTATTCCACTCCGTGTCGGTCAACTGTTCCGCCAGTTCCGCCAGCATCGCTGCCCCCGCCTCCAGACGGAAGGCCAGTGCTTCAGCCCGTTGACTCATAGTCCTACGCTCCCTTCGACTGTGGATGGTGA
>DATEHG010000033.1:0-8995 GCA_035279705.1 Gemmatimonadales bacterium
CACCGCCGAGACCTGGTCGCCCTCCAGCGCGGACATGTGGCTGCGCACCACGACGCCCATGTCCTTGAGCATGCCGAGGAGCTGCTCGGAAGGGATGCCGAATTCGGCGGCGAGATCATGTACTCGGGTCTTGACCACTCAATCCTCCGTCCAGGGCGAAGCCGCCCCGGAACTCAACAGGCCGTCAGCCAGTGACCGATCGGCGACTGCTACGGCCATTACTCCAGAAAGTCCCAATCCGCGGGCCAGTACTTCGCTGGGTGGCCCCGCCAGCAGCACCACGCCCTTCCCCCGGGCCAGCGCCACCACCTTGTCCCGGGCGCGCGGGCTGGCATCGCTGGCCAGCACCACGCAGAGGGCCCTGCCCTGCTGCAGTGCGTCCCGCACCGCGTCCACTCCGACTACCAGGTGTCCGGCCCGCCGGCCCAGGCCAAGCCAGCCGAGCAGCGCCTCAGGCCCCCGGGGTGGCCTCTTCGCCGCCATTGTCGTCGGTGGTGAGCTCCGCCAGGAACGACAACAGCTGCTCGACGTTCTCGGGTGTCATGCCCTCGATCTTGCCGATCTCCTCGCGCTCGAGGTCGAGGATGTCGCTGAGCGTCCGGTATCCGGCGCTGCTCAGCAGGGCGATGATCTCCGGCGAGAGACCCTGCAGGTCGGCCAGGGGCACGTGGGTGACCATCTCCTCCTCGGGGGGGAGCGGGGCGAACAGTGGCCCTTCGCCCCCGCGCTCGAGCCACTCGCGGCTGGAGTAGAGGTCGATCTTCCAGCCCGTCAGCTCCGAGGCCAGGCGCACGTTCTGACCGTTGCGGCCGATGGCGAGCGACAGCTGGTCCTCGTCCACCACCGCCTGGATCGTCTTGGTCTCCGGTTCGGCGAAGACCTTGGCCACGCGGGCGGGGGCCAGCGCCAGCCGGGCAAACCGCTCCGGGTCCGGCGACCATGGCACGATGTCGATGCGTTCCCCGCCCAGCTCATTGACCACCGCCTGGACGCGCGAGCCCTTGAGCCCGACGCAGGCGCCCACCGGGTCGATGGCGTCATCCCGCGAGCTCACGGCGATCTTGGTCCGGCTGCCGACCTCGCGGGCCATTTCCCGGATGTCGATGATGCCCTGCTGCATTTCGGGCACCTCGAGCTTGAACAGCGCCTTGACGAAGAGCGGATCGCCACGGGTGAGGATCAGCCGCGGGCCCTTGGGAGTTTCCTCGAGCCGCTTGAGCACGGCGCGGATCGTGTCGCCCTGGTGGAAATGCTCACGGTGGTTCTGCTCGCGGTAGGGAATGATCGCCTCCGCTTCGCGGAACTTGTTGAGCATGATGACCAGCTTGCCACGCTCGATCTGCTGGACTTCGCCCGAGAGCAGCTCGCCGACCTTGCTGGCGAATTCCTCCCGGATCCGGGTGCGCTCGCCTTCGCGGACGCGCTGGATGATGCGCTGCTTGGCGGCCTGCACGGCCAGGCGGCCGAACTGGGCGAAGGGGACGTCTTCCTCCAGCATGTCCCCCACGGCGAAGTCACTGTCCTCGAGCTGAGCCTCCTCCAGCGAGACCTGGGCGCTGGGATCCTCGACCGTTTCGACCACCTGGCGCAGCCGGATGATCCGGATGCTGCCCTTGAGGGGGTCGAAATCGAGCTCGAACTTCACATTGGGCCCGTACCGCCGGGCCAGGGCGGCCTGCAGGCCGTCCCGGAGCAGGTCCAGCAACTCGGAGCGATCGAGCTGCTTGGTGCTGGTCAGCTCCTTGATCGCGGAAAGCACTTCTGTCGAACTCATCCCAGATCTCTCCAGGGTCGGACCAGAGTGGCCCGGCCCGAACACGGACGCGGCGAAGGTGGGCGGGGCTGAAAAAAAATGTGGGGGAACTCCCCCACATCACGATGAGCAGTCCTGCGGAGTTCCCCAACAGCGAGGTTAGTCTAACCCGGTGAGGGGGTTGCGTCAATTGCGCTGGAGGATGTTCGGGGCCAGCCGAGGTAGGCCACCATCCGCCCGTCGGCGCCGCGGGAGGCCCGGTGGCTATAGAACTTCGGCCGGTCGTGACTCGAGCATAATTGTGATGTTGAGATTTCGGCGAGCCCCAGCGCCCGACCCTGCTCCGCCAGCACGGCTCGCAGGTCCAGGTGCCACGGCCCCGGCCCCGGATGCGGCATCCGGCACCCTTCCATGACTTCAGAACCTACTTCATAGCAGTCGCTGCAAATCCCTACCCCACAGTGCATTAGGATATTGCCAGCCGAGCATCGGAAATCCTCGACCATGGTCTCAACTCCAGCGCTGAGGATACCCTGCGCCGTGCCCCGCCAACCCGAGTGGAGCAGGCCGGCCACCCGCCGCACCGGATCGACCAGGTAGATCGGGATGCAGTCCGCTACGGTCACGAGGAGGAGGATGCCGGGAGTCGAGGTCACGTGGCCGTCGGCGCCCTCCAGGGTCACCCATCCTGTAGCCGATTCGTGACGGAGCACCCGGGTCCCGTGGACCTGGTGAGCCAGGATCCACCCGCCGAACCCCGGAATTGCCCCCCTGAGGGCGCGCCAGCGGGCCATCGTCTCCCCGACGGGGCCGCTGCTCCAGAGGCCCAGATCGAATCCATTCTCACCGCGGCCTGTGATGCCCGCGATGACTCCGAACCGCTCCCGCCACCGGGTCAACTCATAGCGCGGGACGGCCGAGCCGGCGACTGCCGCCTCGGCGGTCAGCTGGATTGACACCGGATCACCTTCCTTGCCCTTCCCCCTGTTCCGCGCGCGCTGTGACGGTAGGTTGGTGGCACTCGCGGGCAACCTCCCAACTCATCTCTCCGGGGTCCATGCACGTTTCCCATCGTCACCTGCCCAGACTCGATGCCGTGGCCGCATCCCAGGTCCTCAGCCCCGTTGACCGGCTGGCGGAGGTGCTGTTCGGCCTGATCATGGTCATGTCGTTCACCGGTTCCATTGCCGTCGCGACGGCGGGCCGGGAGGAAATCCGGGAGATGCTGATCGCCGCCATCGGCTGCAATCTGGCCTGGGCGATCGTGGACGCCGTGATGTTCGGCATGAATGCCCTGCTTGACCGGGGTCGCGGGTTGCTGGTGATCCACCAGGTGCGCCAGGCGGCGACACCCGCCCAGAGCCACGAGGTCATTACCGAGGCGCTGCCCCCGGTGGTCGCACACTCCCTGGGGGGCGACGGCGTCGAACTGCTCCGGACCCGGCTGCTGGCGCTCGATGAGCTGCCGGCCCGGGCCCGGCCCACCTGGGGCGACCTGAAGGGGTCGTTCGGTGTTTTCCTGCTGGTCTTCTTGTCCACCTTCCCGGTGGTCCTTCCCTTCATCTTCCTTTCCGACGCGCCGGCGGCCCTGCGGCTCTCGAACGGCATCGCGATGTTCATGCTGCTGCTCGGTGGCGCTCTCCTCGGCCGATATGCCGGTTTCCGCCCGCTGGTCACCGGGCTGGTCATGGTCGGCATCGGCATCGGCCTGGTGGCCATCACGATCGCACTGGGCGGCTAGCCTCCCTGCAGCCTGGCGGAAAGTTCCTTCACCAGCTTGGCGGCCACCACGGCCGTCACCCCGTCCAGATCCGCCTCCGGGTTGTATTCGACCAGATCCGCGCCGACGATCGGCGCATCGATCCGGCCCAGCACCGCGATGGCCTCCCTCACCGAGAGTCCGCCGGGCTCCCGGTGGGACACGCCTGGCGCAAAGGCCGGGTCGAGGCCATCGAGATCGAAGCTGACATAGACCGGGACTCCGGGCAGGAGCGGCAAGGGGCCGTGCCACTGGGACGGCGGCAGGATTTGCACGCCGAACCTGGTGGCCGTGTCGCGCTGGATGGGATTGAGGGTCCGGATCCCCACCTGCACCAGCCGGTCGATCAGCCCCTCCTCGAGGATCCGGGTAAAGGGACAGGCGTGGGAATAGGGATCACCCTGGAAATCGGGGTAGAGATCCGGGTGGGCGTCGATGTGCAGCACCTGCAGGCGGGGATACTGCGGCCGCATGGCGCGCAGGATCGGGACGGTGACCGAGTGATCGCCGCCCAGCAGCAGCGGCCGCACACCGCGCTCGAGCGCGCTCACTCCATCCGTAATGGCCGACCGTGCCGCTTCTGCCGACTCGGAAAGCAGCAGATCCCCCAGGTCCTCGAAGCCCTTTGCGTCCAGCGCATCGACCCCCCGCTCGCTCCAGGGATTGGACGCGTCGGAGTGGAGTGCCGCCCGGATAGCGGCCGGGGCCCGCGCGGGGCCCCGGCGATGCGAAGAGGACCCGTCCCACGGCAGGCCGAGGAGGCCGGCGCGCGGCGCGTGCGAGTGACTCACCCCTCGTCCCGCCGTTCGATCGCGGCGCCGAGCGCCCGGAGGCGCGTATCGATCTGCTCGTAACCGCGCTCGATCTGCCCCACGTTGTGGATCACGCTCCTGCCTTCGGCGGCCAGGGCGGCCAGCAGCATGGCCATGCCGGCGCGGATATCCGGAGACTCCACGGTTCCGCCCCGCAGCTTGGCCGGCCCCGAGATGACGGCGCGGTGCGGGTCACAGAGGACGATTCGCGCCCCCATGCCGATGAGCTTGTCCACGAAGAAGAGCCGGGACTCGAACATCTTCTCGAACACCAGCACCATCCCCTCGCACTGGGTGGCCGCCACGACCGCGATGGACATGGCGTCCGCCGGGAACGCGGGCCAGGGTCCGTCTTCGAGCTTGGGGACGTGGCCACCGAGGTCGGGGCGGATCCGGCGCTCCTGGTTCTCATCGACGATGAGCGATTCGCCATTGACCCTGGGCCGGATGCCCAGCCGCTCGAACCCCATGAGGGTGCTGCGCAGGTCGTCGGGGCGCACGCCGGCAATCTCGACCTGGCCGTTGGTGACCGCGGCGAGTCCGATGAAGCTGGCCACCTCGATGTGGTCCGGGCCGATGCTGTAGCTGCCGCCGCCCAGCGGAGCACCGCCTTCGACGGTGTAGACATTGGTGCCGATGCCGTCGATGTGGGCTCCAAGCACCACGAGGAAACGGGCAAGGTCCTGCACATGCGGTTCGCTGGCGGCGTTGCGCAGCACGGTCCGGCCCTCGGCCGCGACGGCCGCCATCAGGGCGTTCTCGGTGCCGGTGACGCTGGGTTCATCGAGGAAGATGTCGGTGCCCTTGAGCCGCTTCGCTTCCAGTTCGTAGCGGTCCCCCACCAGCAGCGAGGCCCCCAGGGCCTCGAGCGCAAGGAAATGGGTGTCGACCCGGCGCCGGCCGATGACGTCGCCACCCGGTGGCGGGAGGATGACCTTGCCGAAGCGCGCCAGCAGTGGCCCCGCGAGCAGGATCGAAGCGCGGATCCTGGCGCAGAGCGCGGGATCGAGCGGCTTGGGGCTGACGTTCGCCGGATCGATCCGCACTCTGTTAGCGCCGATCCACTCGACGGTGGCCCCCTGGTCCGCCAGAATGGCGAGCAGGGTTTCGACGTCGCGGATCCGCGGGATGTTGTCGAGTTCGACCGGGGCCTTGGCCAGCAGGGTCGCGGCCAGGATGGGAAGGGCGGCGTTCTTGTTGCCGGCGGGGCGGACGGTGCCGCGGAGGGCGCGGCCGCCCTCGACCAGGAATCGGGGAGGCATGGCCAAAACTCACCCGGCCCGCGGAGCCCGTCAAGCACGCGGGCGCTATTATGTTCAATCGTTCACTCCGGGCCGACCAGGAGCGTGAGAGCATGCTGCTGCAGCAGCCGGTGATCGAAGTAGCCGGATGGGTGGGGCCGACGATCGCCATCTCGCTGGTGATCATCGCCGCCGCGTTTGCCGTCATGGCCCTCGTGGTCCTCCTGCTGGGCAAGGGCGTGGCCACCGCTGCCCACAAATCCACTGAGTCCCTTCAGAAGCTGTACGAGGAGCTGGTGCCCGCCATGAAGTCGCTGACCCAGCGGCTGAATGAGGACCTGGTGCCGGCCATGAAGTCCATGGGCCAGATGGCCGAAGACGGCCGGGCCCTGGCCGAAACGATCCGTCACGAGGTGGGGGAGACCGCCGGCACCACACGCCGCCTCAGGGCCCGGATCGAATCGGGCAGCGAGCGACTGGCGGAGCGGCTGGAACATCTCGAGGCGGTGTACGACCTGGTGGAAGAAGAACTGACCGAAGCGGCCCTCGACCTCACGGCCACGGTCAAGACGCTGCGATCGGGCGCGGGATGGTTCGGGCGGCTGCGCCGGCTGCTGGGCGGGAGGCGCCGGCGGCGATGACCCGGCGGCTGGCGGTGGCGGTGGTCCTGGTGGGGCTGCTCTTTCTGCTCTGTCCCGCCGACTGTCTGGCCTGGACGCCCGGCACCCACATCTACCTCGGCGAGTCGGTGCTGGGCAACCTGGGGCTCCTCCCCGCGTCCGTGGCCGACCTGCTCCGCGCCTTTCCCTTCGATTTTCTCTACGGCAACATCGCCGCCGACAGTTCGATCGCCAAGAAATACGCTCCGGTCGGCCGCCATTGCCACCACTGGCCGGTGGGCCAGGAAATCCTGGCCAGGGCCCGGAGCGATGCGCTGCGGGCCTTTGCGCTCGGCTACCTCAGTCATCTGGCTGCCGACACCGTGGCCCACAACTTCTACGTGCCCCGCCAGCTGGTGCTCACCAGCAGTACCACGGGCTTCGGCCATTCCTACTGGGAAAGCCGGCTCGAAGCTCACCTGGGCGACCGCTTTGCCAAGACCGCCAAGGACACGATCCTCCTCGACCACGCCCCCGCCGACGCCCTGCTCGACGGTATCCTGGCGCCGACGATTTTCAGTGTGCGGACCAACCGCCGGCTCTTCCGCGGGATGGTCTACCTCACCGAGACCCAGGGGTGGCAGCGCGCCTTCCAGGTGCTGAGCGAGCACAGCCGCTGGGATCTGCCCAACACCGAGGTCGAAGAATACCTTCTGCTCACCTTCGACCTGCTGATGGAGTTCCTGAGCTATCCGGACGCGACCGTCCTGCAGTGGGATCCTTCGGGAGAGCAGCCACTGCGCACGGCGAAGGGGATGCGGCGCCAGGCGCTGGTGGCCGGGGCATGGCGGGAGCCGGGACGGCTGCGGGACGTGGCCGAGGCGCACTTCGGGCTGCCGCAGCGGCAATTCCAGTTTCTGCCCCGGGCCGAAATCGCCCGGCCCTGGCTCACGGGCGAATCGTTGAATCCCGTGATCGCCTGAATCCGTCCGGGACGCATGACGGTTCCCGCCATCCCAGCCGATCCACTCTTCCTCGCTTTCCAGAGCGCCATTGCCGGCCGCTACTCACTCGACCGTGAGCTGGGGCGCGGCGGGATGGGCATCGTCTACCTGGCCCGGGACCTGGCGCTCGACCGCCCGGTGGCCATCAAGCTGCTGCCGCCGACCCTCTCGGCACTGGCCGACCTGCGGGCGCGCTTTCTCGCCGAAGCCCGCACCGCGGCGCGACTCTCCCACCCCAACATCGTCCCGATCTTCGCAGTCGAGGAAACCGGCGAGTTCGTCTATTTCGTCATGGCGTTCATCGCCGGCGGCACGCTGGGGGATCAGCTCCGCAGGCGCGGCTCGCTGCCACCACCCAACACCGCACGCATCGTGCGGGACGTGGCCTGGGCGCTCGATTACGCCCATGGCATGGGCATCATCCATCGGGACGTGAAGCCGGACAACATCCTGATGGAGGAGGGCAATACCCGGGTGCTGGTGGCCGACTTCGGGATCGCCGCGCGGGTGGAGGCGGCCGGGATGGGAGACGGGACGGTGAGTGGCACGACCGGATTCATGAGTCCGGAGCAGGCCGCTGGAGCCTCCATCGATGGGCGCAGCGATCTCTACTCCCTCGGCGTGGTGGGGGCCCTCACCCTGACGGGGCGGATGCCCGATGCCGGAACCCCGCTGACCCGGATCGCGCCGCAGGCGCCGCGTGCGATCGTGCAGGTCATCGATCGTTGCCTTGAGGTGGACCGCAGTCACCGCTACACCAACGGCCGCGAGATTGCCGATGCGCTGGACCGGGCAGGTGGCGGGGAGCTCCCTGCCCCGCTCCGGATCTGGCTGTCGCGCGGCCGGGAGCTGCACATGCCGATGGCCATCTGGAGTGTTCTGGTAAGTATTCCAGCCCTCGTCGGAATGGCGTTCAGCTCATATCACTACTACCCAGAACTCCTGCTGCCACTCCTGATTGCCAGCCTGCCCTGGATGGGATACGGCGCCTGGAGGATTTATCAGGCTCGGCTGCTCCTGGGTGCGGGCTATGGTCTCCACGATCTCCAGTACGCTCTCCAGGTCTACTCCGCGCAGCGCTCGGAAGAGCTGTCATTCCAGTTTGGAAAAGGCCCCACCAAGCTAGGCCGTGCACTACGCTTTCTTGCGTACACGGGCCTCATCACCTGCGGGCTTGCCGGTATCGCGATCGCGCGAAACCCGGCGATCATTTGGATCCAGACTCTGTTCGAAGTCGCGGGCTGGGTTGGCGCCGGATCAGCAGTCCTTGGCATGGCAATACCAGGGCGCGACATGTCGCGTGACCGCGCGCTCGAGCGTCGACAGCGGTTCTGGCAGGGGCGTGCCGGTCAGTGGATGCTCAAGGTGGCTAGCATTTTCCAGCGTCCCGTTGCAGCCCCGGAGCGTGCGCTCCAGCGCCCGACGGAACTCGCACTGGGACATGCAGCTGAAGCGCTGTTCGCGGCGCTTCCGCCCGCGGCGAGACAGGATCTGAACGGCCTGCCCGAGACCATCGCGAGACTCTCCGCTCAGGCGGCCGAGTACCGCAAGAAGTGGCAGGAGATGGAAGGACTGCGGGTGGATGTGCGGACCAACGAGATCGAGGCGGGGGCCGCGCTCGAGCAGGCACGGGTCATCTGGAAGGAGCGCTTCGATGAAACCGTGGCCGCGCTGGAATCGCTGCGCCTCGGCCTGCTCCGACTGCACAACGGGGCGGGAAGCGTCTCGGGGCTGGCTACGGACCTGGCCAACGCCCGGACCATGATCAACCGGCTGCGGGAGCTGGGGGCCGCTCAAGCGGAAGTGGAGGCAATCAGTCCCGAGACG
>DATEHG010000034.1:0-3351 GCA_035279705.1 Gemmatimonadales bacterium
CGAGAGGCGAATGGCGAAGGGCGGATGGCACGTTCTTGCCGTCGCCGGCCTGCTGGCGCTGTCCCTGCCCGCCGGCCCGCCTGCCCGCCTGTCCGCCCAGGAACCCATCGACACCGCCCTCAACCGCCAGATCCGCGAAGAGGGCTTCACCCGCTCGAAGGTGCTGGAGACCGCCCTCGCCCTCTCGGACGACAACGGTCCGCGTCTCGCCGGTTCCTCCAATTTCCTCCGTGCCGCCCGCTGGGCCGCGAAGCAGATGAAGGAGTGGGGACTCTCCAACGCCAAGCTCGAGCCCTGGGGCGTCCACGGCCGCGCCTGGGCGCTGGAGAGTTACTCCGCCGAGATGACCGCGCCGTACTACCTCAGGCTCGCGGCGTTCCCTCGGGCGTGGGCGGGTGGCAGGATTTTCACGGTGTCCGGCACGCCGATCGTGGCGCCTGTTTCCAGCGACGCCGACTTCGAGCGGGTCAAGGGGAAGCTGCGGGGAAGGATCGTGCTCGCGTCGCTCGCCCGTCCCTTCCGCCGCCGCGAGGAGCCGCTGTTCCATCGCTTCACCGACGCCGAGCTCGATGCCATGGCCAAGGCGCCCCCGCCGCCGGGGCCGTTCGATTTCTGGGCCGAGTATGACGGGTGGGCCAACACGCTGCACCAGCGGGACAAGATCATGCAGTTCTTCCGGGACGAAGGGGCCGTCGCCCTCCTCGTGCCGAGCCCGAACGACGAGTTTCTGCAGGCGGATGGCTGGTGGAACTATGCCGGGTCGGTGACCGGCGCCGTGCCCACGTTCGTGGTGGCGCGGGAGCAGTACAACCGGCTGGTGCGGCTGGCCAACAAGGGTGGGCCGTTCAAGATCGAGCTGAGCCTCAAGGCCCATTTCGAGACGGGAGACACCACCGGCTTCAACGTCGTGGCCGAACTGCCCGGCACCGATTCGACGCTGGCGCCCGAAGTGGTGATGATGGGCGGGCACCTCGATTCCTGGATGAGCGGCACCGGTGCCACCGACAACGGCGCCGGCTCGGCCGTCGTGATGGAGGCGCTGCGGATCTTGATGGCCGTGGGCGCCAAGCCCCGACGCACCATCCGCATGGCGCTCTGGGACGGCGAGGAGAATTCCGCCGACGACTACGGCGGCTCTATGGGCTACGTGCGCCGCCACTTCGCCATCCCCGAGACCATGCAGGTTCAGCCCGAGCACGCCCGCCTCTCGGCGTATCTCAATCTCGACAACGGCACCGGCCGGATCCGCGGCATCTTCATGCAGGGCGACACCGCCGCCTCCCCGATCTTCCGTGCCCTGCTCGAGCCCTTCAAGGACTTGGGCGCCAATCACGTCGTGCCCGGCAACACCGGCGACACCGACCACATCCCGTTCCAGGCCGTGGGCCTCCCCGGCTTCGAGATGCTGCAGGACCCGGTGGACTACGAGCGCCGGACCCATCACACCATTCTGGATGTGGGGGATTACCTGCTGGAGGACGACCTCAAGCAGGCGTCCGTCGTGATGGCGTCACTGGCCTATCACCTGGCCATTCGCGACGGGCAGGTGCCGAGGCCGCCGCTGCCGGGACCGAGGAAAAAGCGGGAGCAGTGAGCTGGAATGGGGGGATGGGGGAGCCCTGCCGGCACCTCATCCTGAGCGCCGAAGGCGCGAAGGATCTCGGCGAATGCGAACCGATCCTTCGCTCGCGATGCTCGCTCAGGATGAGGAGTTGATTCTGGTTCGGCCCGCCCGCCCGCGACCGAAGGGAGTCCTTTAGGGCCTGCCCGCCTGCCCGTCTGCCCGCCTGCTCGCGGCTGAAGCCGCGGCTCGGCAGCAGCCAGTGAACTGGCCCGGCGCGGCGCACCGCTCGGTTTCGGCGTCCCGGAGCGAAGCCGCTTCAGCGGCAGTTGCCGAGCGGTCGCTCTCAGCGACCACCCGGCGACGCGATGCTTCGCCGCGCTCAGGATGAGGTGCTTTTCCCCTCTCCTCTCTCCACTCTCCGCTGTTCTGGAGGCGCGACCTCCCCACCCCCTCCCAGCTTCCACCCCTCCTACGCCACTGCGGCGACCGGCTCCGCGTGCTGGCGCCAGCCGACCTTGCCGAGCGACGCGGCGTGCAGGACGATCGAGAGCGGAACCGCGAAAACGGGGATGAGCACCAGGGGGTACGCACCCGCCAGGTAGTTGGGATGTCCCAGGGAGAGCTGCTGCAGCGGGCCGGGCGAGCTCAGGAAGCCGGCCGTCAGCGCAATCACCAGGTCCGCGATGCCGAGGATGTTCCACGCCACCACCAGTCCCTCCCGGCGGGCGCCACCCGACACCAGCGCCGCGACGGGCAGCGCGAGCAATCCCACCAGCACATCACCGAACCCGGCCGGCAGGGCGAAGACGCCGGGAAGCAGATTCATGCCGAGGAGTACCAGGAAGATCGAGCCGAGGCCGCGGTAGGCCTGGAGGCCGATCAGCCAGCTCTGCGGCACGGCGCGCACCACCTCCCGCATGGCCGCGGAATGACGCAGCATCCGGATGCCGGCCGAGATCGGGATCACGACGGCCAGGGCGATCCACGGCACCTTGCGATCGGGGGCTCCTTCGAAGATTCCGAGCCATCCGAGCGCCGTGGCGAGAGCCATCCAGCCGGCAAGCAGCAGCGCGGCCGACCGCACGAGGTGCCGGCGACGGCCGGACTGGACGCCGCCGCGGGCCAGCGCGGCATCCACCCCGAAGAGCAGCACACCGATGATGGTGAAATTGGCGAAGAGCATGAATACCCAGAGGTAAGCAGGTGCCGTCATAGGTCCCGTCCTGTCGAGGTTGACAATCGCTGCAGTGACTACAACAGATGTAGTGACTTGCACGAAGTCTGTCAACCGGGTAGTATCGGCCATGGCCAGATCCTATGAGCAGGAAGGCTGTCCGGTGGCCCGGACCATGGACCTGATCGGTGAGCGGTGGACCGTGCTGGTGTTGCGGGACCTGTTCAAGCACGGCGCTGTCCGATTTCAGGACCTGCAGGACTCCCTCGCCGGCATCGCCCCCAATACCCTCTCCGCCAGGCTCAAGGAGCTCGAGGAGAACGGGCTGGTTGAGCGCCAGAGCTACAGCGACCATCCGCCCCGGCTGGAATACCAGCTGACGCCGAAGGGGAAGAGCCTGGGGCCGGTGATCAAGGCGATGCGGGACTGGGGGCGGCGGCACTCGTAGCTCGGCGGGGCCGACGATTTGTTGCGGACGGTCGGACAGTCGGAACTCACGAGGTGAGTCCGGCTCCCTCGGTCCCCTTCGCTGCGCTCAGGATGAGGAGTTGAGTTTGGTTCGGCCCGCCTGCCCGCCTGCCCGCCTGCCCGCCTGCCCGCCTGCCCGCCTGCC
>DATEHG010000035.1:0-23419 GCA_035279705.1 Gemmatimonadales bacterium
CGGCGACGGCCACCTCTCCGATCGCGAGCGGGCCGAGCCGGTGCTCGAGCGTCACACCGACCGGCCAGCGGCTCCGGGCCTCCGCCAGAATCCTGTCGCACTCGGCCTCCGCCATCGGTTCGTAGGCATGGTACTCGAGGCAAAGCACCGGACGTCCGTCCTGGTGGTTCCGCACCAGTCCCACGAACGAGGCGACGCCTCCCCGCTGGTCGGTCACGACGGCCGACACCAGGCGTTGCACATCGATCGGGTCTCTGCGGAGGCAGCTCATCTCACCCTCCGGCCATCGGAGGCAGGAGAGCCACCTCGTCGCCATCCGAGAGGGGCGAATCCTCCCGCACGTGGCGTCGGTTCACTGCCACGAGAGGCCGTTCCGGCAGGGAGCCCCCGCCAGGGAGCGATGACCGGGCCCATGCCAGAAGGTCGCTGACCCTCGCCGGCGCGGGTAGCGTTGCCATAACCTCTTCCCGGCCCGCGAGTTCGGCATAACTCGCGAAGAGGAGGAGGCGGGTGGTGATGGTGCCGGAAGCGGCGGTCATGCAGTGAACAGTGGCTGGTAACGGAGTGAGACTCAAGCGGGAAAATGAGACGGGGCCGGGAGCATGTCCCGGCCCCGCTGGACCTGACACCGCCGGCCGAGTTTAGTGCTCGCTCAGCTCAGGTTCATCGGCCACCAGAGCCCGCAACTCCTTGCTAGGCTTGAACACCGGCACCGGGCGCGCGGCCACTTCGACCGGATCGCCGGTGCGCGGGTTCCGCGCCATGCGGGTCTTGCGACGGCGGATCTTGAAGGTGCCGAACCCTCGCACCTCGATGTTCTGCTGCGCCTTGAGCGCATCCTTGACCGCGTCGAGGAATGCGTCCACTACCCTGGCGCAATCCTTCTTGGAGATCATTGGCCCCGCGGTCTTGGCGATCGCGGCGGTCACATTTTCTACCAGATCGGCCTTGGTCATCTATCCCCCTGGTGGGCCAGCACTTGCGACGCCGTCAGGACCCCAACGCCCAGAGAGACAGTACGAGCTTAACTGTTGACTGTCAAGGGGTTGGCCCATTTGAGGGTGCCGAGGCCCCGATCAGGGCCAGAAACTCGGCAAAATGGGGGTAGGCATCGTGCGGCCCCGGGGAGGCTTCCGGGTGGTATTGCACGGCGAAGACCGGAAGTCGTTTATGGCGAACGCCTTCCACGGTCCCGTCGTTGAGATTGAGGTGGGTGACCTCCAAATCGTCGGCGCCAGGGACACCTGCCTCCTTCCCGTCGACCGCGAAGCCGTGATTCTGGGAGGTAATCAGGACGCGACCGGTGACCAGGTCCTTCACAGGGTGGTTTCCGCCCCGGTGACCGTAGAGCAGCTTGACCGTCCGGCCGCCGTAGGCCAGCCCCAGCAGCTGGTGGCCAAGACAGATCCCGAACGTCGGGATGCCGGCCCCCGTCAGCTCCCGGATGATCGGGAAGCTGTAGCTCACCGCCTCAGGGTCTCCCGGGCCATTCGAGAGAAAGAGGCCGTCCGGATTGAGGCGCCGGACCTCTTCCGCCCCCGTCCCTGCCGGAACCACGTGCACCCGGCATCCGGCTGCCGCCAGCATCCGCACGATGTTGCGCTTCATCCCGTAGTCGTACGCCACGATCAGCGGGCCGTCGTTGTCACTCCCCTCATCCCAGGGCTGCGTGACGCTGGCGCGGCTGGCCAGATCGAGGCCGTTCATGGAGGGAGACGACATGAGCTGCAGCGTGATCTCCGGCGAGGGCTCGCGCCCCTCGGCGATCACACCGCGCATCGCGCCTTTCTCCCGGATGTGGCGAGTCAGGCGGCGGGTATCGACGTTTTCGATGAGCGGGACATGGCTGTCCGACAGCCACTCCTCGAGGCTCCGCTCCGAGCGCCAGTTGGAAGGCTGGCGGGAGAGCTCGCGCACCACGACACCGCTCACCTGCGGGCGCCCCGACTCCATGTCGACGGAGTTGGTGCCGTAGTTCCCGATCATGGGCGCGGTCATGACCACGATCTGGCCCAGGAAGCTCGGGTCGGTGAAGGTCTCCTGGTAGCCGGACAGACCGGTGGTGAAGACGACTTCGCCGAAGGTGGGAGGGAGCGAGCGCGGAGCGGTCCCGGCGTACCAGGTCCCGTCCTCCAGAAGAACATAGGCGGGGCGATCGGTCATCCGATCACCCCGCCAGGAAGAACCGCGTGCTTCGGCATCAGCTACTGGGCCGGCTTCTTGGGAGCGGGTGCTGGGGTGGCCGCAGGTGCGGTCTGAGTACCGGAGCTCTGGCCCGCTGCGGGCTGGCCCGCCGCGGGTGCCGGAGTGATCGGGAGGTTGGCCGGTGCCTCCGCGGGCACGGTGGTCTGGCGCAGCTGCTGCTCCAGATCGGTGGTGGTCCGACCCAGCTGCTTCGGCGCCATGATCGCAAGGACCAGCGAGAGGCCGAGGAAGAGGCCGCCGAACCACCAGGTCAGGGTGGTGAGCAGGTTGGCCGCCTGGCGCCCGCCGACCACCAGGTCAGTCGAGCCTCCGCCCAGCGAGGCGAGGCCGCCGCCCTGCCCGGCCTGCAGCAGCACTACCGCGGCCAGGAGGAGGCAGTCGAGGATGAGAAGCACCAGCAGCACGTAGTACATGGCAACCCTTTCAGTCGGGCGACAAACTAATCGCCTGCGCCGATTCCGACAATCTCCGCCCACCCTTCCGGGTCGAGGCTGGCCCCCCCGACCAGGACCCCGTCCAGCTCAGGTTCGGCGAGCAGCGACAGGACATTGCCGCGGTTGACGCTGCCACCGTAGAGGACCGGAATCCGGCCGGTGGCGCCCATTCTCGCCAGTTCCAATCGAATGGCTCGATGGACCTGGGCAGCGTCGGCCGGCGTCGCATTCTTACCGGTTCCGATGGCCCAGACCGGTTCATACGCGATGGTGATCCCGGCCAGCGCTGTCCCGGACACGCCGTTGAGTCCGGCAGCCAGCTGGCGGCGCACCACCGCTTCGGTGTCGCCGGCTTCGCGCTGCTCGAGCTTTTCGCCGACGCAGAGCATCGGGACGAGACCGGCGGCGAGGAGCGCGCTGACCTTCCTGCCGGTTTCCTCCTCCGTTTCGCCGAAGACGTGGCGGCGCTCCGAGTGCCCCACGAGGGCTCCGGCCGCTCCCGCGCCCTTGGCCAGGGGAATCGAAGTCGCGCCGGTGAAGGCGCCTTTGGGTTCCCAATGGACGTCCTGGGCGCCGATGCGGACATCACTCCGACCGGAAAACGCTTCTGCTGCGGCTTCAATTGAAACAGCTGGAGGGAAAATCCAGAGGCTCCGCTCATTCCGCGGCCTGGTGAGCGCCAGAAATTTTCCGGCGAAGGCGCGGGCCTCGGCAGGAGGCACGTTCATCTTCCAGTTTGCCGCGAAGATCAGATTGCGCATGGAGCAATGGTCCCCAGTTCCCTGTCCCCGGTCCCCGGGATATCACGGCGAAAATGGTACCCTTGGATTGAATTCCGGTACGGGCAAACTACCGCCGATCGGCATCTTCATGTCATGCCACCGATCACGCGATTCGAACACTTGAGGGCCTGGCAAGCATCTCGGCGCCTTGCAAACCGGGTCTTCGAACTGACTGACGCGGGAAGGTTCGGCTGAACCTGGTCCATTCGTGACCAACTGCAGCGGGCCGCAGTCTCGGTCATGGCGAACATCGCCGAAGGCTTCGAGAGGATGACCGCTGCGGACTTCGCCCGCTTCCTCCTGATTGCCAAAGCTTCCGCTGCCGAGGTTCGCTCCCTAGTCTATCTCGCCGCTGACCGCCAATTACTAACAACGGAGGAGCGGCGCGAAATTCTAGATCTCGTGAATCACGCCAGTGGGCTTATCGCGAAACTTCGATTCAGCCTGCTCGCCTCAGCTCGCAAGGCGATTCCTCGGGGACAGGGGACAGGGGACCGGGGACCAGTCAGGTAGCATCATCCAATGCCTGTACCCCTGGAAGCACCTTGCCCTCAAGGAATTCGAGAGAAGCTCCGCCACCAGTGGAGACGTGAGTCATTCTCGACTCGAGACCCGCTTCCGTTACCGCCGCCGCCGAATCGCCGCCGCCGACCACTGTGGTGGTGCCCTTCCCGGTGGCCCGGGCCATTGCCTCCGCAATCGCGCGGGTCCCGGCGTCGAATGGAGGAGTCTCGAAGACACCCATCGGCCCGTTCCATACCACGGTGCCCGCCTTTTCGATCCGGGCGGCGAAATCCTTCGAGGTGGCACTGTCGATGTCGAACATGGCCCATCCGGCCGGGATCTGTTCGCGGGGCACCTGGAGCGTGAGCACCCCGCTCTTGAGCTCCTGTGCGATCACGGCGCCGACGGGCAACACCAGCTTCTTCCCTGCCTTCTTCATCAACGCCTTGGCCAGTTCCACCCGATCGGCCTCGACGAGTGAGTTGCCGGTCTCCTGGCCCTCCGCCTTGAAGAAGGTGCAGGCCATCGCGCCGCCGATGAGGATCTGGTCTACCTTCGGCAGCAGCGCCTCGATGAGGTCGATCTTGCCCGAGACCTTGGCGCCGCCCAGCACGGCGACGAACGGGCGCTTGGGCTGGTCGAGCGCCTGACCCAGGTACTTGAGCTCCTTTTCCATCAGGAAGCCGGACACGGCCGGCTTGAGCAGGCGGGCCACCGCCTCGGTGCTGCTGTGGGCGCGATGGGCCGAGCCGAACGCGTCATTCACATAGAGATCGCCCAGCGAGGCGAACACCTTGGCCAGCTCGGCGTCGTTCTGTTCTTCGCCCGGCCAGAAGCGGGTGTTTTCCACCACCGCCACACCACCCCGAGGAAGCCGCCGGGTGATGGTCGCCGCATCCGGCGCGGCAGGATCGAAGATGAAGGTGACCGGCGCGCCAAGCAGCTGTTCCAGCGCGGTGACGCAGGGCTTGAGGGAGTACTTGGGATCGGGCCCGCCCTTGGGCCGCCCCAGGTGCGAGAGCAGCACCACCCGGGCGCCATGCTCGCGCAGGTACTTGATGGTGGGAAGCGAGGCGCGGATCCGCGTGTTGTCGGATACCGCGCCGTCCTTGATTGGACAGTTGAAATCCACCCGGACGAGGGCTCGGCGCCCGTCGAGGGCGGCGGGGTCGAGCGAAGCGAGCGAGCGTTTCATACCGGGCTTACCAGCCGCGCTTGGCTATGAGCCGGAGCAGATCCACGCAGCGGGCCGAGTAGCCCATTTCGTTGTCGTACCAGCTGGAGACGTGCACCAGCGTACCGTCGATCACGTTGGTGAGCGCCAGGTCCACGGTGCTCGACGCCAGGTTGCCGATGTAGTCCACCGAAACCAGCGGTTCGTCGCTCACGGCCAGGATACCCTTGAGTGGCCCCGACGCCGCGGCCGCCTTGAAAGCGCTGTTCACCTCGTCGATCGAGGTGCCCTTCTTCACCGTGCAGGTCAGGTCCACCACCGACACGTCGGCCGTCGGCACCCGGAGCGACACGCCATCGATCTTTCCCTTCACTTCCGGCAGCACGAGGCTGGTGGCCTTGGCGGCCCCTGTGGTCGTCGGGATGATGCTCATCGCGGCGGCCCGCGCCCGCCGCAGGTCCTTGTGCGGCAGGTCGAGAATGTTCTGGTCGTTGGTGTAGCTGTGCACCGTGGTCATGAACCCGCTGACGAAGCCGAAGCTGTCGAGCACCACCTTGACCACCGGCACCAGGCAGTTGGTGGTGCACGAGGCGTTGCTGATGACGTGATGACTCTTGGGGTCGTACTTCTCATGGTTGACCCCAACCACGATCGTGATGTCTTCCTGCTTGGCCGGCGCCGAGATCACGACCTTCTTCGCCCCGCCGGCAAGATGCTTGGCCGCCTTTTCCCGGTCGGTGAACAGACCGGTGGACTCGAGCACGATGTCGACACCCAGGTCCTTCCACGGCAGCGCCGCCGGATCCTTCTGCGACAGCACCTTGACGTTCCGCCCGTTCACCTTGATGCCATCGGTCTCGGCCTCGACGGTGCCGTTGAAGCGGCCATGCACCGAGTCGTACTTGAGCAGGTGCGCCAGCGTCTTCGTGTCGGTGAGGTCGTTGACCGCGACGATCTCGATGTCCTGGCGCCCGCCCCCCTCCGCGACGCGCAGGACGTTGCGACCGATGCGGCCGAAGCCGTTGATGGCGACTTTGACGGGCATGTAAGTCTCCTTGGAATTCTTCAATCGACAATTGGGTCGAGGGTCGAGAGACGAGGGTCGAGAGTCAGACTGACTTGACCCTTGACTCTCGACTCTCGACAGCCGGCTCAATCCGAGATCTCGAAGGCGCTACCCCGCCAGCGGCTCCAGCGCCCGCGCGAAAGTTACTCCGGCCACGGCGACCGCTCCAGCGAGTTCCAGCGCGACCGCCGCCGCGATGAGGGTGGCGCCGGTGGTGAACACATCGTCCACGAGCAGTACCCGCCGGTCACCGGCGCCGCTCTCAGCACGGAACGCGCCAGCAAGATTGGCCGCCCTCGCCTGCGGGGTGAGGGCGGTCTGGGTGGGGGTTTCGCGGATTCGATGCAACAGGTCGTCGCGCCACTGCCATCCCATGCGGCGCGCCAGCGCCTCCGCCAGGCGTGCGGCCTGGTTGTAGCCGCGGCGGCGGCGCCGCCGCGGACTGAGCGGCACCGGCACCACCAGCCACTCACCTGTGCCCGCCACCTCGGCGGCCATCGGTTCCACCATGGCGTCGGTCACCCGCCACCATCCATCGTACTTGAGGGCGTGCACCGTCCGCCGAGCGCCGTCGTCCAGCCAGACGCCGCTGCGGACCCATTCCAGGCCTTCGGACCAGTCACGGCAGATGCGGCAGGGGAGATCGAGGCGGCGCGGCTGGGCGCAACGGCCGCACCGCGGCTCGGGGAGCCGGCGCCACCGCCGCCGGCAGAGCGCGCAGATCAGTGGATCGCCCGGTCCGGTGGCCTCGTCACAGAGCAGGCAGGCACCGGGGAGCAGCCACCGCTCGAGGGCGGCGAGGCCGCTCGGGTCAGTGGAGAACATCTTCGACCGCGGCGCGCATGATTTCGACCGGTGGATCCTCCGACGGGAACCAGTGCCGGAACGCTGCCGCCCCCTGGGCCACCAGCATGGTGCGGCCGTCCGCGGCGCGGAGCCCTTCCTTGACCATGGCCCGCACCCAGGCGGTTCCGCGCGGCGCATAGACCATGTCGAGTGCCACCTCCGCCTCCGGGGCTTCGTCCGACGAAAGCGGCAGGTGATCCCCTTCATGCAGGCCGAGCGGGGTGGCGTTGATCAGGACCCGGCACTCCTCCATTGGTGCGACCCGCACCCCCAGCCCGGTGGCCCACTGTTCGAAGGAGGCCCTGCGACCCGCGTCCCGGGAACGAACCGAGATCCCGGCACCCCGGTTGGCCGCCGCAGCCACCACGGCGCGCGCGGCACCGCCGGTGCCCGCCACGAGCCACGGTCCCTGCGGCGGATCAAGCTGATCGAGCGCCGCCTCGACTCCGGCGACATCCGTGTTCTCACCGAGGAGCGCGCCATCCTCTCCCCAGAAGGTGTTCGCGGCGCCGACACGCTCCACCAGCGGGCTGCGCCGGGTCAGCGCCGCGGTCGCCTCGGCCTTGTGGGGAATGGTCACATTGCCGCCACCACCGGCGGCGGCGAGCAGCGCCATGGCATTCGCGACACGCCCCGGAGCGCACGGCATGGCGACGTACACCGCGTCGAGTCCCAGCGCCCGGAAGGCGGCGTTCTGCATGGCGGGTGAAAGGCTGTGCTCCACCGGCTGGCCCAGGATGGCAAACACCTTCGTCCGGCCGGAGATCACCGCGCCCCCTCGGCCGCGAGGCGGGTGACGAGCGTGCCCATGAGCGCCTGCAGTTCCTGGAAGGTTTCGCGGTAGCCGTCGATCGGCCCGCCGAAGGGATCGGAAACCTCGGCCGGGGCACCGGTGCGGCCGGCGAATTCACCCAGCAGGTAAGTCTTCCCGGCGCCGCCCAGTTCTTCGACCCGGGCCCGGTGATGCCGTGCCATCGTGAAGATCAGATCGGCGCCGGCCACGAGTTCGCGACTCAGCAGGCGGGCCCGATGGGCCGACAGATCGAGGCCCGATTCGAGGGCGACGAGATAGGCGCCTTCGGACACGGGCGCTCCCTCCCATGCGCCGGTGCCCGCGGAGGAGACCGTCACCTCCGGCACCCCGCGGCGTTCGAGCTCGTGCCGGAGGATGGCCTCCGCCATCGGGCTGCGGCAGGTATTCCCGGTGCAGACGAACAGGACGTTCATCGCGACAACGCTCTCCTCACCTCGCTCCAGGAAATCGCGCCTTCCCGCACCAGCGCCGGGGCGCGCCCACAGAGATCCACGATCGTGGAAGGCTGGGACGCCGGCAGCGGGCCGGCGTCGAGCACCAGCAGTTTATCGCCCGCTGGCCCGAATTCGCCTTCGACTCCGGCGGGATCCGACAGCGGAGCACGCCCCGACCGGTTGGCCGAGGTCGAGATCAGCGGGCCTTCGAGCGCGGCAACGAGTTCGGCGGCGCCGGGGTGCGAACTCTGCCGGATGGCCACCCCGCCGTTTGCACCATGGGCCTCTGCCGGAAGAATCGAGTCTCCCGGCGGCAGCACCATGGTGAGTGGCCCCGGCCAGAACGCGCCCGCCAGGCGGGCGGCTTCCACTTTGACCTCGAGGCCGAGTCGCGAAGCCATCGAGAGCCCGGCCACGAGGAGGAGCAGCGGCTTGCCAGGCTCCCGACCTTTGAGCGCCTCGATCGCCGCGATCGCGGCACCGGTCACCCGCCCCCCCAGGCCGTACACGGTTTCCGTCGGATAGCAGATGACACCATCGCCGGCGACGTGCGCCATGGCGGCCGGCAGCGCCGCCGCCCGGGTCTCCGCCGAGTCGAAGCGGTGCTTCACGACTGCCCCCTGGCGAGCTGCTCGGACAGCTCGAGATCCAGTGCCGTGGTCACCTTGATGTTGCGCTCCGATCCCGGCACCAGGGTCACCGTTTCTCCGATGGCCTCGACGAGGGCCGCATCGTCGGTGGCCACCTCGCGGCGCGAGCGCGCCGCGGCATAGGCCCGCTCGAGCACCCCTCGCGGGAATCCCTGGGGTGTTTGAGCGCGCCAGAGGCCCGCGCGAGGCACCGTCTGCCGGATGAGGCCGCCATCCTTCGGGGCCGCTGCCGCCTTCAGGGTATCCCCGACCGGCACGGCCGGTATCGCGCCCTTGCCTTCGCGGGCACCCGCGATCACGGCGTCGATGATGGCCCGATCCACGAACGGCCGCGCCGCATCGTGCACCAGGACCACTGTGCAGGCCGCATCCAGCGCCTCGAGGCCTGCCATCGCGGAGTCGCTGCGTTCCGCGCCGCCCGCCACCAGCTTGAGCGCGGGGCCGCTCAACTCGGCCAGCCACCCGGGCGGTGTGGCGGCTGTGTCGGGCGCCAGCACGACGACAACGCCGCCGACTTCCGGGTGCGAGGCGAACGGCCGGATGGCCCGCAGCAGCATCGGCACTCCGGCGATCGGCTGGAATTGCTTCGGCGTCGATCCGCCCAGCCGATTGCCTTGGCCGGCGGCGACGATGATGACCCCGACATCACGCGGCAAGGCAGCCCACCAACTGCTCGATGTGCTCCAGCCCCACCACCTCGAGTCCGGGAATCCGGACAACGCTCCTCTGCGAGGCGATCACCCGCTTGAAGCCGAGCCGCGGTGCCTCGGCCAGGCGGCGCTCGAGTCCGCCGACCGGGCGGACTTCGCCGGCAAGGCCGATCTCGCCCACGAACAGCATGTCGGCAGGGGCGGTGCGATTGTGCACGCTCGACAGGAGTGCGGCGGCCACGGCCAGATCCGCTGAGGGCTCCTTGAGGCGCACTCCCGCCGTCGCCTGGACGAAGACATCCAGATCGCTGAAGGCCGTGCCGCCCCGCCGCTCGAGCACCGCCAGCAGCACGGCAAGCCGCTTGGGGTCGAGCCCGGTCGCCACCCGCTGCGGCGTGCCGTAGCCGGCGCGCGCGGCCAGGGCCTGCACCTCCACCAGTACCGGGCGCGTCCCCTCGAGCAATGCCGTAACCGCGCTGCCGCTGGCCCCTGCCGCCCGGGCATCGAGAAAGAGCGCCGACGGATTGGGCACCGGCACCAGGCCATGCCCCGTCATCGAGAAGACGCCGATTTCGTCCACCGAGCCGAACCGGTTCTTGGTGGCCCGCAGCAGCCGGTAGTCGAGCGACGATTCGCCCTCGAAGTAGAGCACCGTATCGACGATATGCTCGAGCGTCTTGGGGCCGGCAATGCCGCCGCCCTTGGTGACATGCCCGACCACGACCACCGCGACGCCGGTCTCCTTGGCAAACCGCATGAGGCGGGCGGCGCATTCGCGGACCTGGCCCACGTTGCCCGGCGCTCCTTCGAGCAGGTCGGAGTAGACCGTCTGGATCGAGTCGAGCACCAGCACTTCGACCCCGAGGCTCGCGGCGGCCTCGAGCACAGCCTCGAGCCGGGTTTCGCCGGCCACATGCACCGGTCCGGCTTCTTCCTTCAACCGGCCGGCGCGGAGTCGCAGCTGTTCGGGCGACTCCTCGCCGCTGGCATAGAGCACGCGATGGCCGCCTCCTTCCAGGCGGGCGGCGGCCTGCAGCAGCAGCGTGGACTTGCCGATGCCGGGTTCTCCACCCACCAGGATCATCGACCCCGGCACGATGCCCCCGCCCAGCACGAAGTCCAGCTCCGCCATTCCGGTCGACCAGCGCACCAGGCGACTCTCGGCGATTTCGCTGATGCGCGACGTCGGGGCTGCCGGCACACCACGGCCCCGGCTGGTCCGCGCGCCCGCGCTTCCCCGCCCGGTGGAGGCCGCGACCGGTTCCTCGGCGACGCTGTTCCACTCCCCGCACCCCTCGCAGCGGCCCACCCACTTGGGGTGTTCGTGACCGCACTCGGTGCAGCGGTAGACCGACCGGGGCTTACCCGCCATACGGCTCCGGGCTTTCCCGGTCACTCACGCCGTAGAAGCGGGTGAAGCTCTTCTGGAAGAACAGTTCCACGTTGCCGGTGGGCCCGTTGCGGTTCTTGGCCACGATCAGCTCGGTCTTGCCCTCCTGGCTGTTGCCGTCCTTGTCGGTGCCGCCCTCGTAGTACTCGGGGCGGTGGATGAACATCACGATGTCAGCGTCCTGCTCGATGGCGCCGGAGTCGCGAAGATCCGAAAGGATCGGCTTGCGATCGCCGCCCCGCTGTTCGCTGGCCCGGGACAGCTGCGACAGCGCGACGATGGGAATCTCGAGCTCGCGGGCCAGACCCTTGAGCGACCGCGAGATATCCGAGATTTCCTGCACCCGCCCTTGCGAGGCCACCTCCGGGCTGCGCATGAGCTGCAGATAGTCCACCAGGATGAGACCGATCTGGTGCTCGCGCAGCTGACGGCGGGCCACGCTCCGGGCCTGCAGTGCCGTGAGGGCCGGCTGGTCGAAGAAGAACAGCGGCGCGCCGGACAGGATGCCCGCCGCCCGCGCCAGCCGGGCAAAATCCGAATCCGAAAGCATGCCCCGCCGCATCCGCATTGCGTCCACGTTCCCCTCGGCACAGAGGAAGCGCTGCACCAGGCTGTCGTTGGACATTTCGAGCGAGAAAATCAGGACTCCGGTCCGGCCCGTGATCGCGGCGTGCGCGGCCAGGTTGAGGCAGAGCGCAGTCTTCCCCATGGAAGGCCGGGCCGCCACCACAATCAGCTCGGAGGGCTGGAACCCCGAGGTCAGCTCATCCAAATCTTTGTAGCCGCTGGCGACACCGGTAACCGATTTTCCCGCCTTCTGCAGCAATTCGATGCGTTCCATCGTGGGCCAGAGCAGTTCCTTGATCCGGATCACGCTCTCGCCCTGGCGCTCCTGCGCCACCCGGAAAATCCGGGACTCGGCCACATCCAGCAGGTCGTTGGCCTGCTTCTTCCCTTCGTAGGTTTCCTGGATGATCGAGGTGGCGGCCTCGATCAGATTCCGCATCACCGCCTTTTCGCGGACAATCTGGACGTGGAATTCGAGATTGGCGGCGGTGGGAACGGCGTCGGCCAGGTCGGACAGGAAGGGCGTGCCGCCGATCTCGGCCAGCTCGCCGCTCCGTTCCAGCTCGTTGCGGAGGGTGACCGGATCGATGACCATCCGCTGCTCCAGCAGGCGGCGGATGGCGCGGAAGACCCGGCGGTGCGCTTCGCGATAGAAGGCCGAGTCGTCGATCAGCTCGATGGCGCGGAGCGCCGCGTCCTGGTCGAGCAGCATGGCCCCGAGCACCGATTGCTCGGCTTCGTTATTCCAGGGAACGGCCCGCCCCCCGGGGGCGTCAGCGGTCGAGGAGCTGGCGGGCGATACGGACGTCATCCCAGGTGGGCTTCTTCCAGTTGGGGTTCCGGAGCAGTGCCGCCGGGTGGTAGGTCACCACCAGCGGAATGCCGTCGTAGCGGTGGACCCGGTTGCGCAGTTCGCCGAGGGTGCGCTTGCCGCCGACGAGCGATTCGGCCGCGGTGCCGCCGAGAGCGATGATCACCCTGGGCTTCACCAGGGCGATCTGCCGGTGCAGGTACGGCAGGCAGGCGTTGGCCTCTTCGGGGAGCGGCTTCCGGTTCTGCGGAGGCCGGCACTTGACGATGTTCGCTATGTATACCGCTTCACGGGCGATCCCGATAGAGCCAAGGATCTTGCTCAAGAGCTCTCCCGCGGCACCCACGAACGGGCGCCCGGTTTCATCCTCCGTCGCGCCCGGTCCTTCACCGATCAGCATCAGTTTCGCGGAAGAATTCCCCTCTCCCGGCACCGTGCGATGGCGCGTCTGGCACAGCTCGCACTGGCGGCAGTCGGCGATCATTCCCGCCACCGCATCCAGGCTTTCGAGCGCCGCGACCGCCGCCGGCAGGGTGAGCACCGTCGGCGCCTCGAGGATCAGTCCTTCGGGGGGAATCGGCGGCAGGTTCTTGCGCCAGGCGACGTCGTCGACGTTGACCGGAGCGTCGGCCGCGGTCTGTCGGACGGGCGGACGGGCGGACTGGCGGACGGACACAGCTGGCGGACCACTCGCCGATTCGCCCGCCGATCCGGCGACCCGCCGACCCGCCGGTTGTTCATCCGCCGCTCCGCCGGTTTGTCGCTCCGCCGGCACAACAAACTCCCCCCGCTTCCGTGACAGCAGCACCTCATCCGTCCCCAGCTCGCGCTGCTGAGCCAGGTAGCGCGCCCGGCTATCGCCCAAGACGCGCCTCCACCACATCCAGAATCGCGTGGGCGACGCGCTCCTTGGACTGGAGCGGGACCGCGATCGAGCCGCCATCGCGATCGAGGATCGTGACCTTGTTGGTATCCACTTCGAACGCCGCGCCGGCCTCGAGCGCGTCGTTCACGACGATCAGATCGAGCTTCTTCCTGGCGAGCTTGGCCCGGCCCTTCGCTTCCGCGTCACCGGTCTCGAGGGCAAAGCCTACGATGACCGAGCCTGCTTTCCGCTGCGACGCGGTCTCGAGCAGGATATCCTCAGTCGGTTCGAGCGCGAGGGTGACCGCTCCGCTCGCCCGCGGCTGCTTGGCGTCCGCCGGATTTGCCGGACGATAGTCCGCCGGGGCAGCGGCCATGATCAGCACGTCCGCGCCCGCCAGCTCTCCGGCGATCGCACCCTTCATGTCCCGGGTCGACTCGACCCGCTTGACCGTCACGCCCTGCGGCACCGCCTCGGTGGAGGGCCCGGTCACCAGCACGACTTCCGCTCCGCGCTGCCATGCCGCCTCGGCGAGACGGTAGCCCATTTTGCCACTCGACCGATTGGTGATCACCCGGACCGGATCGAGGGCCTCGCGGGTCGGACCGGCCGAGACTACCACGCGCTTGCCCGAGAGTCGCCCGCCACGGGAGAGCAATCGGGCCGCATGGGCCAGAATGGTCTCCGGCTCCGACATCCGGCCCGGGCGTTCCGATGGCCCCTCGGCGAGCGCGCCGATCTCGGGGCCAACCACGGCAAAGCCGCGCGACTGGAGTCGGGAGAGATTGTCCTGCGTGGCCGGATTGGCGAACATCGCGTCGTTCATGGCGGGCGCGAGCAGCACCGGCTTCGTGGCGGCGAGGAGCAGCGTGGTGAGGAGATCGTCGCCCAGACCCTGCGCCACCCGGGCGAGGAGATGTGCCGTGGCCGGTGCGACGATGATGAGGTCGGCGCCCTGGGCCAGGCGCACATGCTCAAGGGCCGCGCCCGGTTGCCAGAGCGAGGTCAGGACGGGACGGGAGGTGAGGGCTTCAAACGTCAGGGGCCGCACGAATTCCGCGGCCCCCTCGGTGAGGATCACATCCACCCGCGCGCCCTGCTCGGCGAGTCGCCGGGCGAGGATGCAGCTCTTGTAGCTGGCAATCCCGCCCGACACGCCGAGGACGACGTGCCGGCCGGTCCACACCGCTCAGGTCTCCGAGCGCCGCCGGCGGATCATCTTGTAGGTCAGGTCGCCCTCGACCAGCTTCTCGAGCGACATGGTGGTGAACTTCACCTTCCGCTCCCCAAGACGTTCCTTGGGTAGCTCATTCAGATGGCGGGCGAACCGCGCCGCCACCAGCACACCGAGGTACTTGTTGCCCGCCTGCTTGGCGGCTTCCACCGGGGTATAAATCCGCATTGTTCCGTCCTGGTTGAATCAGTCCTGGCCAAGCTTCCTGGCGGCGTCCGCGACCTCGCGTCGCAGCTTTTCCGCCAGCACCATCAGTCCATCCTGCCGTCGAACCCTGTGCGCCTCGGCGTCGATGATCGCACCAACGTCCGCAACCGCCTTGTCGAGCACGTCGTTGATGACGACGTAATCATATTCGGTGACCGCGCCCAGCTCCTTGGCGGCCAGTTCGAGGCGCCGCCGCATCTCTTCCGGAGATTCCGTCTTCCGGGCCTGCAGACGGACGATGAGCTCGCTCCCGGAAGGCGGCAGAACGAAGACCTGCACCGCGTCAGGAATGCGCCGCCTGACCTGCCGCGCCCCCTCCACCTCGATGACGAGGATGGCGTGTTTCCCGCCGGCCAGGACCCGGTCAACTTCGCTGCGCAGCGTCCCGTACCGGTGCTCGCCGTAGGTGGCCGACTCGAGAAAGAGACCCGCCACCTCCCGCCGGGCAAATTCCTCCGCCGAGAGGAAGTGGTAGTCAACGCCGTCCTTCTCGCTCCCCCGCGGCGACCGCGTGGTCGCCGAGATCGACCGGCCCAGGTCCCGGCGCTCGGCGCGCAGCCGCTCAGCGATAGTCGTCTTGCCGACGCCTGACGGCGACGAGAGGACCAGGAGCAAAGGCTTCACTCGAGATTCTCGAGCTGCTCGCGGAATTTCTCGAGCTCGCCCTTCATGCCGATGACCTGCTGGGCGATGCCGGCGTCGTTGGCTTTCGAGCCCATCGTGTTGACCTCGCGGCCCAGCTCCTGGGCCAGGAAGCCGAGCTGCTTGCCGACCGGTTGATCCCCTGCCAGGGCCGAGCGGACCGCTTCGATATGGGCCGCGAAGCGCACCAGTTCTTCGGTGATGTCCAGCTTGTCGGCCAGGAAGGCCAGTTCTTGGGCCAGTCGCGTCTCGTCGGCCTGGCGCCCATCCATCAGCTGGGCCACTGCCTGCCGCAGCCGGTCCCGCTCCCGCACCATCCGCTCCGGTGCCCGGCGGCTGATTTCTCCGGCTCCAGCCTCGAGCAGGTCCAGCCGGGTTCGCAACTCTCCCGCGAGCACTGCTCCTTCGCGCAGCCGCATGGCCCGGCACTCGCGCGCCGCCTCCGCCACGATCGGCTCCAGCTCCGTCCAGGCGACCGGCGCCGCCTCTTCCGCCGCGCTGGTGCTCAGCACTTCGGGCTGGCGCACCACCAGCCCCAGGTCGATCTCGCCGGGAATCCCCAGCGCGTCCTTGAGGTGCTGCAAGGCGGCGACCGCCGCGCGGGCCTTGTCGAGATTGACCGCGAGGCCGGCTTCCCGCTCGGGATACTCCGTCCACCGCACCGAGACCGCGACATGCCCCCGGTCGAATTCCCGGCGCAGCCGCTCCCGGACTTCGGATTCCAGTGCCGCCAGATCTCCCGGCAGCTTGATGGCCGGATTGTAGTGACGGTGGTTGACCGTCCTGATCTCGACCCGGAGGCGCCCGGCCCCTGCCGGGCCCTCGGCCGCCCCGAACCCCGTCATGCTGTATGGCAAGGCCGCCGGCCCCCCGGTTGGGGAAAGGGGGAGGAAGATAACCGGGGCTGTCCCCCAAGGCCATAACCCTTATTGGGAACGGCCCTTACGGCTCGAACCGCCCCCCGACCGGGAACCTGGGCCAGCCGATGCAACCTTTTCCAAGGGTAGAACGTCTACCCGTCATAGGTAGATGTTCTAGGTAAGGATTCCACCCCCTTCGGACGGCGGCATGGCCACTCCAGAACCGACTCCCCGGGCCGAGCTGCTCAAGGGCACCCTGGACATGCTGATCCTGCAGACCCTCTCCGTGCAGCCGATGCATGGGTATGCCATCGCCCAGCACATCGAGCGGCTGGCGGGAGGGGTGTTCGGCGTCGAGCAGGGGTCGCTCTATCCCGCACTCGAGCGCCTCCTCGGAAGCGGCTGGGTCACTGCGAAGTGGGGGGTCTCGCCGACCGGCCGGAAGGCCCGCTACTACACCATCACGGCGAGCGGCCGCCGGCATCTCGGCGTCGAGCGGACCAGTTTCGACCGGATGCTGAGCGCCATCAGCCGAGTCATGGGTCAGGCCTGAGCATGTCGCTGCTCGACGGATTGCGACACCGGCTCGGAGTCTGGTTCGGACAGGGCCGGCACGCCCGGGAACTCGAGGAGGAATTCGAGTTCCATCGCGCACTGGAGGCCCGGCAGCAATCCCGCACTTCGCTCTCACCCGACGACGCCGAATGGGCAGCCCGGCGGCGTTTCGGCAATCCGACCTGGCTCCTCGAGGAAACCCGCCAGATGGCCGGACTCAACTGGCTCGACGCCACCCGGCAGGATCTCACGTTCGCGCTGCGCAGCTTCCGCCGGAGCCCCGGCTTTACCACGGTCGTGATCCTGACCCTGGCCGTCGGCCTCGGCGCCAACACCGCCATTTTCAGCGCCGTTGATGCCATGCTGCTCCGGCCCCTCCCCTATGCCGCTCCAGACCGGCTGCTGGATGTGAGCCTGACCGTCCCGCCGAGGTATGGCGAGCCAGCGAGGGACCGGGTGCCGTGGTCATATCCCAAATTCGCGGCCTTCGTGGCCACGCAGCGTCCATTCAGCGACATCGGAGTGTACGCGAGTCTTGAAGTGACGCTACGGGCGGACGGAGAGGCCGAGCGGATCGCCAGCGAGGTGGCCAACGGGGGGTACCTGCGCACGCTGGGAGTTACGCCCACGCTGGGACGCAACATTCAGCCGGACGAGGAGCAGGCACCGGGCGCAGCGAAGGTCACGCTCATTTCCGACCGCCTCTGGCAGCGCCGGTTCAACGCCGATCCGGCCGTGCTCGGCCGGACGATCAACCTCGGTGGGGACGGTTACACCGTTATCGGCGTGCTGCCGCGCGGCTTTCTCGGCATGAGCGGTCGGGCCGACATCATCACCTCCCTGCTTTCCTCTCCCCCCGCCGACCTGAACGAACCGTGGTCCCATTTCCTGCGCATGGTCGGGCGGCTCAAGCCAGGCGTAACGATCGATCAGGCTCGGACGCAGGTGGCGGAAGCCGGGGTCGTGGTGGACCGGACCTATCCGCACCCCGAGATCAAGAACGAGCACTGGGGCACCATGATCCGGCCGCTCGATGCCACGAGGGTCGACCCCCTGGTGCGGCAATCGCTCCTCATTCTCCTCGGCGCGGTGGCGATGGTACTGCTCATCGCCTGCGCCAACGTGGCGAATCTGTTCCTGATCCGCGCCGCCGGACGGCGCCGCGAAATCGCGGTGCGGCTGGCAGTCGGGGCGGGCCGGCAGAGGCTGATCCGTCAGCTGGTGACTGAGGCGCTGTTCCTTTCGTTCGCCGGCGGCGTCGCTGGACTGCTCCTCGCCTGGTGGGGCGTGCACCTGCTGTCTTCGTTCGACCCTGCCCTGACGCTTCATGCATCCGACGCGGGCATTGGTTCGGTCAACTTCCGGGGCATTCGCCTTGACGCGAGTGCCTTCGGCTTTGCGGCGCTGGCCACCATCGCGACCGGCATCCTGTTCGGGCTGGCGCCTGCCCTCCACGCCACGCGGCCAGTCCTGACCGACGCGCTCAAGGAGGGTGCGGGTCACTCCGGGGAGCGGCGGCGCCGTCTCTCGGGCCGGAATCTCCTGGCCATTGGGGAAGTCTCGCTGGCGCTGGTGCTGCTGGCGGGATCGGGCCTGATGCTCCGCAGCCTGTCGCAACTGCTGGCCACCGATCCCGGAATCGATGCCCGGCAGGTGCTGACGCTGCGGCTCAATACCGGGGAAGGACAGAGTCGTGACTCCTTGCCGGCCTTTTATGACGCGCTCGCGGCCCGCGTTGGTCGGGTGCCTGGACTTTCTGGCGTCGCGCTCACCGACTGCGCCCCGCTATCGGGCGGCTGCAATGGCACCATCATTGATTTTCGAGACCGCCCCCCGGTCGAGGCCGGCCACGAATCGGTGATCGGGGTGCACTGGATCACCCCCGCCTGGCCAACCCTGATGGGCGTGCCGCTGATCCGGGGACGGCTTTTCGACAGCGGTGATCGGCTGGGCACCCGAAAGGTCGTCCTCATCAACCGGGCGGCGGCGGAAAAATTCTGGCCCGGTGAGGACCCCCTCGGCCACCCCGTGGGCATCGGCCAGGGCGGATTTGGGGACACGGCCTACGTGGTGGGCGTGATCGGCGACGTACGCTACGTCTCGATGGAGGCACCCCCCGAGCCCGATGCGTACATCTCCTACTATCAGTCTCCGGTCCGGCGGATGATGCTGTTCGCCCGCAGTTCCACGGCGAACCCCGGCGCGCTGGCGGAGCCGATCCGGGCCGTGCTCAAGGCACTCGCTCCGGACAATCCGCTCTACGATGTACGCCCGATGGCCGAGCGGGTGGCTGACGCGCTGGCGTACGCGAGGTTCAGCACCCTGGTCCTGAGCCTCTTTGCGGCAGCGGCGCTGGCACTGGCCACGCTTGGCAGTTACGGCGTGATTGCCTTCGGAGTCTCGCAGCGGACCCACGAGATCGGAGTGCGGATGGCGCTGGGTGCCGGCCAGGGAGACGTAATCAGGCTGGTCCTGACCCAGGGGGTGCTGATTGCGGTTGTCGGTGGCGGAGTCGGCCTGATCGCCGCCGCGGCGACGACCCGGGTGCTGGGTTCCCTCCTCTACAGGGTGGCGCCGTCCGATCCGGCGACCTTCGCGGTGATGATCGCAGTACTGAGCGGGGCCGTACTCCTGGCCAGCTGGCTCCCGGCCCGGCGGGCGGCTTCCACACCCCCCACAGAGGCGCTCCGGGAGCCCTGACGCCCCACCGGTTGAACTTCCGGGGACCGGGCGCTATTTTGGTACATCGGAGTTGCAGGGTCTAACTTTTGCCAATCCGAAGGGACACAGGGGCCTGGCCACCGTGCCGGCCCCTTTTTCAGATCCCGGGTCTCCCCGTCATACCGGCGGGGCAAGACCGCATGCATCGTGAGGCATTTCTCACGAACCCACGTAGTCGGCAGTACGGCTCGTCCGCACCCCGATTACACCAATTGATGAGGCAGGACAATGCGTACGACCGGCACCGTGAAGTGGTTCAATGACGCCAAGGGCTTTGGGTTCATCACCCCCGAAGGCGGACAGAAGGACTGCTTCGTCCATCACTCGGCCATCCAGGCTCAGGGTTTCAAGTCCCTGGCCGAAGGCGAGAAGGTGGAGTTCGACATCGTGGATGGCGCCAAGGGCCCGGCTGCGGCCAACGTCGTCAAGGTCAAGTAGCCCGACCCGCGGCCGGCTTCCGGTCGTGAACGTCGAACGGCGGCCGGTTCACCCTCGGGTGGGCCGGCCGCCGGTGTTTTCAGGGTAGCCTATCGCGCGTTGCAGTCGGCGCGGGCGTAGGGAAACTCGACCCGCCGGGTTCGCCCGCCGACATCCCCCTCGATCCAGGCCAGCAGCGAGTCGCTGCCGCGCCGTTCGTATCCCACCCGCTGCGGGAAATCGTGCCCCGAGTTCTCGAACACCACGGCGGAATCACTCGCGACCTTGGCCGGGAAGGAATCGACCGGCTGGCCTGCCGGGTGGGCCTCGTACACCGGGCGGGCGCCGTTGAGCCGCAGAGAGACGAACTCGTAATCGAGCAGGGTATCGCCCCGGGTGGTGCGGCCGAGTTCCAGCATCACACCACCACGAGGCGGCATCCAGTGTTCCTCGATCAGGCGGTCCCCCTTCCTGGATTCCCAGCAGCCTGTCAGCCAGCCGATCGAGCCAGTGGAAGAAGAGGGGTTCGCCACAGGCGAAGACCAGCCGAGCAGCGGAAGAGCCAGCAGGACGAACGCTTTTCGCATTGGAGAGGTATCCTGTTGCGGGGACAGCTGCCGGGAAGATTGGTCCAGACCCTTGTCTCTCGACTCGCGACTCGCGACTAGTTGGCAAACTCCCAGCGGAAGCCGAACCGGTTGGCGTAGGGATTGATATTGAGTCCGGGAATCGAGTAGGTGCTGGTGATGCCGGCCAGGTTCTCCCGGTCCCAGAAGACGACGAACTGCTGCAGCCGGAGTTGCAGCAAGGCCCGCATGTACGTGCCGCCGCGGACCGTGAGCGGAGCGCCCTGGACCACCCCGACCGTCCAGTCGCTCCACGCTTCGAGGCCGAACTGGGCCTTGAGCTCGAAGGTGCCGCTCTGGAACTTGCGCCAGAAGCGGCTGCGCAGCGTGATCATCGACAGCGAATGGGTGGGCGGCGATCCATCGGGCTGGCCGCCTTTGACCGGATCGCTGTAGAACCCGCTCAGATACAGCCAGTCCACCGGCGAAATACGCCAGTTGAGCGTCACCCGATTGCTGGCCTCGGTGGGTCGCAGCGAATCGATCGGCGCGAGGCCGTACCAGGCGGACGGCTGGAATGCCGAGAGGTGCCCGTACTCGACCGAGAGAGCCACAGGCCGGCTGGTGAAGCCCAGGCTCGCGGTCCAGTCGTTGATGTCCTGGGCCTGCTGCTTGAGGATGGCTGGGGTGGTAACCACCTTGCCTGACCGGAGTGAGGCGGCGGCGTACAGCGACAGCGGCAGCTGCACTCCGGCTCTGAGCCCCAGCCAGTGACTGTTCCGGTCCAGGTCGTGAGTCTGGTAGCCCAGTTCACCGCTGACGGTGAACCGCTCCAGTGCCTGCCACCCCGCCGTGCCGCGCAGGTCCCACGGGGTCCAGCGCGAGCGGTTGAACACCCAACCGCCCAGCTGGAGATGGGGGCGCTGGTAGTTGGCCATGAGGCCGCCCTGCCGGACATCATTGGTGAAACTCTGGCCATCCCAGTGGCTGTCCATCAGCAGGCCATCGAGATGCAGTCCCAATCGTTCCGGCCCGGTCCCCCACGAAATCCTCAGCTGGCTGTCGCGCCGGCTCCCGTTGAGTGGCCTGCCAAGGGTGTCTGTCGTGACGATGGCCACCCGGTCGGCGGTGGTGAACAGCACCTGTGCCGAAATGCCGAAGTGGTCGCTGGGGACGTACCCGCCCTGGAACCGGTACTGACCGCCGCTGAATTCGTTGCTGGTGCTGCCGGACTGGTTGACGCTGCCGTAGTCGCCGCCCAGCGCGAGACTCCACCCCTTGCCGAAGCGATACTCCAGCGCACCGAGATAGCGGGCATACTGCCGGTCCCCGCTGCTGATGCCGACCCGGCTGGCCGGCGCCCGGCGGTCGTGCTGATGGGTGTACATGAGCACCCGCATCATGCCGGGCCATCGCTCCACGACCACGCGCTGCAGCAGGCTCAACGGCTGCAGTGACGGGTCCACCGCGACGCTGTCGGGCCCGATCGGGATCCACGGGACGCCGTCCATGTAGTACTCGACGCTGGTGCTGCCCCTCCCCGCGAAGTTCACGTACTCCGAACGGCCGATCCAGCCGCCATGGAGCACGTACGCATCGGGAATCGAGCGCAGCAGATCGCCCAGCGTCTCGCTGCCGTTCCAGGCCAGCGAGTCGCGATTCAGGTCGATGCGAGTCATCCCCGGTCGCGGCCCGTCGATGCCGAGGAGCGGCAGCGTTGCCATCTGCCTCGCGCCCTTGGCCTGGGCCGCGAGATAGAGGCCGGTCTGGTCCACGTGGGAGGTGTCGCGGTACAGCGAGTCGTTGCGGCCGATCGAATCGGGGGGGATCTGCGCGCACAGGGATCGAGGAATCGACAGGCTCAGCGTCGCAAGGGCGAGAAAAGAGAAGAGCGAAAGGCGAAAAGGACTGCCCACGCCTTTTCGCTCTTCGCCCTTCGCTTTTCGCGCAGTTTTCACGCCTTGCCCGCTCGGGCGAGCAGAAACTCGCTCCACAGCCGCACCATCACGCCGGTCGGGCCCTTCACCATCGAGGCATCTTCCCGCTCGGTGTACGCTGTTCCCGCAATGTCGAGGTGAACCCACGGGAACCCCTCGACGAACTCCTTGAGGAACCAGGCACCGGTGATGGTGCCGGCCGGGCGTCCGCCCGAGTTCTTCACGTCGGCGATGTCCGACTTGATCAGTTCGCGGTAGTCGTCCCACAGCGGCAGCGGCCACACCCGTTCGCCGGCCCGCTCCCCCGCGGCCTGTACCTCGGCGATCAGGGCCTCGTCGGTGCCGAGGACCCCGCTGGCAGTGTGACCGAGCGCAATGACCACGGCGCCGGTCAGCGTGGCCGCGTCCAGCACGCAGGCCGGCTGGTAGCGCCGCGCCCAGGAGAGCGCGTCGCACAGGATGAGCCGCCCCTCGGCGTCGGTGTTGATGATCTCGATCGTCTTGCCGAAGTGGCTCTTCACCACGTCACCAGGCTTGATGGCGGTACCCGAGGGGAGATTCTCGGTGCTCGGAATGAGGCCGATCACATTGAGCTTCGGCTTGAGCCGGCCCAGCATCTCGAACGTGCCCAGGACGGCGGCCGCGCCCGACATGTCGAATTTCATTTCCTCCATGTTCTGCGCGGGCTTGATCGAAATACCGCCGCTGTCGAACGTCACGCCCTTCCCGACCAGCACGACCGGCGCGCCGGTGCCTCCCTGGTACTCGAGGATGATGAATCGCGGTTCCTCGAGGCTGCCCTGCGCCACACAGAGCAGGCCGCCCATCCCTTCCTTCTTGATCGCGGCCAGATCCATCACCGTCACCTTCATCCCGTGCCGCTTGCCCAGCTCTTCGGCCTGCCGGCCGAGATAGGTCGGGGTGCAGACATTTCCCGGCAGCATCTGGAGGCCGCGGGTCAGCGTCTGGCCGGCCGCGATCGCGCTGCCGAGGCGGTGTCCCTGCTCGACCGCTCCGGTCTCGGCCGGGGCCAGGATCTGGGCGGTTTCCAGCGGCGCCTTGGGGTCTTCCGGCGGCCGCTTCATCTC
>DATEHG010000036.1:0-28902 GCA_035279705.1 Gemmatimonadales bacterium
TGGCGGCGCACCCGGGCTACTCAATGGGTACCGCCAAGGAGGTCGGGGCGGCCGCGGAGCCACAGCACGCCCGCCAGCATGACCAGCGCCGACCAGGTGGCCACGCCACCGAGCTCGAGTTGCGGCGAGAGCCAGCGGCCCGCGATGTCGTGCGCCGTGCCAAGCTGCAGGACCGCGGACCCGAACAGGAACCAGGCACAGGTGCGGCGGCTCGCGGCGTCGAGGCCCGGACTCCTCCAGACGGCGAACAGCAGCGCCGCGGGTACCAGCAGCACCACGAGGTACAGCTTCCAGAGCACCGGCCCCCACATGGTGGAGAGGATGAGCACGGCGCTCCACTCGGTGATCGCGGTGCGGGGGCGGTCAAAGGGGGGCTTGAGCAGGCGCCAGAGGGTGAGCAACCCGAGGATCGCGAGGGAAACGAGAAAGGCCGCCTGGACCGCAGGATCGCCGGAGCGGTTCAGGTTGTAGTTGTCGCCCGGTGCAAAGGGATAGACGTGGTGGCCGATGAACCGGTCCCACAGGGCGTACAGGCTCTGGTTGTACGCGCCCACACCCCACCCCCAGCCCAGCACCTTCCTCCACGAGGCGACGTAATCCCAGTAGCGGGTCCAGCCGAAGACCAGGATCGGTGAGAGGGACAGGGCGCCGGTGATGAGGCCGCACTGGAAGAAGGCCCGCCACTGCCGCCGCAGGGCGAAGTAGGGCAGGAACACGACGGGCATCAGCTTCATCGCGATCGCCAGCCCGAGCGCGGCAGACCCCGCCCAGGTGCGGCCTCGATCGATCAGATAGAGGCCGCCCACCGTCAGGCCCAGCAGGACCACGCTGATCTGGGTGTGCTCGAAGTTGTTGAACAGGTAGGTGGAGGTGAGGAGGAGCGGAACGAAGAGGCCGGCCGAAGCGATCGGAATTCCCGGCCCCGTCCGCCGCAGCGTCATCGGCTGCCCGTAGAGGATCCGGGCCAGCAGATCGAGCACCAGGAGCAGCACGGCATAGCTCAGTACCAGCCAGCTGCTCGTGGCAAGGTAGGTCGACACCCGGCCGATCAGCGCCAGTGGCACGCACACCAGCGCAAAGAAAGGCGGCCAGGTGTTGATCCCGGGCGGAGTGTCGTGATAGATGTGCTTGCCGTCCAGCACCGCGTTGCCCACCATCAGGTAGCCGGCAAAGTCGCCCAGGCGGGGACCCCAGCTGACGAATCCGATGAGGGCTATGAGGATGAGCACGGCCGACTGCCAGCGGCCTTCCGTCCACCAGCCGCCGCGCGAAGGCGAGCGCGACGGCGCGTCCGGCGCGGCGGTCATGGTTGTCCCGGGAATGGGAGAGATGGAGGACCCTGCCAGGTCGTTATCAATCGGCTACGGGTTGCTGGCGTGCAGCCCCGCCCAGATGTTGCAGCCATCGGTGCTGCCCAGGTCACAAGCGCGACGATACAGCGTTCGCGCCGCCTCGATGTTCACCGGATAGCCCAGCCCGGTCTGGTACATCTGGCCCAGCAGGATGCAGCCGGCGGTGTTGAGCAGTTCGCACGCCTTGCGGTAGTTGGCCCCGGCCAGCGGGTAATTGATGCCCACCGCGTTGGCGGCGCCGAAGATCTGCCCCGCCGCCAGGCAGTTGCTGGCCCACCCGAGTTCGCAGCCGCGGGCGTAGGTGGCCACGGCCGCCCGGATGTCCGGCTGCATCCCCTCGCCATTGAGCTGCATCTGTCCGAGCGACTGGCATCCGCCGCCGTTTCCCATGCTGCAGGACTGGCGGAACAGCGCCGCCGCGAGGCCGAGGTTGATCGGTACTTCGGCGCCCCGGCGGTGCAGCTCTCCCCGCATGCCGCAGGCCTGGCCGCTGCCCTGGTCGCAACCACGCTGGTACAGTGCGCTGGCGGTCTGGCCGTTCTGCGGGACGCCGTCTCCCTTTTCGTAGTGCTGGGCCAGCGCGGTGCAGGCGGCCACCGTGCTCTGATCGCACTCCCCGCGGAGCGAGTCCAGGTTGCGCCCGTAGAACGAGATCGCCTTGAGCGGGGTGAGACCCTCGGCGCGGTTGAAGTAGAGGCCGAGGCGCGGGCAGTTGGGGCTGGCCCCGGCACCGCAGTCGGCGACGATTGCACCCGGCTCCTGCGCGGCAACCGTCAGGCTGCTCAGGCTGCCAAGCGCCGAAAGCACCGCCGCGAACACCGTGAAACGCACCTGTGACTCCTTCCGCCAGCCTCACCTGCCGCGATCAGTTGTGGAACCCGGGCTGCGGATTGCTCTGCTGGAGTGCCGCCCAGAGGTTGCACCCGTCGCTGCTGCCCAGGTCGCAAGCCTTGCGATAGAGGGCCCGGGCCTGCTCGATGTCCACCATGAACCCGTTGCCGTTGCGGTACATGCTGCCCAGCAGAATGCATCCCGCGGTGTTGAGCAGGGTGCAGGCCCGCCGGTACGCCCCTGCCGCTTGCGGGTAGTTGATGCCGACGGCGTTGGCCACGCCGTAGATCTGCCCGGCTGAGAGACAGCTGCTGGCCCAGCCGAGCTCGCACCCCCGGCTGAACGACGCAACGGCGACGCGGATGTCGGGTTGCATCCCCTCACCCGCCTGCTGCATTTCGCCGAGCGAGAGGCAGGCACCGCCATTGGCGAGTGAACACCCCTGGCGGAACATCGCGGCTGCGATGGTCAGGTCGGCATGCACCTCGGCGCCACGGCGGTACAGGTCGCCGCGGAGGGCGCAAGCCTGGCCGCTGCCCAGCTCACAGCCGTGCTGAAACAGGGCGCCCGCGGCCTGGCCATCCTGGCGGATGCCATCTCCGTGCTGGTAGTGCTGGCCGAGGCTGGTGCACGCCGGCACCAGGCCGCGGTCGCACTCCGTCCGGAGGGAATCGAGATCCCGGGAGTAGTAGGAGATGGCCATGATCGGCGTGAGCCCCTCCGCCCGGTTGAAATAGAGACCGAGCCGGGCACAGTTGGCGCTCTGATTGGCATCGCACTCGGCCGGAGAGTCGGCGGATTGCGCCGTGAGGCTCCCGGCCGCGAGCAGGAGGATGCCGGTGACCAGGATCAATGGTGAGCGACGCATCCGCTATTCCTTCCGGCGCCTGGCGCCCGTGAGCCGCAGCGAAGTCAGTGCCTCGAAACCGAAGCGCTCGCGAACCTGGTCCACGGCCCGGGTGACCGAACGCATCCGGGTCCGCTCCGCCGACTCGAACAGTTCGAGCGGCGCCGAGACGGCGAGGTTGCTGGCGCTGAGTCCCACCAGCCGCACGCCCTGGCCTCGATTGCGCGCTTCCTCGAACGCCGCGGGCAGCATCGCGCGAACGGCAGCCAGCAGCTCGGCATCGAGATCCGTGGGCTGATCGAGCGTCCGCCGCCGCGTCACGGTGTGGAAATCGCCGTGGCGGAGCTTGAGGGTGACCGTCCGGGCCACCAGTCCTTCCTCGCGCAGCTCACTCCCCACCCGCTCGGCGAAGATGGCAAGCTGGCGATCGAGCGTTTCCAGGCTCGTGACGTCGACCGCGAGCGTCGTTTCCCTGCCGATGGACTTGGGGAGGCGATTGGCGGTCAGCGTGGTGCCGCCATGGCCGTGGGCGCGGGCTTTCAGTTCCGCCGCCCCATCACCTATTACGCTGGTCAGCTGCTCCAACGTTGCCTGCTGCACCTGGAAGACCTCGGTGAGCCCGAACGCCGCCCAGCGTTCGGCCGTTTTCGGTCCGACGCCAGGGAGCGCGCGGAGCGGCAGCCCGGCCAGGAATCCTTCTTCCCACCCGGTCCGCACCTCCATCAGGCCGCGGGGCTTGGCGGCATCCGATGCCAGCTTGGCGATCATCCGGTTGGGCCCGATCCCGATCGAGCAGTCGAGTCCCGTGTCGGCCCGCACATCATCGCGGATCTTCGCCGCGCTTTCCAGAAGGGAGACCGGAAAGAGGCGTTCGGTGCCGCCGAAATCGAGGTACGCCTCGTCCAGCGATGCCATGACGACCGTGGGGGAGTGGCGCTTGAGCACCGTGCGGACGGCCTGGGAGGCCTCGGTGTAGTAGCTGAAGTCGCCCTGGAAGAAGGTGGCCTCCGGGCAGAGGCGCGCCGCCTGGGCCGTCGGCATCCCGGCATGCACGCCGAACTTGCGGGCGGCGTAACTGGCCGATTGGACGACCCCGCGATTGGAACGCCCCCCCACGACCAGCAGCTCCACATCCCGCACTTCGGGATAGCGCTGGCGACAGACGGCAACGAAAAAGGCGTCGAGATCGACGTGCAGGATCCGGGGTGGCATGGCCGGCCATGGCTGCTGACCCTTGTATGGTAACGCGGCCGGCCTCGGCTGGTGAGGAGGCCGCTACCCTAAGCCCCCCGCGTGCCTTAGCCTTCCTCCATGCGCATCAGCTTCCTCGGCCTCGGCGCCATCGGCACTCCGATGGCGGTGCATGTCGCGGCCCGCCACGATCTCACGGTGTGGAACCGGACCGGGGAGAAGGCGACGCGGTTCGCGGCTGTGCAGGGCACGCGGGCCGCCGGGACTCCCCGCGAGGCGGTGCAGGGGGCGGAGGTGGTGATCTGCTGCCTCTCCACCTCTCGCGATGTCGAGTCGCTGCTCGATGGTGCCGACGGCATCCTCGCCGGTTTGGCGAAGGGGGTGCTGTTCATCGACTGTACCTCCGGCGATCCGGAAACTTCACGCCGGATCGCGGCGCGGCTGGCACCCAGGGGCGTGGACTTCGTCGATGCGCCCGTCAGTGGCGGGGTCTCGGGTGCGGAATCGGCGTCGCTGGCCGTGATGGTCGGCGGCAGCGCCGAGGCGTTCGGCCGGGCCCGGCCCGTCCTGGAGTGCTTCGGCAAGCGGATTGAGCACATCGGCCCGGTGGGTTCGGGCGATGCCCTCAAGGCAGTGAACAATGCCCTGCTGGCGGTCAACATCCTGGCCTCGGGAGAGGGCCTCGCCGCCCTGGTGAAAGCCGGGGTGCCGGCGGCCAAGGCGCTGGAGATCATCAACGCCTCGAGCGGGCGGTCGTTCGTGACCGAATCGCTGGTGCCGGCCCGGGTGCTCAATGGCAGCTGGCCCCGGACGTTCCGGCTGGCTCTGCTGGACAAGGATGTGGGGATCGCGGTGGGGCTGCTGGAGCAGACGGGCGTGGCAGGTCCGATGCTCCGGCTGGCGGGAGACCAGTTTCACGCGGCCCGGCAACGGCTTGATGCCGAGGCCGACTATATGGAAGCGATTCGCCTGATCGAGCGGGACGCCGGGACCGAGATCCGGGGGTAGCGCCCCTTGCCGCTCTCCGGATCGCCCGCGACAATTGAGCACCACTCAGCGGAGCCCCGTATGCAAGGTTATGGCTCTTCTCACCGCGTAGCGGCGGTAGTCACGCTGGCGGAAGGCATCGCCATTGGGGGCGACCTTCATGTCCAGCCGGCTGCCGCCCGCCACCTGGGCGCCGAAACTCCCCTCGAGATGCTCAACCGGCGCGAGCCCTTCTTTCCCCTGACGCAGGACGATGGCGAGGCGATCTTCATCGCCAAGAAGCAGGTGGCCTTCGTGGAAAACCGGGACAGCGTGCACCTGGCGGATCCGGTTCGCGCCTCGGTGGCCCGGATGTTTCCGCTCGAGGTCACGCTGCTCGGCGGGCTGACGCTCACCGGCGTCTCCCAGTCCGAGCTGCCGCCCGAGCACAGCCGGACCTCCGATTTCCTGAACAACTCGGCGGAAGCCTTCTTCCCGCTGCAGACCGACCAGGCACTCCTGTACATCAACCGGGACCACGTGCGCGTGGCCCGCTCCCTCCGCTGAGAGATCCGTGGCCAGACTCGATCGCTTCATCCAGGTGATGCAGGAGCAGGGCGCCCAGGCGCTGGAACTCCGGGCCGGCCGACCGGCCTCGCTCCTGACCAGCGCAGGTCCCCGGCCGATCAGCCGCGAGGCGCTCACGCCTGGGCAGATCGTTTCCCTGGTGCGGGAGCTGGCCCCCGCACCTCTTCAGGCGCAGGTCGAGGAGGGCGGGAGTTTTGCGTTCCCCTACTCGACCGGCGCAACCAATACCTCGGTCGAGGGCACCAGCACCGGCGGGTTTGTGGTCGTCATCCGGCCGAACGGCGCCGCCTCGCCCGCGGCCGCGCCTGCCGGTGCGGCGCCGGCTCCCGCCCTCCGGCCGTCGATTGCCGTGAACACCCCCGCTCCGGACCTGTCTCAGGCCAGGGCACGACTGGACAGCATGCTCCGCCAGACTGCGGAGGGCGGCGCGTCGGACCTGCACCTCCGCTCCGGAGACAAGCCGCTGATCCGCGCCGACGGCGAGATGAAGCGCCTCGACCTGCCGGTGCTCGAAGCGGCCGAGATCGACGTCATGCTGCGCAGCATCATGAGCCCGCGGGACATCGCCGAGTTCGAGGAGACCGGTGATGTGGACTGGGCGTACGAGATCGCCGACCTCTCCCGCTTCCGCTGCAACGCCGGCGCCGAGCGGAAGGGGCCGATGGCCGTCTTCCGCGTCATCAAGGGCAAGATCGTCACCGTCGATGAACTCGGCCTCTCGCCGGAAATCCAGAAGCTCTGCTACCTGACCAAGGGGCTCGTTGTCGTCACCGGCCCGACCGGGAGCGGCAAGTCCACCACCCTCGCCGGGCTGGTGGACCTGATGAACCGGAACCGCTCGGACCATATCATCACCATCGAGGACCCGGTCGAGTTCGTGCACCAGAGCAACAAGTGCCTGGTGACCCAGCGGCAGGTCGGGCTGCACACCCGGAGCTTCAAGAACGCGCTGCGCGCCGCGCTGCGTGAAGATCCGGACGTGATCCTGGTGGGCGAAATGCGGGACCTGGAAACGGTATCGATCGCCATCGAAACCGCCGAGACGGGGCACCTGGTCTTCGGCACCCTCCACACCACCACGGCGGCATCGACCGTCGACCGCATCATCGACCAGTTCCCGGCCGATCGTCAGTCGCAGGTGCGGGTCATGCTCTCGGAGTCGCTCAAGGGCGTGATTGCCCAGGTGCTCTGTCGCCGGATCGGTGGCGGGCGGGTGGCGGCGCGCGAAGTCCTGCTCACCCTGCCGTCGGTGGCCAACCTGATCCGCGAGGGGAAGACCTTCCAGATTCCCTCGATCATGCAGACCAACCGCCGGGCCGGGATGGCGCTGCTCAATGACGCGCTGCTCGACCTGGTGGACCAGAAGCAGGTGGAGCCCAAGGAGGCCTACCTCAAGGCGGTGGACAAGGCGAGCCTGTCCACCGGCCTCAAGAGCCGCCGGGTGGACACTTCCTTCCTGAACGAGGCGTGAGCACCGGTCCCATCCTGGCCGTCCTGCAGGAGCCGCAGGACATCGTCAACATCGCCAGCGCCGTCCGGATCGCCAAGAATTTCGCGCTGGGCGGTCTCCGCCTGGTGGCCCCCGCCGCCTTCGACGCCTACCGGATCGAAGGCATTGCCCACAACACCGCCGACCTCATCGCCCGGATCGGGCACTTCGATCGTCTCTCCGACGCGCTGGCCGATTGCGTCTGGACCGTGGGCCTCACCGCCCGCGGCCGGGCGGCCAAACGCATGGTCGTGCGCCCCCGCGAGGCGGCCCAGGAGCTGGTGCGCCGGTCCGCGGACGGGCCTGTCGCCTTTGTGGCGGGGAGAGAGGACGCGGGACTGACCAACGACGAGCTGGATCAGTGCCAGGCGCTGGTGACGATCCCGGTGAGCCACGAATACAAGTCGCTCAATCTGGCGCAGGCCGTGGCGATCATGGCGTATGAGACGTGGCTGGCGCGGGGGGGGGAGAACGAGCCGCTCAAGCTGCACCGCCATGTGGCGGACCCGGCGGTGCAGGAGCAGCTCGAACGGGTGTTCCAGGACTGGGAGCGCTCACTTTGGGCCATCGAGTTCTTCAAGACTCGACAGCCCGACAGCGTCATGCGGGGGATCCGGGAGGTGCTTTACCGCTCGGGGATGGACGGGAGGGAAGCGGCGCTGTTCCGCGCGATCGGAATCGAGATCCGCCGCTATCTGGAACGCTCCGGCCTTGCCGTGGAGCCCCCGCCCGACGGCAGGGGCGAACGATGATACGGGGCCGCCGTACCACCGTTCTGGCTCGCCACACCTCCCGCTCCGCGCAGGCAGAACTACGAAACGACAGGGGACGAGTTCTCTCACCGGACTGACGAGCGCTTCCGGTGCGAGTGCACACGGTTCGTCCCACATGCCTCGCGTCTCCCGCCGCCTGGTTCCGCTCGTGCGCAGCGTGAGGTTGCAAGTGCAGTGACAGGGCGGGGAACCGCCCCTTCGTGCACAGGGAACAGTGACGGGAGCCGAAGGCGCGGGAACGTCCAGGCGGACGTTCCCGCGCCTTTCTTGTCCGGTTCTGCCGTGAGCAGGAAATGCCGAGCGGAAAAACCGATGACTATCGGCGGCAGCGGAAGCGCGGTAGGCGATCTGGTGCGCCGGCTTCGCGTGCTGGGAAGGGAGCCGGGAGATTGGCTGAGTACTACAGGACTCACCACCTGAGGTGGCCCGTCTCCTCGGCGCGTGCCGCGCCCGGTTGCCTCACCAATCTCTATCGTCCTTCATGTGCCCCTGCCGCTTGTAACGGCGGCAGGGGTACCGGACGGACGTTCGGTCCGCCCTGAACTTCAGTTTCCGGGCCCCCAGGCAGTGCCGCGTAACATATTATCCTGTAAACATTTACCCGATCGAAACGAGGGGCCAATGGATGGGCCGCCTCCGTGGGGGCCTCCCTAGGTCTCAACCCGGCCTCGGATCGGTCACAGACCCGGCTCGAACTGGAATAAGTCAATTGACCCCATTAGTTTGCGTTGCCGATCCGACCTGATTTCACAGTTTCCGCGGGGGTCTGCGTGGGGCGTTCGTCTGCATACTGGGCCACCAATCTGTATCCCGATCCTCGGCAGTCGCCCAAGCCGGCGTCGCCGCTCAAGGATCTGCCGACCGGGCTCGCCGGTCGCTTCCGCAAAGTCCGCGACGGGCTGCTATCCCTCGAGGGCGTTGCCGAGCACGTCAAGTTCATGGGGCCGCAGTGGCGCTGGGCGTGGGAGTTCACCGCCGGCCACCGCAAGCTCTGCTGGCTGCACGTGACTCAGACCGGGGTGAGCACCACCTTCACGGTCACCACCCACGAAGAGTCCCGGGCGCTCAAGCTGCCCAAGCTCTCCCAGGCGCTGCTCGGCGCCATCCGGGCCGGCCAACGGACTGGTCCGGTCACCTGGTGCTGGCTCGAAGTCTCCGACCTCAAGACTGCGGATGCCCTGCTGGGATTCTCCCGGCGGAAGCTGCAGTGGTTTGTCGAAGATGCTCCGGCGCCGGCCACCGCGCGCCGCTCGCTGGCGGTCTAGCCTCCCTCAAGGCGAATCGCGAGGATTCGACTCGGGATTCGCCTCATCCGGCGGGGTTGTCGCACGGTGATGCGGGCCTCATAATTCGCCCGCTCTGCAGAATCTCGCCCGGGTCTCCGGGCGCTCGATCGGGGCCCATCCGGGCCCTTCTCTCGGTGAGGTCTGATGCGCAAGCTGGCATTCGTGGCGGCGGGGACCGTTGTCCTCACGCTCGTGGCGACCCTCACATTCCAGCGCACCCCCGCCGCCCAGCAGACGCCGGCCGCGCCCGATTCCGCCGCCGCGCCGAGACTGGGCGCGACCGATACCGCGGCCCTGAAGGGCCCCCGCCAGCCGATCTTCTTCCGGCACGACATCCACGCCGGTCAGTACAAGATCCAGTGCCAGTACTGCCACTACACCGTCTCGGTCTCCACCGAGCCGGGCATTCCCAGCATGCAGACCTGCATGGGCTGCCACCTGGTGATCAGCGGCAGCGACAGCGGGGCCAAGGTCGAGATCAAGAAGCTGCGCGCGGCCTGGGCGGACAAGAAGCCGGTCGAATGGGTGCGGATCCATACTCTGGCGCGCCACGCCCACTTCCCGCACATGCGGCACATCAAGGCGATGGGCCCCAACGCCTGCTTCACCTGCCACGGCGAGGTGAGCCGGATGCCGCAGGTGTACCAGGTGAACAACATCAACAACATGGGCTTCTGCGTGACGTGCCATGTTGAGCGCAAGGTGTCTCGCGACTGTTCGGTGTGTCATTACTGAGTCGCGAGTCGCGAGACCAGAGTCGCGAGCTGATCCCAAACCGTTCCAGCTCGCATCTCGTGACTCGTGACTCATGACTCGTGACTAGTCTCGGAGCCTCAATGTCCGACGAAATCAGTTCCACGCTCGACCGCCGCAAGTTTCTCACGGTCCTCGGTGTCACCGGGGGCGGGGCGGCGGTGTTGTCGGGCTGCTCGACCGACAAGGTCGAAAAGCTGATTCCCTACCTGGTCCAGTCCGAGGACCAGGTTCCAGGTGTGGCCACCTACTATGCCTCGACCTGCACCGAGTGCGCGGCCGGGTGTGGCCTGCATGTGCGGACGCGGGAAGGACGGGCGGTCAAGCTGGAGGGCAATCCGGAGCACCCGGTCAACAAGGGCGCGCTCTGCGCCCGCGGACAGGCCGGAATCCAGGGGCTGTATCACCCCTCGCGCATCCGGGCGCCGCGGGTGCGCCAGCCGGACGGCAACTTCAAGGACGTGACCTGGGACGAGGCCATCAAGCTGCTGGCGGACAAGCTGGGCGCCGCGCAGGGCAAGGTGGCGGTCATCACCGGAGGGGGCCACGGCACCTTCCACGATCTTCTGGCGTCCTGGACGGCGGCGCTGGGTGGCCGGATGGTGAGCTACGAGCCCTTCGATCACGAAGCGATCCGCTCGGCCAACCGCACGGTCTTCGGACTCGACCAGCTTCCCGCCCACGATTTTGCCAAGGCGAAGTACATCGCCTCGTTTGGCGCCGACTTCCTCGAGACCTGGCTCTCCCCGACCGAAAACCAGCGCGGCTTCGCCGATGCGCATGGCTATGCCGATGGCGAGATGGCCCGGCACGTGTCGTTCGGGCCGCGGCTCAATCTCACCGCCATGAACGCCGACCAGTGGCAGGTCGTCCGTCCCGGCGGTGAGGCGGCCGTCGCGCTGGCCATGGCCAACGTGATTCTGAGCGAGCGCACCGTCGGACCGGCGGACGCGATGAACTTCAAGGCGACGCTCTCTCCCTGGACCCCCGAGAAGGCGGCCGAGGCGAGCGGGGTCCCGGCCGAGGTCATCAAGCGGACGGCCCGGGAGTTCGCCTCGGCCAAGCCATCGCTGGCAGTGGCAGGCGGCATCGGCAGCCAGCACCGCAAGGCCGCCGAGCTCTGCGCCGCGGTCAACATCCTGAACTACGTGGCCGGCAATATCGGCCAGACCGTGCTGTTCGGTGCGGAGCTGCAGTCGGGCGATGGTTACGGCGCGCTCGCCGAAGTGGCGGACGGGATGGCCGCAGGTAAATACCAGGTGGCCATCGTGCACGAGGCCAACCCGGTCTACGCCACGCCGAAGGCCGCCGGCTTTGCCGACAAATTCGCCAAGGTGCCGTTCAAGGTGGCGCTGGCGCTGTTCCCGAACGACACCGCCGCCGCGTGCGACCTGGCGCTCCCCATCCATCACGCGCTCGAGCGCTGGGACGACGCCCGGCCCCGCAAGGGTGTCACCAGCCTCATGCAGCCGGTCATGGAGCCGGTGTTCAACTCGATGGCGGCCGGAGACATCCTGCTCAAGGTGTCGCAGAAGGTGGCCGGCCCTCTGGCGAGCTTCAATGCCGCTTCGTGGGAGGCGCATCTCAAGCAGAGCTGGGCCGGCTTTGCCCGCCAGCAGGGAACGGGCGACGCCGAATCGTTCTGGCGTGCCGCGCTGGCGCGGGGCGGGGTATTCGCCGCGGCGCCGGAAGTCGCCGTGCGCCTCGCCCCTTCCGCGCTTCAGGTGGCCTTCGCCGCGCCTCAGCTCGATGGCCAGGAGGGGAGCGATGCGCTGACCCTTTCCGCCTATCCGACTTCGATGCTCTATGACGGCCGCGGGGCCAACCGCCCCTGGCTGCGCGAGATGTCGGACCCGGTCACCAAGATCACCTGGCAGTCGTGGGTCGAGATCCACCCCGACGTGGCCCGGCGCATGGATGTGCAGAACGGCGAGATCCTGACGGTCACCTCGCCGCACGGCTCCGTCGAGGCGCCGGCCTATGTGTACCCGGGTCTCCACCCTGACCTGGTGGCCATCCCGCTCGGATTGGGCAGCGAACGCACCACCGATGCGATGGGCAGCAAGGGGATCAACGCCCTGGACCTCCTCGGCGGCGAGGCGAGTGGCGGATTCCTGCCGTACACCAGCACCCGCGTCACTCTGGCCAAGACCAGCCGGTTCCAGGCGCCGGCCAAGACCGAGGGCACGCCTCGTCAGCTGGGTCGCGGGCTGTCCGACTCGATGACGCTGGCGCAGGCCCGGAAGGGCATGAGTCCGTCGCTGGCCGCCGCCGAGAGCGAGGGCCACGAGGAAGAAGAGGTCAACACCCAGAACGAGCGGGCCGCGCTGCGGGGCTGGCGCGGCGCGCAGGACGAGAAGATCAAGCTGGGCGCCTACGCCGAAGATCATCCCCGGTGGGGCATGAGCGTGGATCTCTCGCGCTGCACCGGCTGCTCAGCCTGCGTGGCCGCATGCTACGCCGAGAACAACATCCCGGTGGTGGGAGAAGAGGAAGTGCTGCGGGGCCGGGAAATGACCTGGATCCGCATCGAGCGCTACTGGGAGGGCGGGGAGGACGGCGAGCCGCTCGAGGCGCGCTTCCTCCCGATGATGTGCCAGCACTGCGGTAATGCCCCCTGCGAGCCGGTCTGCCCGGTGTACGCCGCGTACCACACCGCGGACGGTCTCAACGGCCAGGTCTACAACCGCTGCGTGGGCACCCGGTACTGCTCCAACAACTGCCCCTACAAGGTGCGGTACTTCAACTGGTTCGCCTACAACAAGAAGGCGTTTCCGGAACCGCTCAACCTGCAGCTCAATCCGGATGTGACGGTGCGGGCCCGCGGAGTGATGGAAAAGTGCACCTTCTGCGTGCAGCGGATCCGGGGCGCCCAGAACCAGGCCCGGATGGAAAACCGCGAGCTGGCCGATGGCGACGTGATCACCGCCTGCGCGCAGGCCTGCCCGTCGTCCGCCATCGTGTTCGGCAACGTGAAGGATCCCAACAGCCGGATTGCCGCCTCGGCGCGGGACCGCCGCGGCTACCATGTCTTCGAGGATATCAACGTGCGGCCTTCCGTGACCTATCTGGCACGGGTGCTCGACCGGGCGGAGGGCTGAGCCATGTCCTCCACTGTTCACCACAACCAGACTCACGCCGACGTCACCCGCGACGTGGTGGCCACGCTGGGCACGCCCAGCAGGGGCTACACGCTGCTGCTGCTCGGCGCCGTCACGGCCTTCCTGATCGGCCTCATCACCTTCCTGTTCCTGGTCAAGGACGGGCTGGGGCTGGCGGGCTACCGGCCGCCGGTGATGTGGTCGGTGTTCATCACGACCTTCGTCTTCTGGGTCGGCATCGGCCACGCGGGCACGCTGATCTCGGCGATCCTGTTCCTGTTCCGCTCGCCGTGGCGCACGGCGGTGTACCGGGCCACCGAGGCGATGACCGTGTTCGCGGTCATGACGGCGGCGCTGTTCCCGATCATCCACATCGGCCGCCAGTGGTTCTTCTACTGGCTGCTGCCCTATCCCAACCAGCGCTGGCTCTGGCCCAACTTCAAGTCGCCGCTGATCTGGGACGTCTTCGCCATCAGCACCTACTTCACCGTCTCGGCCACGTTCCTCGTGGTGGGCCTCGTGCCGGACGTGGCCGCGGCGCGGGACAAGATGACCGGCTGGCGGCAGCAGGTGTACCGGATGTTCTCGCTCAACTGGAAGGGCACCCACCACCAGTGGCAGCACTACAGCCGGGCGTACCTGTACCTCGCGGCGCTGGCCACCCCGCTGGTGCTGTCGGTGCACTCCGTGGTGAGCTGGGACTTTGCCATGTCGATCATCCCGGGCTGGCACGGGACGATCTTCGCGCCGTACTTCGTGGCGGGCGCCATCTACTCCGGCGTCGGCATGGTGCTCACGCTGCTGATTCCGCTCCGCCGGGCGCTCAAGATCGAGCACATGATCGGCGACTATCACTTCGACAACCTGGCCAAGCTCACCCTGCTCACCGGCTCGATCCTGTTCTACGCCTATGCGATGGAGTATTTCATCGCCTGGTACAGCGGCAACACCTTCGAGCAGACCACGTTCTGGCGCCGGGCCTTCGGCCCGATGTGGTGGGCCGGCTGGACGATGATCATCTGCAACGCATTCGTGTCGCAGCTGCTCTGGTTCCGGAAGATCCGCACCAACCTGACCGCGCTGTTCGTCATCTCGATCTTCATCAATATCGGGATGTGGTTCGAGCGCTACGTGATCATCAGCAGCCTGCAGAACGACTACGAGCCCTGGGCCTGGGGCCAGATGGGCCCCAACTGGGCCGACTGGGGCATCCTGCTGGGCAGCTTCGGCTGGTTCTCGATGTACTTCCTCCTCTTCGCCCGCACCTTCCCGGTGGTGGCGATCCAGGAAATCAAGGAAATGATCCCGATGCCACGGAAGCGGGGGGCGCACTGATGGCCACCAAGCGGATTCCGGGGGTGCTGGCGTCATTCATCCACATCGACGCCGCCTGCGACGCCATCGGCCTGCTGCGCACCGGCGGCCACAAGGATTTCACGGTGTACAGCGCCGCGCCCAACCATGAGCTCGAAGAGGCGCTGGGCATCCATAACTCCCCGGTGCGGCTGTTCACGCTGCTGGGCGGCCTCACGGGCTGCACCGCCGGCTTCACCATGACCATCTGGATGTCGCGCGACTGGCCGCTGCTCGTGGGCGGCAAGCCGATCGCGGCCGTGGCCCCCTATGTGGTCATCGGTTTCGAGCTCACCATCCTGCTCGGGGCGCTCAGCACGGTGGCCGGCATCATCCTGCTGTCGCTCCGCAACCCGACCACCGGCCTGGCCTACGACCCTGCCTTCAGCGATGACCGGATCGGCATCTTCGTCCCCGCCGGCGCCGACCAGGCCGGCAAGGTTCGTGAAATCCTCGAGCGGGCGGGAGCCGCGGAGGTGCGCCATGACGCGTAGGCGCGCGCTGCCCGGCCTGCTGGCGCTCGTGCTCGCGGCGAGCGGCTGCAACGCCTACTACAACGCGCCGGGGCCGGACGACCTGATGCACGTCATTCCCTGGTTCGACGCCATGATCACCCAGGTCAACGTGCATCCGTACCAGCGCGCGGACATTCCGCGGAACACGGTTGCCGGGACGGTGCCCGTGGGCAGTACCACCGCTGACTGGGAAGCCGAATGGTCGGTGGCCAACAGCGCCACGGCAGACAAGCAGGTCAATCCACTGGCGGGCCAGCCGGCCAGCGCCACCGGGGACACCCTCTTCCACACCTACTGCAGCCCGTGCCACGGCAACATCGGCGCCGGTGATGGCCTGGTCGGCAGGAAGATGGCGGCGCCCTCGCTGCTCACCGACAAGGCGCGGGCGTACACCGACGGCTCGATCTACAGCATCATCCGCTATGGCCGGGGCGTGATGCCCCGCTATGGCGACAAGGTCCGTGGCACTGCCCGATGGGAGATCGTCAATTACGTCCGCCAGCTCCAGGCGGCCGCCGCCGCTCCGGCGGCAGCGCCGGGAGGAAACAACTGATGGGTGTCACCGCGGTACGTGAACGGCTGATCGCCCGCTCCACCGGGGCAAGGTACGGCCTCTTCCTCGGGCTGGGCGGCGTGCTCGCCGTGGCCGGGCTGATCCTGTTCCTCAGCGCGATTTCCGGTGACAGGGCGGACCGGGCGTGGCAATTGTTCCACGTCAACTGGGTCTACTTCACCGGGCTGTGCGCCGGCAGCATCGCGTTTGCCGCGGTGCACAAGATCACCAAGGCCCGGTGGTCCGGACTGGTCATCCGCTTCGCCGAAGCGGCCTCGAGCTTCATGGTGGTGCTGCTGATCGCTTTCGTGCTGATCTTCACGGTGGGCTATCACCACATCTATCCCGAGATGGAAGGGCTGTCCCACGGCAAGGCGCTCTGGCTCAGCCATGATTTCATGTTCTGGCGCCTGCTCGTCGGGCAGCTGGTCATGTACTGGGTGGGCTACCAGCTGATCAAGGCCGACATCATTCCCGACATGTTCGAGGCCCGTGGCACCGTCAACGGCTCACGGCGGAATCTCTTCGACCGCTGGATCGGCGGATTCGATGGCTCGCCGGCCGTCCGGGATGCCCACGATGCCCGGATCTTCCGCCTGGCCCCCATCTTCGTGGTCATTTACGCGATCGTCATGACGCTGGTCGCGTTCGACGGGATCATGGCGCTGCAGCCCCACTGGTTTTCCAACCTGCTGGGCGGGTTCTACTTCATGGGCTCGTTCCTCGGCGCCCACACCCTGCTCGCGCAGACGATGCTGTACGGCCGGAACGAGCTCGACATCGCCGACCTGGTTTCCCCGAAGCAGCGGCACGACCTGGGCAAGCTCAGTTTCGGCTTCACCGTGTTCTGGGCGTACCTCATGTTCGCCCAGTTCCTGGTCATCTGGTACGGCAACCTCCCCGAGGAGACCGGCTTCGTCTTCGCGCGCCTCTGGGGGGCCTGGCTCCCGGTCGGCCGCGCCGTGTTCCTCGGCATGTTCGTGATTCCGTTCGTGGGGCTCCTTGGAGTGCTGCCCAAGAAGTCTCCCGCGCTGCTCAGCCTGTTCACCGGGATCAGCCTCGTCGCGCTCTGGCTCGAGCGCTACCTGCTGATCGTGCCGTCGGTCACCGGAGAGGACGGGCCGGTGTTCGGCCTGCCCGAGCTCGGGCCGACGCTCCTCTTCGTGGGCCTCTTCCTGGTCTGTTACGCGCTCTTTGCCCGCACCTTCCCGATGGTTTCGCCGCGGCTGGCCGAAATCACCATCGACGGCGAGCGGGGCCATGCCCACACGGGCGAATTCCTCCACGAGGAAGGTCCCGAGGACTACATCCCCGCCGCCGCCATGGAACGCCGGCACGGCAACCGCTGAGCGCACGATCCGCCTGAAGCACGACGCCCTCCCGCGCGGGAGGGCGTTCTGTTTCAGGAAACACGAAGCCCCCCGGACCAGCGGTCCGGGGGGCTCGCTGCATCCGGGAGAGGATCAGCGCGTCGCGGAGAGTTTGACCCGCGTCATGAGAGTGCTCAGCATCTCGGGCGGACCCGAGAGCAGCACCACCCGGTTGCCGACCCGGCGTGTGATGGTCGCGTCCGCCACGTGCGTCGGATCGGTCGTGGATGCCGGATTGGAGCCGCCCGCCTCGCCACCGGCGATCTGGTGCGCCATCAGATCGGCCAGGAGTGACGCCGGGCCTTCCACGGTCCGGATCGTTTCGCCCGTGACGAGCCGCTGTTCGACGGCGGTGATCTGTCCCTCCGTGCCCACCTGGTGCACCTGGACCTGTACCACCTGGAGTCCGTCCACCCGTGTCGGCTCACCGCCGTTGGCGGTCGAATCCAGCGGCACCGTACGCCACATCCCCTCCTGCGCGACCGAACCGGCGCCCTGCGGATTGGCGGGGGCCAGCGCGGAGACCTGGACTCCGCCCTGGGGCTCGGGAGCCTGTGCCGAGGCGGGATGGGCCGCTTCGGCAAACCAGGCCGCGAGCGAGCCCGCCGCCTGGCTGGATTCCGCGCGCCGCTCGACCTTCCGCGCCGCGACGGCGGCGGGCGGGTTCTGAGTGGTGGCGACTGGAATGGGAGAAGCGGTGACCGGGTGATCGGCGAGGGACGGCGTCGGGGCTGCGATGGCGGCCTCCGGGACGGCTGCCTGCCCGGTACGACGCCACTGGCTGAACGCATAGCCAAGCCCGATGGCAAGCAGGAGGCTCGCCGCCCACGCCCCGCTCTCCCAGTGGCGCCGCCGAAGCTTGCGCCGCTGCTCGGCCTTGAACTCCAGCTCCGACCACGCCGGTGCCGTCACCCGCCGCGGGCCGAGGCTGGCCAGCAGCGATGTGGTCCGGTCCCGGAGCGCCGCGATCTGGTCGCGCTCCCGCCGGCACCGGGCGCAGTGCGCCAGATGACTCTCGATCTCGACGCACTGGCCCCTGCTCAGGGCCTGGTCGAGATACGCGTGCAGTTCGTCGTCAGGAATGTGCCGCATGGTCCTGCTGTTGCCGGTTGTCGTGCGCCTCGATCAGCCGCCTCCGGGCCCGCGCCAGGGTGGTGCCCACGGCACCCACGGCCAGGCCGGTCTGGCCGGCGATCTCGGTATAACTCATCCCCGCATCCCAGAGGAGCAGCACTTCGCGGTCCCGCTCCGACAGCGTGGCCAGCGCTTCCTCCACTTGGGCCATCTGCTCATGATGCTCCACCGATTCCTCGGGGGAGGGCTCATGATGCGGCATGGTGCCGGGATCGTCCTTGAGGAGCGTCAGGTGCCGCTTCCGCCGGATGGCTGCCCGGGCTTCGTCACGGGCGAGGTTCGCGGCCACGGCAAACACCCAGGCCCGCGGCTTCTCGGGGCGGTGGGCCATGGCCCGGATGAACACTTCCTGGGCCAGGTCATGTGCCCGATCCGCATCCCACACCTTGCGGAACAGGAACCGGACGACGGCGGAATAAGTTGTCTTGTAAAGCTGCTCAAGATCGTCGGCCACGCTGCTCTCCCCGGGTGGCTGGCTGGCTGTCCGTCTGGGGACGGAAAGCCCGTGTGCCGCTTGCACATCCGCCGTCCCTAGGCGGGCACGGCTGCCTCACCCTTGAACACACACCCCGGATGCCGTCCCTCGCCCTTGGGGGGCCAGTCGAAGCAGAGGTCCGGTTTGGCCGTCCGGCCGTCGGGTCGGGTTCGGCCATGCAGGGTACAATCTCCCACCGCACTGGAAAGATAACCGCAGGCCGAGATCAGCTCGGCCGTCAGGCTATCGGGGGCCTCACGGTCGATCTTGCAGAGGTAGGGCGACTGCCGGTTCCGCACCAGGTGCTCCAGCTCGGCGTCCCCTTGGCGGCACAGGATCTCGACCTGCAGATCCCGGCAGCAGGCGGACCCTTTCCGGTTGTCGGCGGTACGACAGGGGGCGCCGGTGCAAGGGTTTCCCTCACCCTCCGAGGGAGTCGCCAGTACCGGCAGGGAGCGCGCCGGCACGGCGCATTGCAGTTCCACCGGGCGGCCACGTTCCATCAGCACGAACCGATCGCCCCCAAGTTGTCTCGGCTGGGCGGCGTGGGGCGCTTCAGGGACCGCTGGTCCGCTGTACCCGTGTGCCGTGCAGCGTGACCCGCTTGCCTCCGCGCGATGGTACCGGCAGGGGACCGCCAGGACGACGGGAGCGTAGAGGTGGCGTCCGTCGCCCCACGGGGCGCCGAAGGTCAGTCGCTCCGTGTGACCCATGAGCCAGGTCGCCTCGTGGTCAGTGGAGCCGATGTCGCCGCCCTCGATGACGGCCACCCGGAGCGTGAGCGAGAGCGATCGGCACTGACTGCCCAGGCCGGCGCACTTGGGGGGTGGCGTCATGGTGTGAAGCTAGCCCCGCGAGGAGGGGGTGACCAACCCCCCACTCCCGCAAACGGGATCGGGTCTCTATACTTGTGACCGATTTCACAAGCTTTCACCGGCAGACTTTCGGGTTGGGTCAGCCTGGGGCCGCCGTTTCACTCATTCGTGACCTGGAGGAAGTCCGACGATGCGCAAGCTGTCTCTCGTGCTGGGTCTGGTGGCTCTGACGGCATGTGGTGAGAAGAAGGCTGCCGAGACTCCGGCCGCCGCTCCCGCTGCCGCGCCTGCCGCGACCACGCCCGCCGCCACCGGCAAGACCTGGGATGTCGACATGAACTTCGACGGCAAGGTCGGCACCTACACGCCCGCCGAGCTGACCATCAAGGTTGGCGACGTGGTGAATTTCCACAACAAGACCGGCATGCCGCACAACGTCGTGTTCGGCGCCGACAGCATCCCGGCCGGCGCTGCGGCCGTGCTCGATGCCGCGATGGCCGACAAGGTGGCCTCGCTCACCGGCCCGATGCTGGTCGACCAGGACGCCGTCTACAGCATCTCGTTCGCCAATGCGCCGGTCGGTACCTACAGCTACCACTGCCTGCCGCACATTGCCTTCAAGATGCACGGCAAGATCACCGTCACGCAGTAAGCGTTCGTCAGTTGCGGGAAGCGGAGGGACCGGGCCGGCGCCCGGTCCCTTCTGCGTTCTAGAGCCAGCCCGCTTCGCGGTACCAGCGGGCGGTGAGGGCCAGCCCCTGCTGCAGGGACGTGGCAGCCTGCCAGCCGGTATCGCGGGTCAGCGGGGCAGGGTCGCCGGTCCAGGCAGCCTGGAAGAACTCGTTGGCCTTGTCGGCGGTGAGCACCGTCGCCTTGCCGGCCAGCGCCGCGAAGGTGCCGGTAACCGTGAGCGCCCCGCGCGCCAGCGCCAGCGGCAGATGCAGGATCGGGAGGTTTCCCCTCCTGTCCGGCCGTACCGCGCGCCCCACCGCCTGGACGAACTGCTCGCTGCTGAACAGCTCGGGGTGGCAGGGATAGTAGGTCCTGCCCACGGCTTGCTCGCTGGTCCCGGCCGCGATCAGGGCCTCGGCCAGATCGGGTCCGTACACCGCGGAGAGTTCCTGCGTTCCGTCGCCGAATACCGGGGCCAGCGGCGCACCGGCCAGTTTGAACACCTTGAGCACTTCTGTGTCCCGCGGGCCATAGACCATGGGCGGCCGGATGATCGTCCACCGGAGCCTGCTTCCGCGGACCACTTCTTCGCCGGCCAGCTTGCTGCGCCCGTACTGCGTGACCGGTCGTGGCGCGGCCGTGCCATCCAGCGGCTGCCCCCGTTCGGCGGGCCCCCCCGCGGCCATGGACGAGACCAGTACCAGCCGCGCGGCGCCGCCCGCGGCGCTCATCGCCTCGAGGACGTTCCGGGTGCCCTGGGCATTGGAATGGAGAAACTCGGCTTCGTTGCGGGCGGCGATGACGCCGGCCACATGATAGACCACCTGCTGGCCGGCCGCGGCTTCGGCAAGCGCGGCGGTGGCATCGAGATCACCGACGACGAGGCGCACCTTGCCGCCCAGCACCCGCGCCGCTTTTTCGGGCGAGCGCACCAGGGCGGTGACGGTGTCCCCCCGCCGGCTCAGCGCCTCGACCAGGTGACTGCCCACGAACCCCGTGGCGCCGGTCACCAGCGCGTTCATACCGGCCGGTCGTAGAGGCGGTAGGTCTTGTAGACGGTGAAGTTCATCTTCTCGAGGCCCGCGTTCATGGCCGGGTTGTCCTCGAGGATCCAGCCGGCCTCGCCCCAGGTGATGCCGAACTTCCTGGACGTGGTCCAGATGTAATGGTACAGGATGGCGTCGATGCCCTTGCCGCGCCATTCGGGCAGAATGCCGAGCAGCAGAATACGGCAACGGCGGATCTTGTTGCGCTTGATGGCCCAGAGCAGCTGGAGCGCGGCGGGGAAGATCCGGCCCTGCCGGTTGCTGGCCAGCACCTGGTTGAAATCGGGGAGGACAAGGCCGAACCCGATGACCTTGCCATCCTTCTCGGCGAACGGCACCAGGTCGGGGTTGACCACGGGCTTGAACTGCTTGGCCAGGTGATCGATCTCGTGATCGGTCATCGGGACGAAGCCCCAGTTCTTTTCCCACGCCGCGTTGTAGAGCTGCTTGATCCGCTCCACGTCGGCGTCGAAGTCCTTCATGTTGAGCGGGCGGAGCGTGATGCCCTGGCGCTTCTGGATCAGCTCGGTGCCGCGGGCGAGCCGCTCGGGCACCGGGATGTAGGCCCACTCGTACCCGCCCCGGTATACCAGCAGGTCCTTGGCCTTCTTGAATCCGGCCGCCTCCAGCATCAGCGGATAGTAGGGCGGATTGTGCGGCATCATGAGCGTGTTCTGGCTCTCGAAACCATCCACCAGCACGCCGCACTCGTCATTCACCGAGAACGATGCCGGCCCCCGCAGGGTGTCGAGCCCCCGTTCCCGGATCCAGTTGGTGGCCTCGGCCAGCAGCGCATCGGCCACTGCCTGTTCCTGGACGCACTCGAAGAAACCGAAGAAGCCCACCTTGTCATCGTGCGTTTCGTTGTGCAGCCGGTTGTGGATCGCGGCCACCCGTCCCACCACCTCGCCGTTGCGCTCGGCGAGGAAATAATCGGCGTCCGCGTGCTCGAAGAAGGGATTCTTGGTCCTGGAGAGGAGTGTGCCCAAGTCCATACGCAACGGCGGGACCCAGAGCGGGTCCCGTGCGTGCAGTCGGTAGGGCAGGTCGATGAACTGCGCCAGGTCCCGCCGGGATTCGACCCGGCGGACCCGCAAATCTGTGGTCAGATGACCCCCAGCTCTTTCCCGATCCGGGCAAACTGTTCGAGGCAGAAGTCGATCTGGTCGAAGCTGTGCGTGGCCATGAGGCTGGTCCGGAGCCGGCACTGGCTCGGCGGGACGGCCGGCGGCGCGACGGGGTTGGTGAACACCCCGGCGTCGAACAGCTTGCGCCAGAACATGAAGGTCTTGTCCAGCGGGCCGATGAGCACGGGCACGATCGGCGTTTCGGTCTCGCCGATGTCATAGCCCAGGCTGCGGAAGCCCTCGTGCAGGCGCCGGGTGTTGGCCCAGAGCTGGGTGCGGCGCTCCGGCTCCCGCTGCATGACCTCGAGCGCCGCCAGCACGCCGGCGGTGTTGGCCGGGGGCAGGGAGGCGGTGAAGATCAGCGGCCGGCTGTGGTGGCGGAGGTAGTGCACCACGTTCTCGGTGCCGGCGACGAAGCCGCCGATCGAGGCCAGCGACTTGGAGAAGGTACCTGCGATGAGGTCGACCTCGTCCACCATGCCGAAGTGGGCAGCCGTGCCTTCACCATTGGGGCCGAGCACGCCGAGGGCGTGGGCATCATCCACGGCGAGAGCGGTGCCGTGCTTCTTGGCAATCCGGACCAGTTCGGGCAATTCGGCGATGTCCCCTTCCATCGAGTACACGCCGTCCACCACGATCATCGAGCCGCGGTTGGCGGGATTGCGGTCCAGCAGGCGGTCCAGGCTGGCCATGTCCCGGTGATTGAACCGGACGGTTTCGCCGTAGGACATCTTGGCGCCATCGACGATCGAAGCGTGGTCGAGCTTGTCGAGGTAGACCACGTCCCCGCGGCCGATCAGGCCGCTGATGAAGCCGAGATTGGCGGAATACCCGGTCGAGAAGACGAGGCAGTCCTCCTTGCCCAGGAAATCCGCCAGCGACCGCTCGAGCTGGCCGTGCAGATCGAGTGTGCCGTTGAGGAAGCGGCTGCCGGTGCATCCCGAGCCATACCGGGCCAGGGCGCGCGACGCCGACTCGAGGACCTTGGGGTGATGCGTCAGGCCGAGGTAATTGTTCGACCCCAGCATGATCCGCTTCTGGCCTTCGATGACGACGACCGTATCCTCGGATTCCGAGATCGGCTTGAAATACGGGTAGAGACCCGCAGCCTGGATGTCCTTGGCGCGGGTAAACTGCCGACACTTGTCGAACAGCGAGATCGATTGCAGGGTCTGAGTATCCACTGGCCTCTGCTCCGGGCGTTCGAGTTGCCGGGTGCCCCTACTAAAGTATTTAATACTAACGAGTTGGACGGCGCAGCACAAGCGACCGCCGGGGCTTCATCGGGATGGCCCCCGCCCCTTGGGGTCATTCCCGTCGTTACCATCCGGATATACCATTACAATCCATGCGTTTGGCCGGTACCGGACGCAATCCCCATTTCGAGGTTTCCGTGCGCCACCCTCGTCCCATTACTGCCGCACTTCGTGCGCCGTTGTGGTTGCTCGCCGCGCCGATCCTCCTGCTGCGCGCCACGCCCGCGCTGGCCCAGTTCCAGCGACCCAAGGTCGGTCAGTTCGAGGTGAAGGGGATGGATTTCCGCCCGGACGGGGCCTGGCGCAAGATCGCGGCGGGAGTCCGGGCCAACCGGCATTCGCTCATGCGGAGCGGGAACATGGCGGCGCTGAACGGGCCCGCATTCGGCAATGTCATCTCCGGCACCTACAAGGTGCCCGTCCTGCTGATTGATTTCTCGAATTCCGTCGGACCGTTCCCTGCCAACCAGTATGATTCGGTGCTCTTTGCGGTGAACCCGGCCAACATCAGCCGGCCGTACAGTACCCGGAGCTTCTACGAGGAGCTCTCCAACAACCTGGTCCATATCACCGGCACGGTCCAGGGCTGGTTCCGCGCCGACTCGGTGGACAGCTACTACGAGCAGGGCTGCAACGCGATCTTCTGTTCGGATCCGAGCCCGTTCTACGGTCTCCTGGTCAAGACGCTCCAGGCGGCCGACAACGGCACATTCGACTGGTCCCAGTTCGACAAGGACGGCGACGGAGTAGTCGACTTTGTCACCTTCATCCACTCGGACGTCGATGGGGCCTGCGGTACCGCGCACATCTGGGCCCACCGCTTTGCCCTGAGCAATTTTCCGGGCGGCACGATCTACACGACGAAGACGCCGTGGCCGGGACATCCGGGGCAGTTCATCACCGTCGACAGCTACACCATCCAGAGCGGCCGAGGGGGAAGCACGGCATGCGCTTCAGGCCCGACGGATATCATGCCGATCGGGATCATCACCCACGAGACCGGGCACGCTTTCGGGCTGCCGGACCTCTATGACACCGGTAGTCCCCCCGGGAGCGAGGGGATCGGAGAATGGGGACTGATGGGCAGCTCGGGCTACACCACCGCGCTCAGCCCCGGGCGTGATGAGGCGTGGTCGGTGGCGGAACTGGGCTGGATCGCCATCGATACCCTGGGCTCGAGCAAGTACGTCAATCTCGGCCCGGTGCAAAGCACCGATACGATCCTGTACGCTCCCGTTCCGGGCACTGACGAGTTCTTCTACTTCGAAAACCGGGCGAGCCTCGAGAGCGACACGGCGCAGATGAACCCTGCCTTCTCCCGCCACAAGCAGCCGGGCCTCCTGCTCTGGCACATCGACCAGGGGCAGGTGGATGCCCACGGTATCGACGTCGACAACTCCGTCAACGCCGTAAGCCCGCACGGAGTGGAGCTGGTGCAGGCCGATGGGCTCCGCAACCTGGATCTCAATCCCAACACCTCGGCCCAGAGCAACCGCGGCGATGCCGGCGATCCATTTCCCGGCAGCACCGTCAACCGGCGCTTCAGCTACCTGACCAATCCAGGTGCGCTCAGCAACAGCGGCGGCCAGATCGGTTTCATCCTCGACTCGATCTCGGATCCCGACGCTGTCACCAAGCGGATCACCTTCCACTTCGTGAAACAGGCCGCCTCGGTGGTCAAGTCGAACCCCGCCACCGGCGTGTTCAAGGTCAATGGCGTCGGGCGGACCATCTTCACTGACGTGGTGCCGCAGGGGTCGACCGTGGCCCTCGACGTCACCAGCCCGCAGGTCGTGAGCGGCGGGCGCTCGCGGCTGACGTGGCAGAGCTGGAGCGACGGGGGGGCGCAGACCCACACCCACACGGCCGGGGCCAATCCGGATACCACCATCGCGAATTTCGCAATCGAGAACCGCGTGCTGCTGACGAGTATCGTCGGTGGCGGCCAGGTCGGCGCCAGCGTCGCCGGCACGCTGGCGACCGGCATCTATGTCAATGCCGGTACCGCGGTGACGCTGACCGCGACGCCGGATCCCGGCGCCGTATTTGCCGGCTGGACCGGCGATACGACCGCCGCGGGCGCGGTGCTGGTGCTGCCGATGACCACCCGGGGCTACAATGTGACGGCAACCTTCACCGGAGCGGTGGCCGTCGCCTTTGCCGACGCTACCGCCGAAATCCTCGGCACCCCGACGCTCAGCTCGGCGCAGAAGACGTACCTCGACCAGCTGGGCAACAAGAACGGGCTCTATGACCTCGGTGACTTCCTGGCCCTGGTCAAGAGTACGGGAGGTGCGATGCCGCCCGCCGTCGCCGCGAAACTCAAGGCCGCCCAGGCCTCGAAGGAGAGGAACTGACCATGACGCGGAATCGAATGCTGGCCGGATTGCTGGCCGCGGCCGTCGTGGTCTCGTGCGGTGGGGATGGCGGCGGTACCCAGAACAACCCGGTGCCGACGCCGGGCAACCTCACCGTCTCGCTTGATCCCTCGGCGAGCGCCGGGGCGGGCGCCATCCAGTTCACCGTGACCGGAGGCACCAAGGCGATCGACACCGTCGTCGCCGCACCCGGCTATACCGCCTATGTCCGCCGGGTGAATGCGGGCCAGTTCAGGGTGATTCTCATCGGGAACGTCGTCAGCGGCGCCATGGCTACGGTCCATGTGCCGGACACCAAGAAGGCGGCCTCGTACTCGGTGGCCGCCACGGGGGCAGCCAACGACGCCACCTTCGCCGCGATGTCGGCGCTGCTCTTTCCGCTCTCGCTCGACGCGCCCTGACCGGCGGAGCTCGACCGCGCTGTTACGCCCGCCCCGGAACCGGCCCGCGCCGAGTCCGGGGCGGAGTGCTTCGGGGGGAGGGGGCGGTTCAGGTCTGGAGCGTCGTTGCCGGTTCCCCTTTTCCGATTGTCAGGGAGGGGCAGAGGGCCTGTGGCAACCCGGCTGCTGCTTGACCCGCTCCCGTCAGCCATCCAGACTTCGCAGGGAGTACCACATGGAGGACAGGACCATGAGCGGGCAATCGGCGGGCGGACGGCGCGAGTTCCTCAAGGCGGTCGGGGTGGCCGGCGCCGTGGTGGCGCTCGGGGGCGTCTCGGCCGGCGGAAGGACCCTGTCCGCGCGACTGGTGCGCGGACCGGAAGATCCGGAGCCGCCCAACGAGATCGTGGCCAAGATTCTCAAGGACCGCCTCGGCGACCGCACGATTCAGCGTGGTCACGTGACGCTCGACATGGCCGCGATGACGGAGGACGGCCGGTACGTCCCCGTCTCCCTCGAGTCGGACCTGCCCATGACGGCGGAGAAGTACATCAAGTCGGTCTACTTCATCATCGACCACAATCCGGATCCGCTGGTCTTCGCGATGCATCTCACGCCAAGGATCGGCCCGCTCGCCATCCAGACGCGGGTCAAGATGCGCCGCACCTCCTGGATCAGGGCCATCTGCGAAACGAGCGACGGCGAAGTCTGGGCTGACTATGCCAAGGTCGAAACCACCCTCAACGGTTGCGGGTGATCCCATGGAAATCGGCAAGGGCAAGATCGTAATCCCCGAGCGGATCAAGTCCGGCGATGTGATCCGGGTCCAGGCTGTGGTCCAGCACCCGATGGACACCGGTTTCTTCCGCGACGCCAACGCCAACCTCATCCCGCCCTTCTTCGTGCAGGAAGTGCGGGTCACCTATGGCGACGAAGAGATTGCGCGTTTCGAATGGACGAGCGGGGTGAGCAAGGATCCGATGATCGCCTTCACTGTCAGGGCTGACCGTGAGGCGCCGCTCACCTTCACTTACAAGGACAACACGGGCAAGACCTACCAGAACAGCGTGCCCGTCGCGTTCCAGCCCGCTTGAACCGGCCTCCGCCGCTGGCGGCGGGTGCTGTCCTCGCCGGTCTCTGCCTGGGTGCCGTGCCGCTCGCGGCGCAGGTCACGATCCGGCCCCGGGCCTTCTCTCCCACCACCGACACGACCCACTACCCCGTGCGGCGCCTCGCCGCCGGAGTCTATGCCATACCCGGGGACACGCTGCGCGGTGGCGAGGGGCGGCCCAATGCCGGCTTCATCGATTCGAACAACGGGGTACTCGTGGTGGGGGGGCTGGCGAGTCCGGTCCAAGCCAAGGCCGTAGTGCGGGCGGTCCGCACCGTCACCCGGCGCCCCATCAAGTGGCTGATGCTCTACGCCCACCACCCCGACATGCAGTTCGGCGCCATCGTGCTGCGGCACGAGGGGGCGAAAGTCATCGCCCACCCGGACACCCACATCCTGGCCATCGAGGCCGGGCCGGACCAGATGATTGCCGACTGGGATGGAGTGGTCGGGCTGCAGGAAATGCTGGGGTTCGAGTACGCCAACACCCCCGATTGGCCCGTCACCGCTCGCGATTCCCTTTCCCTCGGCGGGCCCCGGATGTTTTTCCTCCACCCCGGTACCGCCCATTCCGCGGGTGATCTCATGCTCTGGCTGCCGCAGGAGCGCATCCTGTTCAGCGGCGATGTCCTGATGGGGGACGGAGTCACGATGGTAGTAGATGGCAGCTCCGCCGCCATGCTCAAGGCACTCGACCTGATCGATTCACTGCAGCCGAAGGTCATCGTGCCGGGGCACGGCCCCATCGAGATGGATCCGCCGGCCCTGATCGGCCGGACGCGCCAGTACCTGACCGAGCTGCGCGCCTCGATGGGCAAGGCCCTCGACCAGGGCCTCTCGCTCCGCAAGGCGATCGAAACGCTGCCGCCGCCCGACGCCGACCGCCCGGTGTCGCTGGCGAGCCGGAAGCGGAGGAATGCGGTCACGGTCTACCTGGAACTGGAACGTGTCAGAATGGGGATTGAATGATGGAACTGCGGAGAGAGAAGAGAGGAGAGAGGAGAGAGGAGAAGCCCAGGATCCTCTGGCTCCTCTCCGTCATGGCGATCACGGCGTGTGGGTCGAATGTTTCGACGCTCGAACCTCAGCCCTCGACGGCGGGCGCACTTCCCGCGCTTATCAGCGGCGACAGCGCGGCCGCGCTCATGGCCCGCGAGCCGGTGACCGTCATCGACGTGCGCCAGCCGTGGACGGACTACCTCACCAATCACCTCCCTGGCGCCGAGTGGGCGAATGTGGAGTCGTTCCGGCTGGGCAGTGGCGGCCTGCCGTTCCAGCTCCTGTCTGCGGACGGCTATCGGGACCTCTTTCAGCGGCTCGCGGTCGCGCCGGCCGGCCCGGTCCTCCTTTATAGCGCCGGCGAGGCGAACGACATCGACGCCACCTTCGTTGCCTGGCTGCTGAGCGGGATGGGGCACCCGGTCGTGCGCGTACTCGATGGCGGCTTTGCCAAGTGGGTTCTCGACAACCGGGCACTGGCCAGGACGTACCCCAGGCCGGCCCCGGTCGGCCGGATGTCCGGTGCCTTCCACCCCGAGGC
>DATEHG010000037.1:0-17015 GCA_035279705.1 Gemmatimonadales bacterium
AGCGAAGGACCTTCTCACCTCCACCGGTGGCTCGCTCAATCATCCATGATCACCGCGGAGCAGGTCCCTCGGTCGCTACGCGACCTCGGGATGAGGTACGAATCGTAGCACGCGGGCGCAGACGAGGGCCCCACGATCCCCAAATCCGTTAATCCTCCAATCGGTGCACGAGGACGCCAGGTGGTTTCAGGATCGCACGAATAAATTCGCGCCTCTCCCGAGCTTGCGAGGGATCAGCCCAGCGTGCCTGCGGCACGCCTGCATGCCTCAGCTTCCCAACCTCCGAACATCCCCACATCCCCCCATGAGAAAGGGGGACAGAGGGCGACCACATCCCCCCATCCCCCCATCTGCACATCCCCACATCCCAATCACGCCGCCTTCTCTCCTGCCTTCGGCTCTTCCGGCTTTGCCGGCGCTGCCACTTCACTGCCCGCCGGCCAGGCGATGCTGCGGACGCTGTTCCAGCCGGTGATGACGTCGCCCTGGCCACGGAACCGGTAGCGGATCATGGCGTCGAGCTTGAGGATGGTCTGGCGCAGCTCGAGGGTAATCATCTCGAGGTCGTTGGTGGCGCCGACGTGCGCCGCGTTGCTGGCGCTGACGTTCATCACCGTGGCCTCGTAGCGGTCGATGTCGGTCTTGAGCTCGTCGAGGAACGTGGCCGCCATGCCGTAGCGCAGGAACAGTTCCTTGTTGGATTCCGCTTCCGCCGCGAGGCGGAGCGCCTCGGTGAGGAACGCCCGGTCGCTCATCCGCCGAGACGGCGTCTTGAACTGCTTGGCGACGCCGGGCACTTCGTGCGACGCGCCCTTGGCGATCCTGGCCAGGTGCGCCAGGGGTTCCGCGATGAGCTGGTCGCGCAGGCTGTGCTTGCTGGCGGTGGCGACCTGCCCGTCGACCAACCCCTTGCTCTGCCGGACGAGCAGCGCATCCGCGCGGGCCATCTGCTGTTCGAACAGCGTCATCGTATCCGTCCAGCTCTGCCCGCTGTCGGGATGGGCTCGGCAGAAGCCGAGTACCCGGGTGGCCATGTCCATCTTGAGACGAATTTCCGTACGCATACAACCCTCCTTCGTAACCTCCGTTGTGCGGCCTCATTGCGCCGCGAAAAGTGAAACTGCATGAACGCCGAGCGGGCCTAGGAAACCGGACGGCGAGAGGTAGGGAGATGCAGACGGTGTGCCGCGAAAAAGTCCCCATAGCGAGCGGGCCGGTCCTTCGGCCGCCGCGCGTCCTCAGGATCGACGCAAAGTCTCCTCCAATGCGGATGAAGCCTGCGGGAGGAGACGCAAAGGACGCTGGAACGGGAGCAGAGTCTGCGGGGGCGTGCGCAAAGCCTGCTCCAGGACGGATGAAGCCTGCTTGAGGGCGGATGAAGCCTGCTCCAGGAGACGCAAAGCCCGCTACTCTCAGCGACATAGCCTGCTTTGGCCGGCGCAAAGGAGACTGGAACGCGGATGAAGGAGGCGGGGGCTAGCGCAATGTCTCCTCCAGGAGGCGCAAAGTAGACTTTGGGCCGAGCAGGGCGGTGATTAGCGCGGATGAAGCCTCCGGGAATCCAGGCGGAGGGTCCGGGGGGCCGGGCGGAGGTCCCAAGAACCTCGGCGGAGCTCCCGGGGACGGCGGGTGTCCTCACCTGAGGACAGAAGACAGGAGACGGGAGACAGGAGACGGGGCCTCCCGAGCAGGCCAACGCGTCCAAGGTGCGGGAGACGGGGACTGCCGGGCGGGCGGCGGGGGCCAGCTAAAGGGAGACGGGAGATAGGAGATGGGAGATCGGGTCCGCCGCGGGGATGGCGGGGCCAGGGGGCCGGGCCGTGTTTGGTGGGAGGGGCGGGGCGGAGGGGCCCCTACCATCGATGGTAGTTGTGGGATGGAGGATCGGGCCGCATTGTAGTGCCGCCCAACACCTGACCAATCGAATAGTCTCGAATACCCGCGACCACCAGTCTTCGCGGCGCTGGATAAACGGCCCAATAGCGATCAAGGAGCTCGGAACCGCGGTGCCGTCTGCCAATAAGGCTCACCGCCAACGCGCACCTGCGGCCCGCGAATGCTGTTAGGACACCAATCCCGGAATAGCTTGCCGCTGAGGATACGTCTATGAATTATCGAATGACAGACTTCCTGCTCTCGCTGGCTCAGCCGGAGTCGATGCGTCAATATGCGGCAGATCCGGAGGCCTTCATGGTAAGTGTGGGGCTCGACGAAACGCAACGGCGCGCAGTGCTGACGGGCGACGTTTACCGTGTTCGCCGCCTCGCAGCTGACGAGATGCTTCGCGATTCACTGCACGCGCGCTTGCTGAATCGCATTTATCAGGAACGAGATCCGGACTTTCGCCTTTCGGCCAGTGACGGCCCATTCCTAGACAATGACGTGGACACAGATCATGATGTTGACACGGACCATGATATTGTGCAGACCCACGACTTGGGGGATGATATCGCGGAGTTTTCAGCTAGATATAGCAAGGCTCACCATTACGATCATCTATTCAGCGACGAGTGGAGAGCAACGCACCGCAATCAGCTTGTCTTTGTAGGGACAGGTATCATGAGTGCCAATCATGTGACGGCGGAGGCAGCCGCGTACATTCGACGCGCGGACAAGGTGCTGTATTGTGTCGCCGACTTGGCCGTCGAGCGCATGATTCAACAGCTCAACCCAAGGAACTGGGATCTTTACGCCTTCTATGGAGACGACAAGCCACGCCGCAAAACGTACGAGGAGATGGTCGCAAAGACACTCGAGGAGCTAAGGCAGAATCGGTTGGTGTGCGTCGTATACTACGGACATCCTGGCATTTTCGTCTGGCCATCCTTCAAGGCGATCGAGCAGGCCAGACGTGAGGGCTACGAAGCTTGGATGTTGCCAGCCGTTTCGTCACTAGATTGTCTCTTCGCCGATGTGGGTTTCGATCCGTCTAGACATAGCTGCCAAATTGTCGAGGCAACAGACTTGCTGGCCAGAGCCAGGCAGTTGGATCCGACCGCATCGGTTGTCATTTTCCAAGTCGGCTGCGTTGGCGATCTCGGGTACAATTCCCGCGGGTATGATCGACGCAACGTTCCTGTGTTGGCCGAGTACCTAGGCAAGACATACGGGGCAAGCTACGAAGTCATCCTATACGAGGCATCGCAGTACCCGATTTGCAAAGCGAAGATTCGTAAGGTTCGGATCGCTGATCTCGCCAATGCCAAGCCTTCGGGGATCAGCACATTGTACATCCCTCCCAAGACGTTGCCCGCGGCAGACAATGACATGCTCCGCCGCCTCGGCCTTAGTAGGCCCGAACGCTAACGCCCAGTCGTCACCTACGACCCGCAATACCGCACCGCACCAGGCAAAGACGTGCGAGCAATAAGTTCGACACACTTGAATGTCCGGTGAGCTCATGGCCGACCGGTTCGACCGGAGAGCGCTGACGTGCGGGGGGCGAGTAGCGGGCGGAGAAGCCGCTACCATCGAGGGTAGTTGTGCAGGGCCAGCAACATGTTTGTGGCGCCGCTGAAGATTACTTCTTAGTACATGCGAGTGGCTTTGACGAGGGCGCAAAGGGCGGCTTTCTCGCCCCACTGCCCGTGGAGCGCTGTACGTGGCGAGAACAAAGTCAGCACTGGAACCGCTTGATCTTGACCAGACAGATTCCGCTGCTCTGACCGCAGAACCGGATCAAATGACTCAGCCCATTCGTTAACACGGTGGATTCGTGACAATCCAATTCGACACCTATGGTTTCCGGGCACGCGCGCTTCCAGTCTTCATCACGCTTGCGCCAGCAGCCCTCCTCGCTGTCGCATTTGCCCCAGATGGCCTACAGCTTCCGTTTGGGGGGTTCGTCACGATCATTCTTGGGCCGCTGTCCTTCATGCTAAGCCAGATCGGAGCCGACTTCGGCAAACAGCTTGAGAAGCGCCTGTGGACCGCCTGGGGCGGACCGCCAACTACCCGCTTTCTTCGCAATGGGAACGCGGAATTCAACGCAGTTACCCGGAATCGTGTCCACGAGGAGCTCCGAAAGCTCGGACTCCACGTGCCCGCACGGGCGGAGGAAGAGCACGATAACACCAAAGCAGACAAGTATTTCGAGTCCTGCACAGAGGAACTCATCCGGAGGACAAGAGACCGGGCAAGGTTTCCACTTGTCTTCAAGGCTCTCGTCGAATACGGCTTTCGACGGAATCTGCTGGGACTGAAACCGTTCGGCGTCACGCTTACCTCTGCTACTTTGGCCGTCGCGGCGTGGTCTGCCTACACGAATTGGTCCATTGAACACATTCCTATCGTTCCTGCCGCAACTGCCTTCATTGGCATGGTACTGCTACTTATGTGGATTGCCTGGGTCACGCCGTCCACAGTGAAACTCTCAGCAGAACGCTACGCTCGATTCATTCTGGAGGCAGCGCTTAGCCAGGAGTAGCTCGCCAATGCCGACGATACATTTCCTAAACGTCAGAGAGGGTGACTGCTCAATCATCGAGCACTACACTGACCACAAGACCGTCATCGACGTCTGTAACGCAAGACCCACAGATCCAATAACTGAAGCGCTGTCGGCGCAGATGGCAAAGTTCGAGCGTGGTATTAGTGGCAATTTTCAGCAGAAGAACTACCCGGTCAATCCCATCAGCTATATGCGAGATCGCGGAGTCACAAGCATCTTCCGATACATTCAAACGCATCCGGACATGGATCACATGGATGGCATCGAAACTCTGTTCGCAGAATTCGGCCCAATTAACTTCTGGGACACGGACAACACAAAAGAGATGTCACATTCGAGTTGGCAAGCGTCACGATACCGTGAGTCGGACTGGAACTTCTACAAACACCTCCGTGACTCGAAGCCCGACGCCAATCCCAATCGTCTGACCCTCTTTTCCGGTGCGAATGGCAAGTACTTCAACCAGGGAGCTGACGGGACACCTGGAGGGGACGGCCTCAGCGTACTTGCCCCAACTAAGGAACTCGTCGCTGCCGCCAATGAAGCGGACGACGAGTACAACAGCAGTTCATACGTGATTCTTTACCGTACCGGGGACAACCGCATCATCTTCGGCGGAGATTCACATGATGATACATGGGACCACATTCTCACGAATTACAAAGTCGACGTTACGGATATCGACTTGCTTATAGCGCCGCACCACGGCCGCGACTCTGGGCGGTCCTACGAGTTCCTCGACACTCTAAAGCCGACACTGACCTTTTTTGGAAACGCCAGCTCCGAGCACCTTGCCTACGACGCCTGGCGCAATCGAGGGCTATCCATCGTCACGAACAATCAAGCTAATTGCATGGTCGTCGATGCAAGCACCAGGCCGATGACTCTCTACGTTACCCACGAGAACTTCGCGCGGCGTGTCAATCCGTTGACTGTGTTTAGCCCCCTGTTCAAGGCTTGGAATGTTGGTGCTATCACTTCCGCGCTCATCCCGTGAGGTTCGAGATCTTGAACGTCGAGCACGGCGCTTGCGCATATGCCGTCGGCAATGACGGGGGAGTGTTGCTTTTCGATTGTGGCCACGGGCCCTTCAATCGACCATCACTCCATCTTCCTGCTCGAGGTATAAGGACTATTCGCCGCCTCTTTGTGACGAACTACGACGAGGATCATATCAGCGACCTCATCGGGGTTCGACAGAATCTGAATATTGAGGTTCTGACCCGAAACCCCAGCTTGACCTCGTCTCAGATTCGCGCACTTAAGGTGCCGCCAATCAGCCCTGCGATGAACGAGCTGCTTGGCATGATCGACTCCTACACTGGAGCCGTAACGCCGTACCAGCTTGAGCCGCTCGGCCTAAGAGTCTGGTATTTCCACAATGAGTACCCGACCTTTGTAGACACAAACAATTTAAGCCTCCTAACTTTTGTTGACGTCGGCCATCACTCCTTCGTGCTCTGCGGGGATCTCGAGCGCCAAGGGTGGCTGCGGCTCCTCCAGAATCCGCAAGTTCAGGGATTACTCAGACGGGTAGATGTATTCGTCGCCTCGCACCACGGGCGACAAAGCGGCTACTGTTCGGAGGTATTCGATTACTGCAAACCACGCCTGATTGTGATGTCCGACGGCGAGATTCAGTACGACACCCAACTCATGGCGAGCACCTACGCCACGCATGCGGCCGGCGAATGGTTCACAACACCCTCTGGCCGAGAATTTCGAAGGGTTGTGACAACAAGGAATGACGGAAACATTTACTGGGATTTATAGCCCCGTCGACTGAAGTGCCTGTGGCGAGCCCGTCGCAAAGCACCGCTATGCGGTCGGGTGGATGTTGCCATGAGGTCGACTGCGTGCACAAGCAAAGCTTTGGTTAAGTGGTGCCCTGCTGTCGCGAAATATCAGCCGAGGGATACAAGGGCAGGATCTTTTTACCGCTGTGACAGCAGCTCGCTTCACCCTACTCACTCCATGCGCCCACCCTCCGACACCGTCTCCGCCTTTTTTCGCCTGCCTGCTGGCCAGGCGCTGCGAGGATGCGGCCAGCCCGGCGGATGGAAAGGTGCTTGTGGCAGACGGGCGGGGAGTACCTGTGATTGGGCCGGCCCAATTCCACATGACTCGGAGCCGAATGCGTAACACTCTCCCGATGATCCTGACCTGCTACGCGTTGCTGACGGGGTGTTCGCCCGCCGACGCGTGCCGGTCGCTCGATCGGCTGGTCGCCAGCACCTACGGCTTCAAGCCGTCCGCCCTGGATTCCACCCAGCGCATGGCGCGATCTGCCCAGATGGACGCCTTCTGGGACAGTGTGCGCGCCGGCGGGCACGAGCGGCTGGAGTGCCTCCGCGCCGCGATCACGTCACATCCCGGCGATCCCTACTTTCAGTTCGACGCCGCCGGACTGCTGGTGAGCCTCGATTCGTCTCCCGCATCCAAGGCGCTCCAGGTGTCCGTGCTGGCGAACACGGATTTCAGGGACGTCGACGCGGGCTCCTGGATCCACGTCGCCGCCCAGCGCGGCCTGGAAGGATTCAACACGACGGCAGCGGCGACCAGGTGGCTCGCACTCCCCGATTCGCAGGCCACCTACTACCTCCCCGAACATGCGCACCAGGTCACCAAGTCCGAAGGGGCTCTCTTTCTGATCGGGGCCCTGCCTGAATCGCTGGCCACACCGTACCTGGCGAAGGCGGCGGCCACCGGAAGTCAGGCCGACCGCGAAACGGTCCTGTGGCTGCTCGCGCAGCAAGCCACCGAGGAGGGGCGGCGCGCGATCCAGGCGGTCCCGGTGACCGGTCTCTCGCCCGAGGCGCAGCAGGCTGTCGCCGCGTATCTCAAGGGTCCCCGGGGGCTGGAACCCACGAAAGGGGCCGTGCGGGTCCAGCGGGCCGAGTTCATGGACGCGTTCAAGGCGCTGCATGGCGGTGATGCGGATCCCTTCCTGACCCTGGTCGAGCGGGCGCCGCATTCGGAGCACGATGCCGCGAACGTCCTGCTGCCCGAGGACCTGGCCGAGGTGCGCTATGCCAGGCGGTACTTCATCGCGGCCGGCACTCCCGAAGCCATCGGCTACTACGACGACTTCACCGGCATCATCGAAGCGGTGCTCGAGCGGAAACGGTGAGGCAGGCGGGTCCTAAAGGACTCCCTTCGGTCGCAGGCGGGACGAAAGTCCGCGGCAACCCGAACCCAAGCGGCGATTGTAGAGGGTAAGCGCGAATGAATTCGCGCCTCGGCTTCGCCCTGCGTGCCTGCGGCACGCCTGCGTCAGGCGAGTTCATGCCCTGGGTCAGCCGCGCCTGCCTCGGGAAGCGGAGATCGCGAAGGGCAGAATTGGGAGTCCAACGGGGCCAGCTGTAAGCCTCTTCACGCCGGTCGCACCCGATTCATGAATCCGGCCTCCGCCCGCGCGGACGTGGCGAAGCCACGCCGGGCGCAGCCGAGGCGCGAATTCATTCGTGCTATTGGGAACTCAATTCAGGCGGGCAGGCGGGCAGGCGGGCCCTAGAGGACTCCCTTCGGTCGCGGGCGGGTGGAGACGAAGCTAAACCAACATCTCATCCCGACCCCGAGCGAAGTGAGGGCGAGGGACCTCCTCGGCTGTGAATGGATTCGGTCCGACCTTGGACCGCGCGCCACTCGTTCGACGGGCAAGGTCCTTCCTTCGCTTCGCGATCTCAGGATGAGGTGAGAATTTGAGGCTCCCTCTCACCTCTCACCTCTCACGCCTCACCGCGGTCCCGGCCCGGGGGCATATGTCGGCTGCCGCAGGTCGAGCAGCGGGTGCGAGGGGCGCACGTCGCGCAGGTGGCCGCCGCCGAGCGGCAGGAGCTGGATCTCGCCGCGCGCCACGAACGCGACGGTGTCCGGCCCCCAGCGAGCGGGATCCTTCCCCGCCGAGTCGATCAGGCTTTCCCCGGAATCCGATTCGGCGCAGATGCCGGGGGCGGACAGGCAGCTCCCCGCGAGCGCAAAGGCCGGGGTGCCCAGCACGACCGACAGCGCCGAGTCGGCGGCGGGCTTCTCGTCGGTGGCGACACGGGTGACGAAGCCGGACTGCGGCGGCGCCGGCACCACGAACTCCTGCCAGGACCACTCCATCACGGACGCACGGATGTAGAGCTTCGTCTGGTCGGCGGACCACCCGAGCCTTACCGGTATCGCCCCCGACGGCAGCTCCACCCTCCGCTCGGCGCCGTTGAGCAGATTCATGAAGACGACAGTGGGCGGCGTCTCGCTGCGCTGGCTGGCGCGGATGAAGGCCAGCACGCTGCCGTCCCCGGTGATGGCGGGGGCCGACTCCTCGACGCGGGTAAACGTCACCTGGAGCGGCACACCGCCGGAGGCGGGAAGGGCGTACAGATCGCCGAGGTCACCTTCACCGCGGGCGACGAAGATGACGAAGGATTCTTCGCCGATCTTGAGGCGATTCGACAGCGGAGACATGGTGCCGCGACAGCTCGCCAGCGTGCATCCGACAGCAGCCAGCGCCAGGATCGCCCGCCAGCTGTGCCCGGTCCCCTGTGCCCTGTGCCCGGGGGATGCGCTGCTGATTACTGTCCGCCGTTTACTGGTCACGAGTCACGGGTCACGGGTCACGGGTCACGGGTTCAGTCGCGAGTCACCCCTCTCCACGTATGTGGAGAGGGGCCGGGGGTGAGGTCGGAGCGCGAGGCGACGGATTGGAAAAAGCGCGAATGAATTCGCGCCTCGGCTTCGCCCTGCGTGCCTGCGGCACGCCTGCATGCGCAGGCATCCCATCCCGAGCGACGCGACTCAACCCGTGAGTCACCCCTCTCCAACTTGTTGGAGAGGGGCCGGGGGTGAGGCCCGAACGCGCTCATGGCACCTCGCCAACCGTCGCCTGCATGAGCCACCAACTTCCCGGATCGACTTCAATCTTGGCAGGCTTGGACTTCAGCCCGCCGATATTGGCGACGGACTCCCGGCCCTCGACGTCGATGCGGTGATCCACCCCGTCCACCCGCACCACCAGGCCGCGCAGGGTGAAGGTGCCCCAGGCCTCGGGCTGGGTCTGCCGGATGGTCAGGGCGAGCTTCTTCTTGTCCCACTTCCACTCGATCGAGAGCTTCGCATAGCCCGGTTGCGTCAGCGCCTGCTGCAGGAACCAGCTCACATCCTTCCCCGCCGCCTTGCTCATGACATCGGCAAAGTCCGACGACAGCGCGTTCCCGTCGCGGTACTTCCGGTAGTACTCCCGCATCCCGGCGAAGAACGCCGAGTCGCCCATGAGGCCGCGGAGGGTGTGGAGGGCCCAGGCGGCTTTGGGATAGGTGTTGTTGCTCAGCACCGAGTCGATGTTGCGGATCGCGGGGTTCACGATCGGCTGGTCGATCACGGGGTTGTCGGTCGTCGCCTCCTTGGCGTTCTGCTGCATCAGGCGGCGGAAGGCGCTGTCCCCATCCGCATGGCCCACCCAGAGGGCAGCGAGATAGGTGGCGAATCCCTCGGAAAGCCAGACGTGGTGCCAGTCACCCTCGGTCACCGCGTCGCCGAACCACTGGTGCGCGGTCTCGTGCGCCACGGTCTCCTCGCTCACCTTCTTTTCGGCGTAGGCCTTGGCGGGGTAGAAGATGGCGGTCGAGTTCTCCATCCCGCCATAGCGGGTGGTGGACTCGACGTGGCTCAGCCGCTCGAACGGGAAGGGGCCGAAGGTCTTGCTGAAGTAGTCCACCATGTCCGGCGCCCGCCGGAAGGGGCCGTTCACCGCATAGGCGCTGTCGGCGCGATAGGTCCAGACACTCATCGGCACGCACTTGATGGAGCACGCCGCGGGAATGAGGTCGGTCACCGCGAACGGGGCGACACCGACCACGAAGGTGTACACCGGCACCGGCTCGCTGATCCGGTAGTGCCAGACGGTCCGGCCATAGGCCAGGGTATCCACCTTCAGGAAGGCGCCGTTGGCGATGACCTTCATCCCCGGCGGCACCTCGACGTGCCAGGTGGCGGTGGCCTTGTCGGCGGGGGTGTCCTGCACCGGCAGCCAGTAGTGGGCGCGGTCGGGCCAGTTGTCCCCGAACATGGTACGCTCGCCCTGGGCGTTGGTGCTGATCACGAAGCCGTCCCGGGGCCAGCCGTGATAGCGGATGGCGGTGCTCATCGTGTCCCCCGCCTGGCGCTGGTGCGGGATCAGCACCAGGCCGTCCGACTTGCCGTAGAGGGTCCGGGTCAGCCGCTCCTGGTACAGCCCGTCCATCAGCACCCGCACCACGACCAGCTTCGGGTCGAGCTCGAGGTGGATCGGCTCGCTGCTCCCCACCCGCCACTTCGTCTGCACCTGGGCGGTGATGTGGGTGCCGGTGTCGGGCAGCGAGAGCTGGATGTCGTAGTCCAGGGCGTCGTGCTCGAGCCGCAAGGTGTCCGACCGGACGGAGAGCGGGCTCTGGATCTGGAGCAGCATCAGCAGCGCAATCATGCCTTGGAATCCGTTGTTGGAAAAGCGGAGATAGTAGATAGGAGATAGGAGATAGGAAAACATGCAGTTCCCATCTCCTATCTCCTATCTTCTATCTTCGCAGTTGAATTGCTCACGAAACGTCGATGTCGATGGCAAGACGACCATCGCGGATTGGCGCGAGGAACTTCCCCACCGCCTCGACATGTTTCGGATGATCGAGATAGCGCTGCACCGCCGCCATGTCGTCGCAGCGGACGAAGAGGGCCCAGGGGTAGTCGTTCGCGCTGGGGGCGAGGTTGGGATGCCAGGACATTTCCCGGATCTCGGGGATCACGCCCTTGAGCGCGGTCATGCCTCGGCCCGCTTCGGCGATCTGTTGAGACGTCACTCCAGCCTTGAAATGAAGCAATACGAGGTGATGGATCATGGGCGGAGCTCCAATTGGAACCGCGGAGAGAGTAGAGAGGAGAGAGGAGAGAGGAATTGTACCTCATCCTGAGCGCAGCGAAGGATCGGCTCGCCCCTGGAGAGATCCTTCACTTCCCCCCTGCGCTTCGCTTGGGGGTCGCTCAGGATGAGGTGCGACCGGGGCCGCTTTTCCGCTCTCCTCTCTTCGCTCTCCTCTCTCCGCTATTTGTCGAGATACTGGTGGTAGAAGCCGAAGATCGCGTCCCACGCCTTCCCCACCTGGTCCGTATCACTCCCCTTCCGCCCCGGCTTCAGGAAGCCATGTCCCGTCCCCGGATAGCTGTCGTGCGGGAAGGGGACGCCCTGGGCCTTGAGGCGGGCGGTCACGTCGCCCAGCGTGGAGGCGATGCGGTTGTCGTTCTCGCCGTAGATGCCGAGGATGGGGATGTGGATGCGGGAGAGACCGGCGGAATCCGGGGGCGGGCCGTAGCAGACGACCGCGGCCTTGAGCTTCGGGTTGTTGGTGGCGTAGCGGAAGCTCTGCCCGCCGCCCCAGCAGAAGCCGATGGTGGCCACGGCGTTCTTCTTCACCGACGGCAGGCTGGTGATGTAGCCGAACGTGGCGTCGAGATCGGCGGTCACGTCATCCGGCACCAGCAGCGCGGTGATCTTGCGGCCGCTGTCCGGATCGGCGGGGCTGGCGCCGTAGTGCGACGACTGCAGGTCCGGCACGATGGCGACGTACCCCGCGCCCGCCAGCTTGTCGACCACGGTCGGCTCCCAGTCGGTGAGGCCGAAGATCTCGTGGATCACGATCACCGCCGGCGCCGCGTCCTTGCGCTCGGGGTACGCCACGTAGGCGCGGATCGAATCGCCCTTGGCGTTGGCGAACTTGACCCACTCGCCGTGCGTGGTGATCCGGTCCAGCGGGTGCACGCCGGCGCGGATGGCGTAGGTGCCGCCCGCGCCCACTGCGCCGCCCAGGGCGACGAGCATGAGGGCTTTGACGGCGCCGCGGGTTGTCATCGATCTCGACATGCTTCGGTCTCCTTGTTAGACGGACAGACGGGTGGACGGGCAGGCGGCCGCACACCGACACCTCATCCCGAGCGAAGCGAGGGACCTACGCCGCCGAGGTCCTTCGGTCGCTCCGCTCCCTCAGGATGAGGTGGTGACCTGGAATTCCCGTTCCCTGTTCACTGTTCCCCGTTCACTGCTCACGTTTCGCTCTTCGCTTTTCTCTCTTCGCCTTTCACCGCTCCGCAGGCGCATACACCCGCTCCAGCGCCCCCGCCGCCGAATGCCCAACATCCCTGCTGGCCAGCGCCTCGGCAACCGCCGCCTCCACCGCGTCCCGTACCACCCCTTCCTCTTTTCGCCTTTCGCCTTCTCCTATACCCCGTCCCTTCAAATACTCCTCGTACATCCCCACCGGGTCCCGCTTCCCCCACTCCGCGAACGACTCGGCGGGCAGCGTGGCGCGGGCCTCGCGCTCGTCGTGGGTGGCATGGCCGCCCATGCGGAAGGTATTGGCGACGAGCATGACTGGCCCCTCGCCGCGCCTGCACCGTTCCACCGCGAGGGCTGTGGCCGCCCAGGCATCGAGAACATGATTGCCGTCGAAGCTCGCCCCCGCCATCCCGTACGCCTCGGGCCAGTCGGCAAAGTCGGGGGCCAGGTGGTGCTGGTCGAGCCTCGTGCCCAGGGCCACCTGGTTGTTCTGGATGATGAAGACCGCGGGCACCTTTCGCACGGCCGCGAAGTTGAACCCTTCGTGCGTCGGCCCAGACTTGGTCGAACCATCGCCGACCCAGGTGAGCATGACGCCCGCCCGCTCCTGGATCTGCATGGCCATCGCCATGCCTAGGGCCACGGGAACCATGGCGCCGGTGGAAGAAATCGGCGAGACGGTGCGATGGGCGAAGGAGCCGAGGTGCAGGTCGCGTCCCTGCGACGGCCCATCGGCGGCGCCGAGGTAGGTGCGGAAGAGATCGGAGAGCGGGAGACCGAGGTCGGCGCTGGCGGCGTGATTGCGGATGACGGGCAGGGCGTAGTCGTGCCTGGCATCGAGAGCGTAGACCGGGCCGGTCGTCACCGCTTCCTCGCCGGTGCCCAGCCACGCCTTGGCGATGACGCCCTGGCGCACCCAGCGGCTCAGCGCCTGGTCGATCAGGCGGGCGCGGAGCAGCCGGCGATAGAGCTCGAGCAGCCGGTCGCGGTCGAGCGCCTCGATCAGCGCCCGGCGGTTGGCATCCTGGGTGATGGTGCGGTGGTACTGCTGGACCAGGTCGGGGTCGGGGGTCCAGTGGAGGTACTCGGGGGGATCGAACGCCTCGGAGCGGATCACCGCCGGAAGAGCTTGGCGAAGATGCCGCTCTCCTCCGTGGCCTGGAGCGCCTCCGCAAAGGCGAGCATGGTGGGGAACCGTTCCTCCGGTTCCAGCGCCATGGCCTTGGCCAGCGCCAGCTCCAGGCGGATGGGCAGCTCGGGGCGCACGGTGCGCACCAGCTTGGCCTTGCCCTTGAGCCGGGCGATCATCATCTCCTGCGACGTCTTCCCTTCGAACGGCAGCGAGCCGGTGAACATCTCGAACGCCAGGATGCCGAGGGCGTAGACGTCGCTGCGGCCGTCGATCGACTTGCCGCGGATCTGCTCGGGGCTCATGAACTCCGGCGTGCCGAGCACGATGCCGGTGGCGGTGAGCTTGGCGACCTCGGGCTCCTGGCGCCGTTCCTTGGCCAGGCCGAAGTCCATCACGACGGCGCGGGCGCCGCCGGGGCCGGTGTTGTCCGGCACCAGCATGATGTTCTCGGGCTTGAGATCGCGGTGGATGATCTGGAGATCGTGGGCGTGCTGCAGGCCGTGGCACATCTGGACCAGCCAGCCCAGCCCGATATCGACGGCCAGCGGCCCCTTGTTGACTTCGTGATCGCTGAGCAGTTCGCCGGGGAGGTAGGGCATCACCAGGTAGATGATGCCGTCCTCGGTTTCACCCAGCCGGAGGATGCGGCAGACATTGGGGTGATCGAGCCGCATGGCGAGCCCCGCCTCGCGGCGCAGCCGCTCGACCGAGCTCTTGTCCCCCGACAGCCGGGGCGAGAGCACCTTGATGGCCACCGCCTGCCCCGTGGCCGCTTCGCGGGCGAGGTAGACGTAGGACATGCCCCCTTCGCCCAGCTTCTTGCCGACCTGGTAGCGGCCGTCGAGCAGTTCGTTGGTGAGGCTCCCGGCCCGCTCGTTGGTGCGGGGCTTGGGCGCCGAGGCGGCGGGGCGCACCAGGGTGCGGGCCGGCGGGATTTCCCCCGCCAGCGCCACGAGGGGACTGCCGTCCTGCGCGCAGAAGCGCGCCGGCTCCTCGAAGGTCTTGCCGCACTTGGGGCAGCGCCGGTGGCTCAATCGCGGTACCGGTTGCGGCCGTCCATCTTGGCCCGGTAGAGGTTCTGGTCGGCCACGCGGAGCAGCTCCTCGCCCTCGGTGACCCCGGCCAGCGGATAGCAGGCGACGCCGATGCTCAGGGTGACGTGCACCGGGCGGCCCTGCTCCCCGAATTCATGGCTGGCGACCCGCTTGAGGACGCGTTCGGCGAAGGTACGCGCACCTTCGGGGCCGGTTTCGGGGAGGAGGACCACGAATTCCTCGCCGCCGTAGCGGGCGACGACGTCCACGGTCCGCTGCTCGCGGCGGAGGATGTGGGAAATCTGCCGCAGGACGTGGTCGCCGAACAGGTGGCCCATCGAGTCGTTGATGTCCTTGAACTTGTCGATGTCGAGCATCAGGCAGGCCAGCGGCGCGCCGTAGCGGTTGGCCCGGTCCAGCTCGCCGGCGAGTTTCTCGTCCAGCGCCCGCCGGTTGTACGTCTCGGTCAGCGGGTCCGTCTCGGCCAGCGCCTTCATCTGCTCCTTGTCCAGCACCGCGTGCTCGAAGTCGTAGGCCTTTTCGAGCGCGGCCACCGCCGCCTTGATCACCTGGTCGGCGAAGTCGACGTCCTGGCTGTTGAGCGGCGGATCGTTCTCGGTGGTGCGGAGGAAGAAGACGCCGGCCGGCTGGTCGCGCAGGCGGAAGGGGAGCGCGATGGCCGACTGGGTCGGCACCTGGCGGCCTTCGGCTTCCCAGTCGAGGCGGACCTGCTGGTAGAGCGGGTCGGTGCGGACGTCCTGCACCAGCACCACCTCGCTCCGCTCCAGCGCCCGCTTGATCTCGGGGTAGCGGCGGAGCTCGACCTGGAGGTTCCGCAGCATGGGGTTTTCGTACGCCGCCACCACGATGCCGTGCTCGCTCCCGCCGTCCGCCACGATCAGCGAGCACTTGGAGATGTTGAGCCCGCGGGCCACCCGGCGCACCAGGATGCTGTAGATCTCGTCCGGCTTGAGGGAGGCGGTGACTTCCTGGAGGATGTCCACCATCTCGGAGCGCGAACGCGCCTCGGCGCGGGCCTGGTTGAGCTCGCGGCCGATCCGGAGATGGGCTTTGACGCGGGCCAGCAGCTCGCGGACGCGGAACGGCTTGGAGATGAAGTCGGCGGCGCCGAGGCCGAAGGAGCGCACCGTCGCGTCTTCGGGGGGCATCGAGGAGATCATGAGGACCGGGAGGTCCTTGAAGCGATCGTCCTTCTTGAGCCGCTCGAGCAGCTGCAGCCCGTCAATCCGGGGCATCATGATGTCGAGCAGGAGGAGGTCGTACTGCTCCGCCTCGAGCTGCTCGATCAGGTGCTCGCCACCGGGGATGGTGGTGACGTCGTACCCGTTTTCCTTGAGGATCCAGGTCAGCGTCCGGGAGAGCGCCTGGTCATCATCGGCGACGAGGATCTTGGCGACTCGAGTCGTCATGCGTCAGCGCACCAGGCGTTCGAAGAGGTCGGGGTCGACATTGCCACCGGTCAGCACCGCCACTACCGGGACCCCGGGCCTGGCCCTGCCCGCGAGGAGCGCCGCTACGGCGGCCGCTCCCGACGGCTCGACCCTGAGTCCCTGGGTCTCGTACAGAAACCGCACCGCGGCGGCCAGGTCGTCCTCGGTGACCGCCGCGGCCTCCTTCACGAACCCGCTGACCTGCTGCCAGGCCAGCATCCCCAGCGCCGGCGGGAGGAGGCCGTCCGCCAGGCTCATCTTCCGCTCGACCGGCGAGGGGCCGCCGGCCGCCAACGCCTTCGAGAGCTTGGGCACCAGCGCGGGTTCCACGCCGATCACCCGCACCGAGGGACGCGCGCCCCGCATCGCGGTCGCCACCCCCGCCAGCAGCCCGCCGCCACCCACCGGCACCATGACCGCCTGCACCGCCGGCCACTGCTCGAGGATCTCGAGGGCCGTGGTGCCCTGCCCCGCGATCACGTCGGCGTGCTCGTACGGGGGCACCATGATCAGCCCCCGCTCCCGCGACAGCTCCACCGTTTTCGGCTCGCGGTCGGCCGGGTTGTCGACCAGCACCACCTCGCCGCCGTAGCGCTTCACCCCGTCGACCTTGATCGCGGGCGCCGTCTTCGGCATCACGATCACAGCCTTCATGCCGAGGCGGTGGGCGGCGTAGGCCACGGCCTGGCCGTGGTTGCCGCTGGAGTGGGTGACCACCCCGCGGGCCCGATCGGCTTCGGACAGCCGGAGCAGCGCGGTGGTGGCGCCCCGAACCTTGAAGGCGCCGACCGGCTGCAGGAATTCGCACTTGAGCCGGACTTCGGCTCCGGCCACCCTGGAGAGCGCGGGGGCCTCGATCAGCGGCGTGACCCGGGCGTGTCCC
>DATEHG010000038.1:0-25225 GCA_035279705.1 Gemmatimonadales bacterium
ACGCCGGTGCAGGAAGCCGCGGCCGCCCAGCCCGCTCCGGCGCCGCAGGCGCCGGCCGCTCAGCCGGCGGCAACCCAGACTCAGCTTGCGGCCAAGCCGGCCCCGACTCCGGTGGCACAGCCCCCGGTCGAGCATGCGCCCGCTCCGGCAGTCGCCGCGAAGCCCTCGGGCCCGGCCCCCGACACGACGGCCACGATTCTGCCTGGCCGCCCGCAGTCGATGTCGGTGGATCTCGACGTGTCCGGCGCGGACGTCGGCACCGTCGCTGTCGGTGCCGCTGGCGCCGCCGGTTCGAATGTCAGCCTCGGCACCGTGGCGGATCACTATGCCGATGCCGCCGCCGATGCGGGCAAGCAGCTCGAAGCCCGCCTGGGCCAGATCGGCTTCTCCCGCCTGCTCGCGCCACTCCGGTTCGGCTCGGTGGAATCGATGGAAGGCGCCCGGCGCACGATCTCGTCGGCCGCCGGGATGGTGGGCGCGTACCGGAGCCGGATGGTGGCGCTCGACAAGGCGTACGGCGATTCGGCCGCCCGGGCCCAGCGGGGACAAAAGGCGACGCCCAAGGAAATGCTGGCGTGGGATCACCGCCTGCCTCAGCGGGAAACCGCGGAGGCCGCTCAGGCGGTTGATCTCGCGCTCACCAAGGTGGACCAGCTGTATGCCGCGCTCCTGGCCCACCCCGAAGTCGTGAAGGGCGACGCCAACAGCGTCAACATCACTGACGCGGACCTGGCCAAGCAGTACCAGGCGCTGAAGCAGTGGCTGGCGCAGCGGTTCGACAGCTGGGCCACTGCGCCGGCGGAAGTGGTTCCGCCCACCGTGCGCCAGACCATGAAGGCCTTCAGCGACGCGATGGCACGCTGAGGCCCGCCGGCCTCAGGGCAGCAACAGCAGCTTTCCCGTAGTCGCGCGCCCTTCCAGGCTCTGGTGGGCGCGCGCTGCTTCTGCCAGCGCCCAGGTCGCACCGATCCGCACCTTCAGCCACCCCTCGGCGGCCCACGAGAATACTTCGCCTACCCGCGCCACCAGCGCTTCGGGTGATTTGGTGTAATCACCCAGCTTGGGGCGGGTGAGGAACAGCGACCCCCTGGTATTGAGGATGGAGGGGTTGAATGGCGGGACCGGTCCGCTGGACTGCCCGAACAGCACCATCAGTCCCCGCGGCCTGAGGACATTGAGCCCGCCATCGAAGGTAGTCTTGCCGACCGAGTCGTACACCACGTCCACCCCCGCTCCCTCTGTCAGCCGCTTCGTCTCGGCCACGAAATCCTGCCGGGTGTAGAGGATGATGTCCGTCGCCCCCGCCTCGCGGGCCAGAGCAGCCTTGGCCTCGGTCGAGACGGTCGCGATGACCCGCGCCCCTCGGCGCCGGGCTATCTGGCAGAGCAGGAGACCGGTACCACCGGCCGCCGCGTGCACCAGGCAGGTATCCCCCGCTTTCAGCGGATAGGTGGAACAGGCGAGGTAGTGGGCGGTGCCGCCCTGGAGAATCAGCGCCGTCGCATCCGCGTTGCTCAGACCGGGGGGAATGGGCACGAGCCTGTCGGCGGGAGCGGCCACGAGTTCGGCGTAGGAGCCGAGCACGTCGCACCAGGCCACCCGGTCGCCCGGCTTGACCCGGGTGACACCGAGGCCGACCCCCACCACGGTGCCGGCACCTTCCTGGCCAAGGACCAGCGGCAGGGGCAACTGGTAGAGGCCGGTGCGGTGATAGACATCGATGTAGTTCACCCCGGAGGCGTCGAGACGCACCAGGGCCTGTCCCGGACCCGCGACCGGATCCGGCAAATCGAGGAGCCGCAGCACTTCTGGTCCGCCATGAGCGGAGATCTGGATGGCTTTCATGGGCATCCCCCGGGACGGGTCGGCGTCCCGAAGGTAACGCCCGGCGCAAGATCAGGGCTGCCAGGTGGTGGTGAGGCCCAGGTAGTACCGGCGACCGAAGACGCCGTTCCAGCCCGCGGGATGGACGTCGAAGAGGTTGTCCGCGCCGGCCGAGCACTCGAGGCCGTGCAGCACTGCGAGGCGGAACTGCAGATTGGTCTGGAGGAATGCCTCCTGTACGCCTTCGCTGCCGTCCGCCTGCAGCGCCGGCGCGGAGCCGGTGTACACCAGCGTCAGGTCGCCGCGAAGGCCCTGCAGCAGGCCGAGCCGGCGCCCGACCGCGAGGCGCGCCTCATTGGCCGCGCGGCGATCGAGCCTTGCCCCCGTCGCCCGGTCGGTCGCATCGAGGTAGTGATAGCCGGCGGAGACGAGCCAGGCGGGCGAATTCCACTTGAGTCCGACTTCGACACCCTGCGTCCTGGCGCTGGCGACGTTGAGCGGCGTGTAGCGCACCAGCCCGGTCGTGGAGTCGGTCGCGCTGGCCGTGAGTTCGATCAGGTCGCGGATGTCATTGCGGTACACCTCCGCGTCCGCCACGAGCGAGGGAGTGATGGCCCACGTGGCGCCCGCCGAGTACTGCCAGGAACGTTCCGGACTGAGATCGGGATTGCCGAGGATGATGTAGCCGGCCAGCGGGTTGGAAAAATCCCAGGCCAGCTCCTTGAAGCTGGGGGCCCGGAATCCCCGGCCTGCGGCGGCACGCCAGCGAAGCGATGGGGTCTGCTCCCAGGCGGCGCTGAGGCTCGGGGTCACGGCCGTGCCCCAGCGTGAATTCCAGCTGACCCGCGCGGCGGGTGTGAGGAGAAACCGCCCGCTGGTCCACGCGTCCTGGGCGAATCCCTCGACCATCCGGTCCGCGAGCGTTCCGTCCACCTTTCCCGGCGAATCGATCGAGCGGCGGGAAAGGTCGACGCCGCCGCTCAGGCCGTGGGCGCCCACCCGGGTGGAGTAGCCGGCGCTCGCCTTGAGCATCGACTCCGTCTGCTCCGGCGCGGTATCGCTCGCGATCGGTTCTTCGGCCTGTGCCTGGCGGAAACGATGGGAGTAGTCCTCGAAGTAGAAGCGGGCGTTCCAGGCGCCGGTGCCCAGTGCGCCCGCGGCCTCGAGCCATCCTGAGGCGCCGGCGTTGTCATTGAAGCCGTTGAAACCGTCGGCGGAAAGCTGCCAGCGCTGGCGCTCGCGGAGGAGCGACAGATCGCTGCGGAACCTGAGCTTCTCGCTCGCCGCAAAGCGGAGCGTGGCCCTGAGGTCGTAGACCCGCTCGAGTGCATCGGCGGACTGGTCCACGCTCGCGACGGATTCGTCCTCCCGCCCGCCGAGATTGATCCGGTAGCCGAACCGCCCGCCCCCTTCGCCACTCAGCCCTGCCTCCCGGCGCCCGCCGTTGCCCGCCCTGACCGTGGCGCCGAGCGCGAGGGGTCCGGCCGGATTGGCGGTGACAAGATTCACCACCCCGCCCAGCGCGTCGGACCCGTATTGCGCCGACAGCGGTCCCTTCACGACTTCGATCCGGTCGGCGGCGATCGTCGACAGCCGGCTCAGGTCACGATTCTCGAGGAGGTTGCCGAAGGTGGGTTCGCCATCCACCAGGACCAGCACCCGGGCGCCGTCGATCCCCCGGATCGAGAGATTCGAGCCGGTGGGTTCATTGGGAAGCAGCTGGATTCCGGGAATTTCTTCGAGGACACGATCCGCCGAGGCGGCGCCGGCCGCCGCGATCTGGTCGGCGCTGACCACCGTCACATGGACCGCCGTCTCGGCGGCGCGCTCCTCGCGGCGGCTGGCGGTGACCACCAGCTCGGGAAGCACGGCCGGCGCCGGCAGGAGCGCGATGCGGAGTTCCATCGCCGCTCCGGAGACAACGACCTGTGCGCCACGATAGCCCAGGGCCCGGATGCGGAGGGTGTCTCCGGTTCCGGCCACAATGCGGAAGCGGCCATCCGCTCCGCTCTCGGTCCTGGTGCCGGCCGGCAGGACCTCGATCCGGGCCCCGGTGACTGGCACGCCACTCGAGTCGTCGATGACGCTGCCACGCACCGTGTCCGCCGACTGGGCCGCGGCCGGACCGGCGAAGAGGAGCGGCGCGGCCAGCAGCAGCCACGCCGCCGCCCGCGGCATCACTGGATCTTCGCGAACCGGATAGTGGGATGTCCGGCGACACCGGTCGCGCTGTAGTAACCGATGACCTGCACCTTGTAGACCTCGGTGCCGACCTTGACCAGGTAGATGTTGAACGTCGGGGAGAGGCGGTTGTCGCCGGCCAGGTTGTAGAGGAACGGGCCGTTGGGATCATCCAGGGCCGTGGAGAACGGCACCGGTCCCGTGAGGCCGGCCAGGAAGAGGCCGTAGTCGGGCGCATCCGCCGCGGTGGTCAGGCCGGCAAACGTCTCCGCCGCATCCAGCGGGAAGGTGCCGACATCGCAGGCGGTGTTGGTGGTGATCGAGAAATCCGCGTTGGCCGAAAGGTCCCAGCCGCAGCCGCCGGCCGCGCTCAGTGCACCCGTCGAGAAATCGACGGCGTACTTCCCCGCTTCGCGGTCGAGCGTAGCCTGCTGGGCGGCGCCCAGCACGCCGCCGGCCGGCTGGTAGCGCCATTCGACGGTCGCGGTCGCGAGCACCGCTGTCTGGGGCGTCGTCCCGCCGATCGTCAGGCCGGTCAGATGGAACACGGCATAGCCGCCATTCGCGGTGCGCCGGAGCTTCCACGCGGAAGCCGTGCTGGCCGCCGGCGCGCCACCAGCGAAGTTGAGCCAGCCGAGGGGATTCGCCACCAGGGTTTCGGTCACGAAGGCGCCGGCATCGGGAATATCCGCGGCCCCGACCGCGTCGAAGGCGGCCTTCTGGTTGTCCGGCGTCATGGCGAGGATCTGGTCGCTCGTGGCCCCGGCGTTGTTGGCCAGGTTGTAGCCGCTCACGCCTCCAGGTCCCGCCACGCCACCATTCACCCGGATTTCATAGCGCCGAAAGCCGAGGCTCCAGGCATCGGACGTCGAAGGATCGGCCACAGTCACGATGGTCCCGCTGGAGAGATCCACCGTGGCGAACGCGGTCGTGGAACTGGCGTCGACCTGCAACTCACCCTTGGGCAGGGTGTTGCCGGGTCCGGAGCTGTCGCCGTTGCAGGCGGAGAGCAGGAGGGCCACACCGGCGGCACGATAGCAGTGGCGAATCATCACGTTCGGAAGATCCTGTTCAGTGGTGAGGGTAATGCAGGCCTGGCGGCGGAATCCGGCGCGCCGGAATGCGGGGCGAAAGGTCGGAAAGGCGGGGGGGACGGGCAATTCGGTATACTACTGAGACCAGTTCACCTCCTCCGTGGAGATACTGATGTCGAATCCATTCGCGAATTCAATCAATCGGGCGCCCCGGTTCCGCCGGCAGGCGCTTGTGCCGGGCCTTGCCGCCTTCTCCCTCCTCGCGCTCTCGCTCACCGCCGCCCGCCCGGTACAGGACAGCGACAAATTTGCCGAGCGCGCCAAGCGGGCCGGTGAAATCCTGGACGAGCTGGTCAAGAGCAGCGACAGCGCCCCGCCGGAATCCATGCTGCGCCAGGCCACCTGCATCGCCGCCGTTCCGGGCGTGAAACAGGCCGGCCTGGGTGTCGGCGGACGCGTGGGATACGGCCTGGCAAGCTGCCGGCTGTCCGGTGGCTGGAGCGCGCCGACCTTCATGGCGCTCAAGGGGGGAAGCATCGGACTGCAGATCGGCGGGCAATCGGCGGACATGGTGCTGGTGTTCATGAACAAGAACGCCGCCAAGACCATCGCCAGTTCGACGTTCAACCTCGGCGGGCAGGCATCGGTCGCGGCGGGTCCGGTGGGCCGCAACGCTACCGCCGAAACGGATTACAAGGCGAGCGCGGAGATCTACTCGTACTCGCGGACCAAGGGGCTGTTCGCGGGCATCGACCTCGCCGGCACCAAGTGGGAAGTCGACACCAAGGCCAACGAAAAGGTGTACGGCGCGCTGCCCACCACGACGGCCGACAAGAATGGAGTCGGGACCCTCCTCGCGAGGGAGGGCAGCACCGCTCCCGCACTCGTGCAGCCGTTCCTGGCGTCACTGGCCAGGCACATGCCGGCGCGCTGATCCAGCTCAGGGCTGGACGAAGAGCGTGCCCCAGTCCCGGCCGGACTGTACCACCAGCTTGAGGTGGAGGGCCTGGCCGGCGGCGTCATAGTAGTACCGGTCGCCGCTGCTGGCCTCGAGCTCGGCCAGTGAGGCCGCTGCGGCGATCGGGTGCCCGCTGTTGTAATCCCGGATCACCTTGCCCGGTGCCGTGGCGTACGGCATCGTCACCCGCGCCACATCCCCCGCCTGCCCCGAGTTGAGATAGAGCTTCGGATTGGCCGGCGCCCCGGCTCCCCACTGAATCGTGTAGCGCTCCCCCGGCATGCTGCTGAAGTAGGCCGCCTGCAGGTACCCGGGAATCCCGCTCAGCCCAAGCGATGCACCGTCGTCCCGCACCACCGTGACGGGACCGATGGCCGCCCCGGTGCCGTCCTGCAGGCCGAGCTGGAGGAAGCGCCGGTGACAGACGTAGGCGTTCCAGGCGGACCTGAATGCGCAGGTGCCGTCGATCATCAGCGGCACATTGGCCGCGACGAAGGCCCCCGCCGTCCCGGTGACTTTCCCGTCCCGGTCCAGGAAGACCGCTGCCTTGTCTCCGTCCTTGTCGGCCACGGGATTCTCGAGATAGACCGGATTGGAATTGATGAAGGTCAGGTTGCCGGCGTAGTTGAGCGGATCGATGGGGAAGGCGTTGGTACGGTTGTAGCCCAGGGCGCTCGCCGGCACGGTGGTGCCGGCGTCGTAATTGATGAACGTCACGTTGTCCGCCCATACCCGACCATCGTAGAACTCGTAGCCGCGCAGCACGGTGGTGGAGGGCAGGCCCGACGGCAGGCTGGTGTGGCCGATGAAGGTGCTCTGGCGCACCTGCGTCTCGTTGGCGGCGAAGGTGGCGCCGATGCCGTTGTCCGCGAGGACAGCGCCCACCAGCGCCAGGTGATCGCCCCGGAGCCAGACGGCGCGGCCACGGTGCAGGTAGGCGCGGAAGTTGAGAAAGACCGCCTCGACCGGATCGGAATCGGCGGCCGGGTCCACCCGGGGCGCGAAGTAGGTCGTCTCGGTGTTGCCGTCCGGCATCGGCCCGTTGTCGACGTTGAGACCGGCATTCCAGTTCGAGTGGGCCACGTTGTCGCTGAACTCGCGCAGCGGCGTGGTCCGCGGCAGGTTCGGTTCGCCGGTCGAGAGTCCGGTCGGCGCCGCCGGGAACGCGCACCAGAAGCCGAAGCCCCGGCTGCCGGCCGCCACGTTGTGGCGGTAGCTGTTGTCCGGATTGGTAATCCAGTACGTGGCGGGGTTGGCGTCGGACGGAAGGAAGCGGTCGGCGCCCTGCGGAATCCGCGAGACGAGACCGAGGTTGCCGCTGAAGGTGTTGCCCGTCTCCGCGCCGTCCTCGAGGAAGTAGCCGTGACCCGTGTGATCGTAGCAGACGTTGTCGCTCACCACCGCATTGTCGCTGCCGTGGACCGTGACGCAGCGGTTGAACGTCCGCCACACGCTGTTGCCGCGGAAATACTGGCCCGTCACATCTCCGGCCATGTGCCAGTGCATCGGATAGCGGGCCAGGCGGCCCCGCTGGCCCATCTGGAAGAGCTCGATCCCCTCGATCCGGGCCCTGGCGCCCGCCAGCATCATCAGGTGTCCGCCGTACCCTGGGGTCAAGCCGGTATCCCCCTGAATCGTGATGTTGCGGGAGAGCAACCCGACTTCGGCGCGTTCATCTACCGTCACGCCGTTGAGGGTCGCGGTCACGCCGCCGTGGGCGTACTTGAGGGGCGCGGTAAGCGTCACCGAGGTCCCGCTGATCGCCGCGATCACCACCTCTTCCGCCTTGAGCGGATCGTAGTCGGTGGAGGCCACGACCAGGCGGTCTCCCGCGCGCCAGGCGGTGACGCCGCTGACCAGGTCGAGCGTCGTGGCGCCAGCCGGCGCCGTGGCGCCGAGATGAGTCCAGCCTGCCCGCTTCTGGCCGTGCAGGTCGATGGTTCCCGTGACACCCAGCACCTTGTTCCCCATCCCGTCGATATTGCCGTCGTCGGGCGAGCCGGTCAGGGTGATGCGGAACTTGTGGCTGAAGGGAGCGGCCTCGGTGCCGACGCGGAGCAGGCCACCCACGACGATCCACCCCGTCGTGAGCGACAGGCTCTTGTCGTCTACCACGAGGGTGCCATTGATCCGGAGGCTGGTGAGTGCGGGAGGCGTGGTATCGAGATGGACCGCGAGGCCGGCGGGGATCACCACGCTGTCTCCCGCAACCGGCACCTGGCCGCTGGGCCACGTGGCGGGGTCGGACCAGGCCTTGAGTCCCGGAATCGGCTGGTTCTGGGGACCGCTCGGACCGGTATCGTCCGCGGCACAGGAGGACAGCAGCACAACGGCCAGCGCCATGGCGCCGGCCCGGAAAGCGCGTCGATCCAGCATGGAAACCTCGGCGACCTGCCCCCCCAACCGTGCCCCGCCCCACCCCGCACTTGGGTCGCCCACACGATGCGAAGAGGAGGTATCGAAATCAATTCAGAAGAATTGGTGGCGTCGAAGAATGAGACAGTAGCATCCCTCGAGTAACGGGTTGGCTGGTTGGCCAAGCAGAAATGTCGCTATTCCTCCCCAAATTGAAATCACTCGACCCGGCGACTTGACTCGCGACTCTCGTCTCGCGACTCTCGACTCATGCCCACCGAACGCCTCTACTACCGCGACGCGACGCTGCTCACCTTCTCGGCGCAAGTCACCGCCCGTGACGACGGCGGCCGGCGAATCTATCTCGACCGTACGGCCTTCTATCCCACCTCTGGAGGCCAGCCGTTCGATACGGGCCTGCTGGGCGGCATCCGGGTCGAGGACGTCGTCGACGAGGAGGATCGGATTGCGCATCTCCTCGCCGCCCCGCTCGAGTCGCCGCAGGTCGAAGGACAGGTCGATGCCGGGCGGCGGCGGGATCACATGGAGCAGCACACCGGCCAGCATCTGCTCTCGGCGGTGGTCGAGGATCTCTTTCGCGCCCCGACCGCGAGCGTCCACTTCGGGCCGGAGAGTTCCTCGATCGATCTTTCGATTGCCTCGCTCACGGCCGACCAGGCACGCCAGGCCGAGCGCCGGGCCAATGACCTCATCAGGGAGAATCGGCCGGTGGTGGTGAGTTTCGAGGATGCCGCCACCGTCCAGGGCCTGCGGAAGCCAACCGGCCGGACGGGCGAGATCCGCGTCATCACCATCGAAGGCGTGGACCGGAGCGCCTGCGGCGGCACGCACGTCTCGGCCACGGGCCAGATCGGGGCACTCCTCGTCAGGAAGGTGGAGCGCGCCAAGGGAATGGTGCGCATGGAGTTTCTCTGCGGCGGGCGGACGGTAGAGCGGGCGCGGAGCGATTATGAAGTGCTGGCGGGGCTGGCGGCGGCGAGGTCGGCGGCGATGGGGGAACTGCCGGCGCTGCTCGAAAAGGAGCGGAGTGAGTTCAAGTCGCTGCAGTCTGCCCGGCGTGAGCTCGAGGAGCGGGTGGCGGGCTACCGGGCGGCCGAGCTGTACGCGAACACGAAGCCACGCGCCGACGGCGTTCGCTGGCTGCACGAACAGGTTGCCGAAGGAGGCGCCGAGGCGCTGAGAGCGCTGGCCCAGGCGGTGACAGGAATGGAAAAGGCGGTGCTGGTCGGGAACAGCGTGCAGCCGGCCGCGCTGGTCATCGCCAGCTCAGCCGATTCAGGGGTGGACGCCGGTCAACTGCTGAAGAAGGGAATTGCCGATGTCGGTGGACGCGGGGGCGGATCCCCCCGCGTAGCGCAGGGCAGTGCGCCAGACCAGGCAGCGCTAGCCGGGCTGGTAGCCAGGCTCCTGGCCGACTGACTGCCCCGCGCGCTGCGCTCTCGCGCTGCGCTGTCGCGCGGGGGTCAGCCTTTGAGGGCTGCGGCGAGAAACGTGGTAGCGGCTCGCAATTGCCCGAGGAAATACCGCATGGCAATGCCTCCATTCCCGGTCGGAGCGGTGCGGCGAACGCCGTCCGCAGCTTCGCCAGTCAAAGAAGCAAGCCACGTACCGTTCCGGCCGACCTCGTAACCTCAAGCAGCTCAACCAGTTCCAGCCCCAGTACAAGAGATCTCAGGGGCCGCTGCTGCGACATCGCATCGCAGGGCTGGATCACAATGGAGAGCTGGACGCGGACGAACGCCGATGGGACTGACGCCGCGGAGGAACGCGGAACACTGCGAGGAAGGACGCGGAAGAGTTGCTGTGGTTCACCAAGAGACTTGTAGTCTGCCGTTCGAGGCGGTGGTGGAAGGGGAGCGGAGCGATCCGCGCTGTTCTCCGCGTTCTTCCGCGTGCTGCAGTTTATTTCGGCCGTGGCCGCACCCGGTGGGTGGCTTCGGCGATGAGTGGATCGTCCGGCCAGTAGTGCTTCGGGTAGCGCCCCTTCAAATCTTTCCTCACGTCGAAGTAGGTGGAGCGCCAGAAGCCGGCGAGATCGCGCGTCACCTGGACCGGTCGCCGCGCCGGTGACAGCAGGTGCATCACGACCGGCACCTTCCCTCCCCCGACACGCGGGGTTTCGCTCAGGCCAAATACCTCCTGCAGCCGCACCGCCAGTACCGGTGCCGCCGGATCAGTGTAGTCCACCGGGATCCGGGAGCCGCTGGGCACTGCCATGTGGGTGGGAGCCAGTTTGTCGAGTGCCGCGCGCTGTTCCCAGTTCAGCAGGTCGAGCAGGGCGGCCGAAAGATCGATGCGGGCGAGCTGGTCGCGCCTCCGGATGCCCGTGAGCTTCGGCGTGAGCCAGACTCCGACGCTTCGACGGAGCGCGTCGTCCGACATGTCGGGCCATGAGGCATCGAGGCCGTGAAGAAAGGCCATGCGCTGGCGCAGCCGTGCAGCCCCCTCGCCCCAGGGCAAGCGCTCGAGACCCTCTCGCAGGATGGCGTCGAGCAGTACCGCACTGACCCGCTCCGGATCTGGGCTGTGCAGCGCCTTCTCCTCCAGTGTGACCGCACCGAGTCTGCGCACTCGGCGCGCCACAACCGTGCCCGCGGCCTCGTCCCACTCGATTTCTTCGCCGCTCGTGATCACCGCGGCGTGGTGGCGCTCAAGTTCCCCCAGCTTCACGGGTGCGGCCCGCCAGATCCGGCTTTCACGCCGGTCGCCGTCGAGGTCGGCCGCCACGATCCAGTCGGCCAGGGCAAGCGAAGGAGCAGTTGTGACGGCCCCCTGACCTCCGCTCAGCAGAAAGCGTCCTGCCTGCCCCTGGCGACGCTGACCGATCCGGTCGGGGTAGGCAAATGAAAGCAGGAGACCCGTCGCCTCCGAGGAAACTCCCTGCCTCGGCCACGGACCCGCACCCAGCTGGTCGTACCGCACCCGCGCCTCCTGGCGAATCCGCCGGACGAGATCGTGATCGATGTATCCCTCCGACCGCTGGCGGTCCCCTCCGAGTACCAGGTCCACCCGCACTCTCAGGTCGGGATCGGCTTCTGGTCCATCTCCCCTGACCGGATCCCGCTCCTCGAGCAATGCGGTGAGCGCCGCGCCGACCGCGCCCTCGCCCAGTTTCTTCGATTCCAGCAGCAGATGGCCCAGTCGTGGGTGCATGCCGAGGCCGGCGAGCGTCTTGCCCTGCGCGGTGATTCGCCCGTCGGGGTCCAGAGCGCCGAGTCCGGATAGCAGATTCCTCGCTTCGGCGAGTGCGGCCGCCGGCGGCGGGTCGAGCCAGCGGAGGCTCGCCGGATCGGAGACACCCGCGGCGGCCAGGTCGAGGGCCAGCGGCGTCAGGTCCGCCTCCAGGATTTCCGGCGTGGAGCGCGGGATCAGCGCGGCGTCTTCCGCCGCGGCCCAGAGGCGGTAGCAGATGCCGGGACCGAGCCTGCCGGCGCGACCTCGCCTCTGGTCCGCGCTGGCGCGCGTCACCCGCACCGTGACCAGCCGGCTCATTCCAGTTGTCGGCGAGTAACGCGGCACCCGCGACCAGCCGCCGTCGATGACGATGCTCACGCCCTCGATCGTGAGGCTCGTCTCGGCGATCGACGTCGCCAGCACGACCTTGCGCCGTCCCCGCGCCGCCGGTTCGAGGGCACGGTCCTGGGCCTCGCCGGTGAGCTGGCCATACAGTGGAATGAGGTCGACCTCCGGCCCGAGCCCGGCATCAGCAAGCAGATCCCGGGTGCGATGGATCTCGCCCGCGCCGGGGAGGAAGACGAGCACATCTCCATCCGGTTCACCAAGTGCCTCGCGCACGAGTGGCACCAGCGCCGGTTCGAGGCGTTGATCGGGACGTGGCGAGCGGTACCGGGTCTCGACCGGAAAGTGGCGCCCCTCGCTGGTGATGACCGGTGCGCCGTCGAGCAGGCTGGCCACGGCCGCGCCGTCCAGCGTGGCCGACATCACGAGCAGACGGAGATCGGGGCGCAGCAGCGTCTGGGATTCCAGCGCCAGTGCCAGGCCCAGGTCGGCGACGAGATTGCGCTCGTGGAATTCGTCGAAGATGAGGAGCCCCGCCTCCTCGAGCGCCGGATCCGAGATGAGCATCCGGGTCAGGATCCCCTCGGTGACGACTTCGATCCGGGTCCTGGCTCCCGAACGGGTTTCCCGGCGGATACGGTAGCCGACCGTTTCACCGACCGGTTCACCAAGCGTTGCCGCCATCCGGCGGGCCGCGGCGCGCGCGGCGATCCGCCGAGGCTCGAGCATGATGATCTTCCTGCCGGCCAGCCACGGTTCGTCGAGCAACGTGAGCGGAACCCTGGTGGTCTTGCCCGCGCCAGGAGGCGCCTGCAGCACGGCGGCGGTGCTCCCGCCGAGTGTGGTCCGGAGTTGAGGCAGAACGGGTTCGATCGGCAGTGGCATTGCGTGTTCCGGCCTCTGGCGCGTGGGTGATCGCTCCATCAACTTACTTGGGACCGCCCGGAGATTTTCCCCCGATGCAACGACGCGAGTTGCTCCGCCTGCTGGCCGGAGCCGTTACGGTGCCGGCGCTGGCCGGCCTGCCGCCCGAGCGCCTGCTCGCCCTGGGGCGCGCCACCCATGCGCGGGCCCCTGGTGGCGGGACCGGCCTTTCAACCCATGCCAGCGACACGATCGCGGCACTCGCCGAGCTGGTGTTTCCGGAGAGCGATACTCCCGGCGCCGGCGCGGTCGGCGTTCCCGACTTCATCGCCAGGATCCTGGCCGACTGGCAGACGGAGGACGAGCGGCGTGATTTCCTCGCCGGCCTGGATGATCTCGACCGCCGGAGCGGCAGCACGTTCCTGTCGCTGACCCCGGACACCCAGAAGGACCTCCTGGCGAAGGTCGATGGTGCCACAGGCGAGAAGGGCAGCGCCGAGTCGAGCTTCGCGACGCTCAAATCGCTGTCGGTGTATGGCTACTTCACCTCGGAGCGCGTCGTCACCGAGGTGCTCAAGACTCCGATGATCCCGGGCCGCTACGACGGCTGCGTCCAGATGGGCACTCGCTGATGCCCAGGCGCGCGGACGACAAGGTGTTCGACGCGATCGTCGTCGGATCGGGAATTACCGGCGGCTGGGCGGCCAAGGAGCTCACGGAGAAGGGGCTCCGGGTGCTCGTGCTCGAAGCCGGCCGCAACATCGTGCCCGAGCAGGACTATGTCGAGCATGTCCCGCCGTGGGAAATGCCGTTCCGGGGCCGCGGCGACCGGAAGGCGCTCACGCGGGACCAGAAGATCCAGTCGGAGTGCTACGCCTGCGACGAGTACTCCAGCAAGTTCTTCGTCAGCGACGTCGACAATCCCTACAACACCCCGGGCGACAAGCCGTTCAAGTGGATCCGGGGCCGCCAGGTGGGCGGCCGCTCCATCACGTGGGGCAAGCAGGTGTACCGCTGGAGCGATCTCGATTTCGAGGCCAACGCGCGGGACGGGCATGGGGTGGACTGGCCGATCCGCTACAAGGACATCGCCCCCTGGTACGACTATGTCGAAAAGGTGGTGGGCATCTGCGGCCAGGCCGAAGGGCTGAGCCAGCTCCCGGACGGCCAGTTCCTCCCCGCGATGCCGATGAACTGCGCCGAGATGGTGGTGCGGGACGCCATGGCGGCGAAGTGGGGGCGCGAAAGGGTCATGACCCCCGGCCGTGCCGCGATCATCACCGCCGACCTCAACGGTCGAGCGGCCTGCCACTACTGTGGCCCGTGTGAACGGGGATGCATCACCCGGTCCTATTTCAACAGCATCAATGTCACCCTTCCGCTCGCGGCCGCGACGGGGCGGATGACCCTCCGGCCCAACAGCGTGGTCGAGAGCGTGCTGTACGATCCGAAGAAGGGCCGGGTGAGCGGAGTCCGGGTCATCGATGCCGGGACGCTCGAGGTTCTCGAGTTCCAGGGCCGGATCGTGTTCCTCTGCGCCTCGGCGCTGGAGTCCGCGCGGCTGCTGCTCAATTCGAAGAGCGAGCGGTGGCCCGAAGGACTCGCCAACGGCAGCGGCGAGGTGGGTCACAATGTCATGGATCACTGCTACGGCGCCGGCGCCAACGGCACCATTCCGGGCAACCAGGACAAGGTGACATTCGGCCGGCGCCCCAACGGCATCTACGTGCCCAGGTTCCGCAATGTGAAGGACAAGCACCCCGACTTTGTCCGCGGGTACGGCTTCCAGGGGAGCGCCGGACGGAGCGGGTGGGACCGGCAACTGCCCGGCTTCGGCGCCGAGTGGAAACGCAAGCTGATCGAGGAGCGGGGACCGTGGCGGATGTGGCTGGGCGGGTGGGGCGAGTGCCTGCCCCGGCACGAGAACTACGTGGCGCTCGATCCCGAACTCACGGACCGCTGGGGTGTACCAGCCCTCAGGATCGAGTGTACCTTCGGTCCGAATGAGCAGGCGATCCTGAAGGACGCGCAGGTCACCGCCGCCGAGATGCTCGAAGCCGCGGGAGCGTCCGACATCAGCACCTTCAACTACCACCTGGCCCCGGGTTTCTGTATCCATGAAATGGGCACCGCGCGGATGGGGAAGAGTCCCAAGACCTCGGTGCTCAACAAGTGGAACCAGGCCCACGAAATCCCCAACCTCTTCATCACTGACGGCGCCTGCATGGCCAGCTCGGCCAACCAGAACCCTTCGATTACCTACATGGCCCTGACCGCCCGCGCCTGCGACTACGCCGTCCGCCAGCTGAACCGCCATGCCATCTGATCGCCGGGAGTTCCTCGGTGCCGCCGCCGGCGGTGTGGCCGCGCTCGCACTGGGCAGACGGTGGCCTCCCGCGTACGACCAGCTTGGCCCCATCGGGATCCAGCTCTACACCGTGCGGGACAGGATGAAGACCGACTTCGAGGGAACGCTGGGCCGGATCGCGAAGATCGGCTACCAGGAGGTCGAGTTCGCGGGCTATTTCGATCACACGCCGGCGCAGGTGCGGAACGCCCTCAAGACCAGCGGCCTCACTGCCCCCTCGGCCCATGTCGAATACACGCGGATTGTGAAAGGGGAGTGGGACAAAGTCGTGGAGGAATCGCTGGCCGTGGGGCACCAATACGCCGTGGTGGCCTGGATCGACGAAGACCAGCGCAAGACTCTCGATGGGTGGAAGCGGGTGGCGGACCGGCTGAGCGAGGCGGCCCACGCGGCAAAGAAGGCCGGGCTCGGCATGGCCTACCACAACCACTCGTACGAGTTCGAGCCGCTCGAGGGGCAGGTGCCGTACGATGTCCTGCTCTCCGCCACCGATCCGTCGGTAGTCAAGCTGGAGATGGATCTCTACTGGGTGACCAGGGGTGGCAGGGATCCGCTGGAATACTTTGCCCGGTGGCCGGGGCGGATCCGCCTGGTGCACATCAAGGACTCCAAGGGGCCGCCGCAGCACGTGATGGCGGATGTGGGCACTGGCGTCATTCCCTGGGGCAAGATCTTCGCGAAGCACAAGCAGGCGGGGATCGAGCACTACTTCGTCGAGCACGATGAACCGAAGGACGGCCTGGCGAGCGCGGAGGTGTCGTACCGGTATCTGAGGCAGCTGCGGTTTTAAGGGGGGCAGGGGGGCAGGGGGGCAGAGTCGAGCACACCAACCTCGGGAACAATGGCTGATCTCACCCGACGCGAACTGCTGCAGGGCTCAGGCGGGCTGCTCGCTGCAGCGGCGCTCCGTTCCGCAGCGGGGCAACCTGCCCCCCTGCCCCGCGGCCCCGCGGCCCCGCCTCGCCTCAAGCAGTCGGTGAGCCGCTGGCCGTATTCGTCGATTCCACTCGCCGAGTTCTGCAAGCAGGCGAAAAGCATCGGCCTCGACGCGATCGACCTGCTGCAGCCGGACGAGTGGCCCGCCGCCGCGGACGCGGGGCTGGTCTGCTCCATGGGGTATCCGAGTGCCCGGGACGACTTCATCGCGACGGGATTCAACGACAAGGCCAACCACCGGATGCTGCTCACGGAGCTCGAGCACACCATTCCCCTGGCGGCCAGGGCGGGGGTTCCCAACGTGATTACCATGTTCGGGAACCGGCGGGGCCGGAGCGACAGCGAAGCCATCGCCAACTGCATCGAGGGGCTCTCGAAGATCAAGGCCCAGGCTGAGGAGCAGAAGGTGACGGTCTGCGTCGAGTTGCTCAACAGCAAGGTGGACCACAAGGACTACCAGGGGGATCGCACCGCGTTCGGCGTTGAAGTGATGAACGGGGTGAACTCGCCAAGGGTCAAACTGCTGTACGACATCTACCACATGCAGATCATGGAAGGCGACGTGATCCGCACCATCCGGGACAACATCGCCCACCTCGGCCATTTTCACACGGGTGGCGTGCCCGGCCGCCATGAACTGGACGACCGGCAGGAGCTCAACTGGCGCGCCATCGCGCTGGCAATCGCCGACCTGGGCTTTGCCGGCTACTTCGCCCACGAATTCGTCCCGACCGGCCCGCCACTCGCCTCGCTCAGGCAGGCCGTCGAACTCTGCAAGGTCTGAGAAAGGGAACATGATGAACCGCGGTACTTTCGCCATCCTGACGGGACTCCTCATCCCGTCCGCGCTCCTCCGGGCCCAGCAGCCGAAGCCCGAGGACTACCCCCAGCACTCCATGGATCGCCCGCAGCCGGCTCTCGTGACCCCAGGCGCCAAGCTTGGCGATGCCCCTTCGGACGCCATCATCCTGTTCGACGGGAAGAATCTGGACGCCTGGAGCACCGATTCCGGCAAGAAGGCACCCTGGCTGCTGAAGGACGGATATATGGAGGTGGCACCCGGCACCGGCTCGATCCAGACCAGGCAGGGGTTCGGCGACTGCCAGCTTCACGTCGAGTGGAGTTCCCCCGTGCCCGCCACCGGCGAAGGCCAGGAGCGCGGCAACAGCGGGGTCTACCTGATGGGGCAGTACGAGGTGCAGGTTCTGGACAGCTACGACAACAAGACGTATCCCGATGGCCAGGCGGGTGCTCTCTTCGGCCAGTATCCGCCGCTGGTCAATCCCGCGCGGAAGCCCGGTGAGTGGGAGAGCTACGACATCATCTTTCACGCGCCGCGCTTCGATGCGAGCGGCAAGGTGACCAGTCCCGCGCGGGTCACCGTGCTGTTCAACGGCATCCTGGTCCAGGACGATGTCGCGCTCACCGGCCCCACGGCCTACCAGCGGCGGCCGCCCTACGTGAAGGGCGCCGACAAGCTCCCGCTGGCCTTGCAGGACCATGAAATGCGGGTACGCTACCGCAACATCTGGATCCGCAATCTCCCCGCCGCCAATCACCCCTGACGCACCGGACGGACATGCCCGCAATCCGCTCTGATGATCAGTACGACGTCGTGATCGTCGGCTCCGGTGCCGGCGGCGGCATGGCCGCGCACCAGCTCACCAAGGCCGGCGCGCGCGTGCTCGTCCTCGAGGCCGGCCGCCCCTGGGACAACACCAAGGACTCGGCGATGCTCAAGTGGCCGTACGAATCGCCCAGGCGGGGGATGAGCACCCCTGAGCGGAACTTCGGCGAGTTCGATGCGGGACTGGGCGGCTGGTCCCTGCCGGGAGAGCCGTACACCAAGGCCGAGGGCACCAAGTTCGACTGGTTCCGGGTGCGGATGCTGGGCGGGCGGACCAATCACTGGGGCCGGATCTCGCTCCGCTTCGGCCCCGATGATTTCCAGCGCAAGAGCATCGACGGCCTGGGCGACAACTGGCCGATTACCTACGACGACATCAAGCCCTGGTACGATGAGGTGGACAAGCTCGTCGGCATCTTCGGCAGCGCCGAAGGGCTGCACAATCACCCCGACGGGGTTTTCCTCCCGCCGCCCAAGCCGCGCTGCTGGGAACTCCTGGTCAAGCGGGCCGCCGACAAGCAGAACGTCACCTGCATTCCTTCCCGGCTTTCGATCCTGACCCGGCCCCACAACGGCCGCGCCGCCTGCCACTACTGCGGCCAGTGCAGCCGCGGGTGCAAGGCCAACGCCAACTTCACCTCGACCAACGTGCTGGTCCTTCCCGCGATGGCCACCGGCAAGCTCACCCTGGTCACCGGGGCGATGGCGCGGGAAGTGGTGCTGGACAAGAAGGGGCGGGCCGAGGGCGTGGTCTACATCGACAAGGCGACCGGAGTGGAGCACCTGGCACGGGGGCGGGTCGTCGTACTCGCGGCCAGCGCCTGCGAGTCCGCCCGCATCCTGCTCAACTCGAAGTCGAGCGCCTTCCCGCAGGGGCTGGCCAACTCGAGCGGCACGGTCGGCAAGTATCTCACCGACACGACGGGTACCGACGTGGGCGGCTACATCCCGAGCATGGTGGACCATGTGCCGCACAACGAGGACGGCGTCGGCGGCGCCCACCTGTACATGCCCTGGTGGGTCGACAACCGGAAGCTCGACTTCCCCCGCGGCTATCACATCGAGATCTGGGGCGGCACCTATCAGCCGTCCTATGGCTTCATGGGCGGCATCCAGAACTATCCCGGCGGCGGCGGCTACGGCGCCTCGCTCAAGGCGGACTACCGGAAGTACTACGGCGCCACCATCGGCTTCTCCGGCCGTGGCGAAATGGTGCCCAACGAGAAATCGTACTGCGAGATCGACCCGGACACGGTGGACCAGTGGGGCATTCCGGTGCTCCGCTTCCACTGGGAGTGGACGGACCACGAGTACAACCAGGTCCGCCACATGCAGCAGACGTTCCGCGCGCTGATCGAGGAGCTGGGGGGCAAGGTGTGGGACCCGATGCCGCCGAAGGAGAAGGGCTACGGCATCAGCAACGGCGGATCGATCATCCACGAGCTGGGGGTCACCCGGATGGGGAGCGATCCCGCTTCGTCGGTGGTCAACTCCAACTGCCAGGCGCACGACGTCAAGAATCTCTTCATCGCCGACGGCGGCCCGTTCGTCTCGCAGGCGGACAAGAATCCGACCTGGACGATCCTGGCGCTCTCGATGCGAACATCCGCGTACATCACCAATGCCATCAAGAACAATGAGATCTAGGAACTGCCAACGCGGAGGCGCAGAGGACGCGGAGACTCGCGAAGGAGAAACTTGCTGTTGCAGTTCTCCGCGATACTCCGCGAATCTCCGCGTCTCCGCGTTCAATGTTTTCCGGAGGTGGTCGGATGACTGAACTTTCGAGGCGGGATGCGGTGCAGCTGATGGCCGGGATTCCGCTCCTGGCCGCCGGGCTCTCCCCTCGCACGATTACCCGCGCCGTGGAGTCGGCCCGCGCGGCGCAGGCCGCCGCCGCTCCATTCACACCGGCCTGGTTCACCGCCCACGAGTACCAGACGGTGCGGCTGCTGGCGGATTACATCATCCCGAAGGACGCCCGCTCCGGCAGCGCGACGGATGCCGGGGTGCCGGAGTTCATGGATTTCATCCTGAACGACCAGAAGAGCATGCAGACGCCGATGCGCGGCGGGCTGGCCTGGCTCGACACCGAATGCCGGGAGCGGTTCAACCAGTCCTTCCTGCTGGCCTCGGATGCCCAGCGGCGCCAGGTGCTGGATGACATCGCGTGGCCCGCCAAGGCCAGGCCGGCGCTGAGTCAGGGCGTCTCCTTCTTCAGTGACTTCCGCGACCTCACCGCCTCCGGCTTCTTCTCCAGCAAGATGGGCGTCGAGGACCTCCAGTACCTCGGCAATACCATCGTGATGGAGTGGAACGGCTGCCCGCCGGAAGCGCTCAAGAAGCTGGGCGTGAACTACTAGGAGAAAGCGAAAGGGGAAAAGCGAAAGGGAACAGCTCTCGCCTTTCCCTTTTCGCGCTTCGTCTTTCTCCCGTTAACCGCAACCATCCTTCAAGACGAGCCATGTCTCACCGTCCCCTCGGCATCGGATTCATCGGCAGCGGGTTCAACGCCCGCTTTCACATGCAGGCCTTCACCGGGGTGCGCCACGCCGAAGTGCGCGGGGTCTGGAGCCCCAACCACCGGCGGGCCGGCGAGGCCGCGGCGCTCTGCCGTTCCCTCGAACTCGGCGAGACCCGGGCGTTCCGCTCGATCGCGGCCATGGTCGCCGACGAGGAGATCGACGCCCTCTGGCTCTGCGGCCCCAACCACGCGCGGATCGAGAATGTCGAGGAGATCTGCGACACGATCGCCCGCGGCAAGGGAGAGCTGGTCGGCATCGCGTGCGAAAAGCCGCTGGCCCGGAACGTGGCGGAGGCCAGCTACATCACGAAGCTGGTGAAGGGGACCGACCTGCTGCACGGCTACCTCGAAAACCAGCTCTTTGCCCCGGAAGTCGAGCACGGCCGCAACATTCTCTGGGCCCGGGGCGCCAACCTCACCGGCCGCCCCTACCTGGCCCGCGCCGCCGAGGAGCACAGCGGCCCCCACATGCCGTGGTTCTGGCAGGGGCGCCTCCAGGGCGGCGGCGTGCTCAACGACATGATGTGCCATTCCGCGCTGGTGGTGCGGCACCTCCTTACCAAGCCGGGGGAGCACCGCAGCTCGGTCAAGCCGGTCCGGATCACCGGCCACATCGCCAGCCTCAAGTGGAGCCGGCCGGAGTATGTCCGCCGCCTGAAGGCGGCGATGGGCAAGGCCGTGGACTACGCCAGGCAGCCCGCCGAAGACTTCGCCAGCGTCATGATCGAGTTCGAGACCGCGGACGGCCACAAGGTGCTGGGCGAGGCGACGACGAGCTGGAGCTTCGTCGGCGCCGGCCTCCGCCTCTCCGCCGAGTTGCTTGGACCCGAGTACTCGATGGCGTGGAACACCCTCGACAGCGGCCTCAAGCTCTTCTTCAGCCGGGAAGTGAAGGGGCGCTCCGGGGAGGACCTGGTCGAGAAGCAGAACGCCGAAATGGGATTGATGCCCGTCATCGCGGGGGAAGCGGCCGCCTACGGCTACGAAGCGGAGAACCGGGTGATGGTGGACGCCTTCCGCCGCGGCAAACTGCCCTGGCTCAACTGGGATGACGGCCTCGAAGTGGTCAAGGTCCTGATGACCGCCTACATGAGCGCCGAACAGGGTAAGACCCTGCCCTTCCCCCCGCGCGGCCTCGCCGACTTCAAGCCGGCCGTGGCCCGCGGCACCTGGAGGCCCTGACCATGTCACTCGCCCGCTCGATTCTGCTCCGAGCATCCAAGAGCCAGTGGCTGGCCAGGCAGGCCTCGGAGCGCGCCTTCGCCCAGAAGGCCGTCCGCAAGTTCATGCCGGGGGAGGAGCTCGAGGATGCTCTCGGCGCCTCGGCCGCCCTCAAGGCCGCCGGCTTCGGCACGGTGCTCACCCAGCTCGGGGAAAGCCTCACCGGTCTCAGCCAGGCCGATGCGGTGCGCGATCACTATCTCGCCCTCTTCGACGAAGTGAAGCAGCGGGACCTCCCGATCCAGGTCTCGGTCAAGCCGACCCAGCTGGGCCTGGATCACTCGATCGAGGAATGCCGCACCCACATCCTGACCCTGACCGACAAGGCCAGGGCCACCGGAGGCTTCCTCTGGCTGGATATGGAAGACTCGAGCTACGTGGACCGGACGCTCGATCTCTATCGCTCGATGCGCCAGCGCTATGACAAGGTGGGACTTGCCCTGCAGGCCTACCTCCGGCGCACACCGGCGGATGTGGCGGCCCTGCTGCCGCTCAGGCCCTCGATTCGCCTGGTGAAGGGCGCCTACGCCGAACCGGCCTCCGTCGCGTTCGAGAAGAAGAGCGAAACGGATGTCGCCTATTTCGACCTGGCGATCACGCTCCTCGCGGCATCGGCCAAGGGAGAGTGCTACACGGTTCTCGGCACCCATGACATCGGGCTGCTGGCCCGGCTCACCGCGCGGGCCGCCGAGCTGGGTGCCAAGGACGGGAACTACGAGATCCACATGCTCTACGGGATCCGGACCCGGGACCAGCAGGCCCTCGAGGCCGCCGGAAGGAAGATGCGGGTGCTGATCAGCTACGGGCGGAAGTGGTTCCCCTGGTACATGCGCCGGCTCGCCGAACGGCCGGCCAACGTCTGGTTCGTGGTCAAGTCGGCCCTCGCGGGGTAGTCGCCCCTACGTGAAGGGCCGAAACCCTCCCGGCACCATCATTGCCTTCCATCTCACCGTCCAATCTGGTTCGCGTTGCCAATGCGAGACTTAGGCGTATCCCGAGCCCCGAAAAGGGCTTGGGAGGCCGCCTGAGTATTGCAGAACGCGACAAACCTTCGGTCTGCCGGTAAATATTCGGGGCATTGGGGGGTCATGGCGGCTCAAGCGACGGGCAGAAATCAGCCGCAGGTCGACGGGGGAGCGAAGAGCTTCCCCGTGGGCCCGGCCACTCTGCTGACCGCCCTGTACGCACTGGGTTACCTGGTCTGGGAACGCGGCGGCTGGGGCAGCGACCGGCTGCGCGAGGTGTTCGGCAACCTCGGCTTCGTGCCGCTCAACCTGATGTCGGCGCTCCTCTTCCTCCTGGCCGCGCGGAACATCATTCTCGACCCCGGGGTGCGGCGCGCCCTCAAGCTGCTGGGCTTCGGCTACATCGCCGTGTGCATCGGCAACCTGATTTCGATTTCCTACATCCTGGTCCGGGGTGAAAGCCCGGCCGTCAGCTGGGCCGACCTCTTCTACATGTCGGACAACGGCCTGATGCTGGCCGCACTGCTCTCCTTCCCGCTCACCCGCCGGATCCGGGAAGAGAAATGGAAGTTCGTCCTCGACGCCGCGATGGTGCTCCTGGGCGGAGCCGTCGTGATCTGGTACTTCACGGTGCGGCCCGGCGAGTCGGCGAATCAGGACCCGATATCGACCACGATTCTGACCGCAGCGTACCCGCTGGCCAGCCTGCTCCTGCTGCTGGGCATCGTGACCGTGCTGCTGCGGGAGCCGATCGACCGCAATCGCACCGCCTTCGGCATGCTGGTGGCGAGCATCACGATCAGCATTTTCGCCGACCTGCTCTTCGGCCTGGTCCAGATTGACACCGGCGAGCGCAGTGCCAGCTGGACCGACGCGGTCTACCTGCTGATGTACCTGCTGGCGGTGGCCAGCGCCGAGCTCTACCTCCGTCATCCGCTGCCGAAGAACACCGCCACCAGCGACCGGCCCAGCCGGTCCCAGGCGCTCTCGCCGCTGCCGTACCTGGCGATGCTCATGGTCTACGGCCTGCTGCTCTGGGCCGTGCTGATCCACTGGGCGGCCCCGGTCAGCACGCTGGCCATCGGTGCGCTGCTGATGACGGCGCTGGTGGTACTGCGCCAGCTTCTGGCGGTGCGGCAGAACGTGCGGCTCCTCGCCGAAACGGCGGCGCGGCAGAACGAGGCCCGGTTCCGTGCGCTGGTGCAGCACTCCTCCGACGTGATCATCGTGGTCTCGGCCGAAGCGGAGATCCGTTTCGTGAGCCCCTCCGCCGCCCGGGTGTTGCGCTACGAGCCGGAGCGGCTGCTGGGCCTGCACCTCCCTGCCCTGCTCCAGCCCGACGACCGGGATCGCTGCCGCCGCTTCGTGGCCGACGCCGCGATCGGCCGCGGGGTGCTGGCGCCCGTGGAGCTGGCCTTCCGCCAGCCCGACGGATCGAAGCTCCAGGCGGAGATCATCGCCACCAACCTGCTGGACGAGCCGACCGTGCGGGGCATCGTGCTCAACACCCGCGACGTGAGCGAGCGCAAGCGCCTCGAGTCGGAGCTCAAGCACCAGGCCTTCCACGATCCGCTCACCGGCCTCGCCAACCGGGCGCTGTTCCGCGACCGGGTGAGCCACGCACTGACCCTGGCCCAGCGGCAGAAGCGTTCGATCATGGTGCTCTTCCTCGATCTCGACGACTTCAAGAAGGTCAACGACAGCCTCGGCCACAGCGAAGGCGACCGGCTGCTGGTCGCGGCAGCCGAGCGATTCGAGTCTTGCTCCCGGGCGGCGGACACCGTGGCCCGTCTCGGCGGCGACGAATTTGCCATCCTGATCGAGGATGTGCCCGCGCCCGAAGGCCACGAGAAGCTGGTGGAGCGCCTCACCGCCGCGATGGCGCGGCCCTTCATGCTGAGCGGCAACGAGGTGCACATCAAGGCCAGCGTGGGGATCGCCACCGCCACCGGAGAGGAAACGGCCGACGACCTGCTGCGCAACGCCGACGTGGCGATGTACACCGCCAAGCGGCGCGGCAAGGGGCGCTTCGCGACGTACGAATCGAAGATGTACTCCGACATCCGCGAGCGCCTCGAGATGGAGGCTTCGCTCCGGGGCGCCATCGAGCGGTCGGAGCTGGTGCTCCACTACCAGCCGATCTTCCACCTGCGGAGCGGCCGGATCGCCGGCGTCGAGGCCCTGCTCCGCTGGGATCACCCCCGCTACGGCCACCTGCTGCCCCAGCACTTCGTGCCGCTGGCCGAGGAAACGGGTCTCATCGTGACGCTGGGCGGCTGGGTGCTCCGCGAGGCCTGCCGCCAGGTCCAGCAGTGGCGCCACGCATACCCGGAACTGGGCCTCACGGTGGCCGTGAACATCTCCGGCCGCCAGCTCCAGGAGCTGGACATGGTCAAGGAAACCAGCGCCGCTCTGCGCGACACCGGGGTCGAGCCGTCCGCGGTGGTGCTGGAAATCACCGAGAGCGTGCTGATGCAGCAGACGGGCTCGGTGCTGGAGCAGCTGCAGCAGATGAAGGCGCTGGGGGTGGGGCTCGCCATCGACGACTTCGGCACCGGCTACTCGTCGCTCAGCTACCTGCAGCGGTTCCCGATCGACATCCTCAAGATCGCCAAGCCCTTCATCGATGAGGTCGGCGCCGGGGTCGAACGCTCCGCACTGGCCCGCGCCATCATCGGTCTCGGTGACACGCTGAAGCTCCGCACCATCGCCGAAGGCATCGAGATCGCCGAGCAGCGCTCGGCGCTGATCAGCCTCGGTTGCGAGATGGGCCAGGGATACTTCTTCGCGCAGGCCATGCCCGCGGCGGGAGTCGAGCGGTTGCTGGC
>DATEHG010000039.1:0-3041 GCA_035279705.1 Gemmatimonadales bacterium
AGAGCGACCCGCGGTTCACCACGTGATCGTAATCGCCTTCGAGGGAGACCAGCTTGCCGTCGCGCACCGCGGCGATCATGCCGCAGCCGCACGAGCAGAAGTTGCAGGAGGTGGTGGATTCGGTGACGTTGGCGAGCCGGACGTCCTTGTTGGCCGCCCGGACGGCCGCCGGCTCGATGAGGCTGCCGAGGGCCAGTCCGACGCCGCTTCCGGCGGTGAGCTGCAGCCAGCGCCGGCGGCTGACCGAGGAGCCGTCGCCGTTGGTGGGTTCGGCGGGGGAAGTGCTGGCGTGCGGGTCGTCGGGGAGCATCAACAATGGCCCTCCCACTGGTGAAACGTACCCGGACCGGCTGCAGAGCTACGCTGCTGAGCCTTGGAAATCAGTCCGAGTCATGCGCTTATGGCAGTCGAGCGACGATAAAGCCAATGTACCGGTTGCCGGTCCACACCGCAAACCTGCCGCCGCACCCTGAAACGCTGGCCGGGGCTAGAAGTCGTAGTGGACCACCAGGTAGTAGCGCAGCGCCTCCGCCTGGATCCCGGTAAAGGTGTGCTTTTTCCCCCAATCCACTTCGAGACCGACCTTCATGGGGGTGATCGGCTGGTAGAAGGTGTTGAACATGACGAAGCTGGTCTTGAACTGGTCGGCCAGGGTGGGCTCCACCTCGTTCTTGAGGATGTTGCCGCCGCCGATCAGGGTGCTGAACAGCTGCGGCGTCCAGCGCCGTTCGTAGGCGACGTAGCCGCCGTAGACCGGGACCGCCTTGAGCGTGCCGCTCGCCGTATCGGGGACCGCATCGGCGTTCTGCCCCGAGAGGGAGACCAGGTAGCGGCCCAGCCCCTTGCCCGCGACGACCTGGTAGTAGAGGACGTCGGCCTTGGTGTCCGACTTGAACAGCCGGAAGCCGCCCACCAGGTTGCCGCCGAAGCCCACCGTCGACTGGGCCGTGCTCGTGGTCCCCGTGGTGGTGCGGAAGCGGATGTCGCGGAGGATGGCCGAGAGGGAGACGTAGCCCCAGCCGCCGGCCTTGGAGGCGTTCACGATGAAGTCGGGGAGCCGCTGGTCGGTGGCCCGGATATCCGGGGCCAGGTAGTCGAGGTAGGCGACGTCCACCTTGGGGGTCTCGACCGAGCCCATCACCTGCAGCCCCCCGCCAAGCTTCCGGGTGTAGCGGATCATCCCGCTGCGGATGATGACGCCGGTGGGGGGGCCGTCGAAGTCGGCCGTGGTGGGAGGCAGCCCCTGCTGCACCCCGAAGGTCGAGGTTTCCTGGCCGATCCGGACGCCTTTGAACTCCACCCACGCCTTGCGCAGCCGGAGGGTGGTGGCGCCGTTGGGGCCGACGAAGTCCGTTTCGACGTACCCCTCGACCGCTGCGAGCTTCGTGCTGCGCACCGTGCCGCCGAACCGGATCCGCGACTGCCGGAGGTCGAAGGAGAGGAGGTTGTCGCCGCGGTCGGGGCCGAAGGTGGTGTCAATGTTGACGGGGTTGAAGGTGTAGCTGCCCTGGAGGCCGTAGTCGTCCAGCGAGGCGTTGAACCGGACGGATACGCCCACATACCCCTCGACCCGTGGCCCGCCGGCGACGCTGTCCGCGCTCTGCCACTTGAGGACCTGGGCGGCGAGCGGAGCGGCGGGCCAGGCGGTGGCGAGGAGGAGCAGGGACAGGCTGGTGCGGGCGCCTTTGCGCGCCGGGGCGATCATGTCGTCGCGGCTGGTGGCGTCAGCGGGGCAGGGACTGGCGAACGGGTCCTGGGGGTGCATCCGGAACCTCCACCGCGAGGGCGAGAGGACTGGTTCCCAATCTCAGGTGCCTTGGCTGGGCACGCAATAGCGGTGGGACTGGGTGGCAGGGGTTGAGTTTGGAGGGCTAAGTGGTGGGATGGGGGACCGGGGCGGTGCATTCCTACGGCTGAACGCGCGGGTTAGGTCGTACCAGTCGCCGCGAACTTGAATGCACAGTGTTGGGAGAATTCCTCAGCACATGGCCTGCAAATCCACCATCGGTTGTCCGCTGTCGTGAAGCCTTCGTGAAGCGCATCGGGAATTCGTTCGTCGCAGAACTTGGCCATGCAAAACGCGCAGTGATCATGATCCCAGTGCGGACGCTCCTGGCGCCAGGGGCGCCAGAAAAGGGTCGCGCCCCGCAGGGTCTCGGCGTTTCCGGTAAGGAGCCGCCAGTCGTCGGGATCGATCATGGGCCTCGTTCAATGGCACGGACGCCCGGATTTCCCCTGAGCGGCCCGTCTACCTGTCTACCCGTCTGCCCGTCTACCCGTCCGCTCGTCTGCTCGTCCGATTCAGGTTCCCAGTAGCACGAATGAATTCGCGCCTCGGCTGCGCCCTGCGTGGCTTCGCCACGTCCGCTCGGGCGAGGTCCGGATGCCGGAATCTGGCACGACCGGCGTCGAACGGGTACCGAGTCGCCACCTGAGATGCCGTATCCTCTCACATGCGATCTCGCCTCTACGTGCACCTGGCCTGGACGACCCGGGATCGGGAGCCCGTGCTCGATGCGGGGCTGGCGCGATTTCTCTGCCGGTTCCTCCGGGGCACCGCGCGCAAGGAGCGGGCAGCCATCCTTGCCATGGGACTCGTCCAGACCCACGTCCATCTCCTGGTCGAGCTCCATCCAACCACCGCTGTCGCGAGCCTCGTCAAGCGACTCAAAGGTGCCAGCTCCGCGGTGGCCCGCACGGAGCGACACGGGTTGACCGGCAAGAGGCTCTACTGGGCCAAGGGGTACAACGTCCAGAGCGTCGGCGTCGACCAGCTGGAGCGAGTGCGACTATATCTCGCCGCTCAGCCGGTCCACCACCCGCTGGAAGTCATCGCCGGCTGGACGGGCGATACAGTCGATCCCAATGACCGCGTCGGAGACGCCGCGCCTCTCCGACCTCCGGAGGGGGGGGGCCAGAAACTCATCGCGAACTCGACTGACGCAGGCGTGCCGCAAACACGCAGGGCGAAGCCGAGGCACGAATTGATTCGTGCTTTTCTGCCACAAACGCTGCTCGGTCCTGAGGTAGCCGAGTACATT
>DATEHG010000040.1:0-15689 GCA_035279705.1 Gemmatimonadales bacterium
TACGCCGTTCCATGCGCCGGCCTACACCGCCGAGGATCCCGACGCCGAGGTGCACGTCTTCCTCGCTCGCCATGACGGCCGGGCGATCGCGCTCGCCGTGCTCCGGCCGCGGCCCCGCTGGGCCTGGTGGAACTGGGACGATTTCGAGGCCGAGCGGCGGCCCACCACGGCGGTGGCGCCGATGACGAGCTGGACCGTGGAGCTCATCTGGACCCTGGGCCGGGTACAGCAGAGCGGGCTCGCCCGGCGGCTGCTCAAGGTCGCCTCGCGGATCGTCGAGCAGCCGATTCCTTCCTTTGGCTGGCGCCGCCCGTTCACCCCGTCAGGGGAGGAGTTCGTCCGGCGGATGTGCCCCGAGGGGTTCTGGGTGCCGGACTAGGCCGAAGGGCAGTGGGGCAGAGGGGCAGTAACTGCCGTACCTCGCGCAGCGCAGCACCTCATCCTGAGCGCAGCACCTCATCCTGAGCGCAGCGAAGGATCTCTCAACTGCGGAGATGGAAGATGGGAGACAGGAGATGGGAACTCCGTGGCATGATGAGTTCCTCTCTCCTCTCTCCTCTCTTCTCTCTCCGCAGTTCCTGTTTCGTCCCCCGGGTTGAAGCTTCGTTCAGCGGGTCGTTCGCACATCGTTGCTCTGCTCCGCTCGGCCAACGTCGTGGTGGGAGGCGCGAAAAAAACCCCCCGATCACGAAATCGAGGGGCCGCACTCCTCGACTTAGGCGGTAGAACCGGGTTGCCCCGGCGCGCGGCCCGCCAAATCGGGGAAATCGCCGCGCTGACCTATCGTAGCGGGAACCGCCGGACGCGTCAACCTCACTCCAGCCGCACCGCCTCGATGGCGATCTCAAGATCGACGACATCCCCCAACCGGGTGCCGGCCTCCAGGTACTGGTTCCAGGTGATCCCGAATTCCTTCCGGTCGATCGCGGCGGTTCCGTCGAACGCGATCCGGGGATTGCCGTTGACGTCCTTCATGACGCCGTGGTATTCGCCCTGGAAGACGACGGGACGGGTAATCCCCTTGATGGTGAGCAGTCCGGTCAGCATGATCGAATCGTCCTTCTGGACGACACTGCTGCTCTCGAACGTGATGGCAGGGAATTTCTCGACGGCGAAGAAGCGGTCGGAACGCAGGTCTTCATCCCTGACCTCGTTGCCGGTATCGATGCTGCGGGCCTGCACGGACACCTTGACGCTGGCCTGAGACCATTCGAATCCCCGGGTGACCAGCACCCCGTCCCAGCGATCGAACCGGCCCCGCACCCGCCCCAGCAGGTGCCGGATCCGGAAGGAGATCTCCGAATGGACCGGGTCGATCCGCCACTGGACGGCGGCCGGTGCCGAAGCGGTGCCCATCTTGGCCTGGGCCCCAGCCGCCGAAACGAGCACGACCGACATCACGCCGCACCATCCGCCAATCTGCCTGCCTAGCCGGTTCATAGGGACGCTCCCGGGTCCGGGTGGATCACGCGGCCCCAGGGCCGCCTGAATGCCGCATCCAAGCTGGCGAATGAAGTCTGAACGTTCGATGAAATCGGCCCGAAGCGGATCACTGTGGGCGCTCCAGCAGGTGGTCGGCTGCCGCGCCTCGGGATGTGCCCGGCTGGTAAAGGAAAGGGCCCCCCGATCAGGCAATCGGGGGGCCGTCCTTCGGGACTTGGGCGGTGGAACCGGGGGTTCCCGGCGCGCGGCCCGCCAAGTCGGGGAAGATGCCGCGCGAGGTGGTGCTGCCGGATCCAGCCGGCTTGGTCAAGCGGTCACTTGACCGGGATCCGGCTCTTGACCGCGGGCTCGGCCTTGGGAAGGTGCACGGTCATCACGCCGTCGGCGCAGACCGCGTTGACCCTGGCCGGGTCCACTGATGCGGGGAGATTGACGGACCGCACGAACCGGCCCTGCTCCCGTTCCCGCCAGAAGAAGTCTTCATTCGACTCCTCCTTGGCAACTTCGCGGCGGCCGCTGATGGTGAGAATCCGGCCGTCCAGATTCACTTCCAGGTCGTCCCGCGGGATGCCGGGGACTTCCAGCCGCACCAGGTACTCCTTCTCGGTCTCGGAGAAGTCGAGCGAAGGAGACCACAGCATCTCGAACTTGGGATCCGGCGTGCCGAAGAAGCCGGCCCGGGTAAACTGATCGAACAGCCTGTCGAACTCGGAGTGAAACGTCGGAGCGGCAGGCCGCGGGGTAGTGGAGAGTTTCATGAAGCCTCCTGATTGAGGTGCGGCGGGAATATGCATCCGGAGGCATGAAGCGGGGGTGAATTGAGTTTGAGGAATGAGCCGCCGAAATCCGGAGATAGAAGATAGGAGATAGGAGATAGGAGCTCCGGTGTGTGATGAGTTCCCATCTCCTATCTACTTTCTCCGTTGTTCCAGGTTCGTAGCCCGGTCCGCGGCCAGGATCAGGAGTCCGATCCCGATCCAGCACAGCTCGCGCAGCCTGCCCACCACCGCTGTGTACACCCCGATCGCGGGGTCGTAGCCCAGCAGGCGGAAGGCGCCGAGGCTGCCGGCTTCCTTGGCGCCGAGGCCGTAGGGCACCACGAACATGATGAGGCCGGCGAGAGAGGTGAGTCCTCCCATCGCGAAGGCATCCGCCACACTCACCTCGATTCCGAGGCTCCTGGGCACAAGGTAGAACTCGCCGAGCATGAGTGTCCGCGCCGTGAGCTCGCTGGCGAGCGCGAGCCAGAAGAGGGCGGGGCGATGGCGGTAGAGCGCCGAGATCTGCTGGTCGACTTCCGCCAGTGCTTCCCGCCTCGGCTCCACCCGTGCGGCGAAACGGGACACTCCGGGAATCTTCGGCAGCAGGTCGAGCAGGCGGAGCAGGGCGCCCGCGCGGTGGACCGAGAGCAGAATCAGGAGATCGATTAGAAGGAACAGCCCGCACGCCACCAGCGCCCACTTCGCCGCCGCCACCGTCGAGCCGTGCGCCAGCGCCGTAAGCACGGCGCCCAGCATGATCGTCACGTGCGCGGTGGTGAAGAGGAGACGATAGCCGAGGACCGAGCCGGCCCCCTTTCGTGGATTGCCGAGCCAGCGTGTGGCGGCGGCAAGCTTGAGCGCCTCGCCGCCGACACTCAGGATCGGAGTGGCGTAGTTGAGCGCGAAGCCCGAGATCGTCGTGCGAAGGATCGTGCCGAATCCCGGCCGCCCCGGCTGGCCGGACATGAGCAGTCGCCAGGAGAAGGCGTTGCAGCAGTAGGCGCCGAACCAGAGGCCAAGTACCGGAAGGAGGACCCAGCCCGAGCGGCGCAGGTTCTCGATCAGAGTCGCCAGGCCCAGGCGATGAATCAGGAGGCCGAATAGCAGCAGGCCGAGGCCCAGGGCGACCAGGCGGATGCGGGGCGTCACGCGGGAAGCGGAGAGTCCATGGTTGGCCGAGAAGATAGTCGTCCCGAGAACTACGGAGATAGTAGATAGGGGATGGGAGATGGGCATTCCGCTGATTCAGCAGTTCCTTTCTCCTTTCTCCGTCCTCCTTTCTCTGCCGGCCCTCCGCTCCGATCCGCGGCTGAAGCCGCGGCTCGGCCCGGGCAGCTGAAGCGGCCTGGCATCTCTTCGCATCGTGGATCGGACGCTCAGGGCGGGAGTCAGTACCATTGGCTTTTAGCCCTTCACTTTTCGCCCTTCGCTCTTCGCCCTTCGCTCTTCGCCTTTCGCCTTTCGCCTACAAAGGAAGCGAGAGGCTCACCAATCCCCCGGCGGGCCTCCCGTTCTCCTGCCTCTGATTCGCATCAGTTGTTCTCCTGTCTGCTGGGTCTATCTCCTATCTCCTATCTACTATCTACTATCTGCTATCTCCGCAGTCAGGCAGCTTTCTCATCCTTCTTGGGGCTCGGCGTGGAGTCCGGATGCGGCCACTCGACGTTGCTGGCGCTCATCCAGGCGGCCAGCAGCTCCTGGTCCCCCTTGAAGCGCACCTGGTTCATGGCGTCGAGCTGCTTGACGAGCGCCATGAGTTCCCGGGCGACCTTCTTGAGGTCCGCCAGGGCGCCGACCTGCGCGGCCCGGCCGTCGTGACTGCTGTGGTCGGCTTTGGCGTACGCGTCGATGCCGGCCGTCAGCTCCTCCAGGAACCCCTCCGCCATCCCGTAGGACACGAACAGCGCCTTCTGGGCGTTGGCTTCCTCGGCGAGCGCCCGCGCCTGGGCCAGGAAGGCGGCCTTGTTGGCGGTGGACCTGGGGAGGGTGAACCGCCGCGCCAGCTCGGCGTTGCTGCCCGAGGCGGCCCGGGCAATCCGGACCAGGTCCTTGAGCGGTGTTTCTACCAGCGTGCGCTGCAACTGCTGCCGAGTGCCCGATGAGGCGTGGCGCTCGATCCGGGCCGACACGTGCTGCGTGGCCAGAGCCTGGGCTCGACTGAGCCGCTCCTCCAGTCTGGCCATCGTGTCGGTGTACTGCGTGGCCGGTCCGGGATGGGCCTGACAGAAATCCCGGACCCGTTCGGCCATGTCCAGCTTGAGACGGAGCTTCGCATCCATGGTGATACCCTGCCTTTCGATGAAACCTGTGCCGGGCGTGGTGGCGCACGTCAGCGGCGAACGAATGAGTGAATTGGAGGTCGGAGGATGCGGCCACCATCCGACGACGGAGGGTAGAAACGCATCGCGTGTGCCAAGCGCCCGATAACCGGTCCGCGGGCGTGTCGGACTGATCGTCAATGCCGTCGAGCGAAGCTGCAATCAGGTCGGATCATCCTGCCGCGGGTGCGGGCGAATCCCCCGGGCTGTCGGGTTCATCTGCCGGGAGGTCGGGTTCGTCCGAAGTGCTGGAGGGTCAAGGAGAAACGCGCGCGGGTTCATCCGCCGGGCGGTCGGGTGAATCTGCCGGCACGTCGAGCTCATCTGGCGTGGCCGCGGGTGGAGCTGGCGAGCGTGCGGATCCATGTGCAGAGTTCGCGGACAATCCTGCAGGCTCGGCGGACAATGCTGCGGGGTGGCTGGGTGAGTGTCAGTTCACTGTCCACGGGGGAGGACACTTCGGCGGACCGACGGACCGGCGGGTTGGCCGGTGGTAGGCGCACTCGGCGCCTCGATCAATCCTCGCCGCCAAGCGGCATCGTCCGCCGGGCCCCTCCGCTCCACGCTATTCAGAGAGGAGGGAAAGGGGGGCCTACCACTGCTGGTAGTGGCGCTTCCGACCACTGGGTATAGACTTGGGAAGTCCCGATCTCGCGGGGACGACGGTGGACCGCCAGGCATGCTACGACGATCGGAGTGCCATGACACGCCGCTGCTTCTCAGTATTTGCTGCTGCGCTCGTCTTTGTCCTGGCCTGCAGCGATAGCACATCGCCGGGCAGGGGCGGTCCCACCTTCTATTCGTTCCGGGTGAATGGTGAGTCGTGGAATCTGGCGGCCGTCCAGTCGTATGAGTCCGTGGGCGCTGTTGGGGTCCTCGGCTATCACTCTTTCCCGAAGTCCACGAACCGGGCCGTGGTTTTCTTCCGTCTGGATCCGTTCACCGGGACAGGCGCCTATCCCCTGGACTCGGGGGGGCATTGGCTCTCCCTTTACGTGTACGACAGCGCGGGCGCGGTCCTGCACCTGTACAAATCGCCGGATGGTACCCCGGACGTCCTGCGCATCACCCGGTATGGGACGGGCGACAGCTCGATTACCGGGAGCTATCACGCGGAGCTCACCGACCACCTGGGCTCCGGCGAACCGCTGGTGGTGGATGGCAACTTTCTGGTGCGGCCCATTCCCTGAGTGCAGGGGCCAGCCGGGGGTAGCAACAAACCTTGATAGAGACAAAAGCCCCGCAGAATTCTGCGGGGCTTTGGTTTCATGACATGGGCCCGGAGGGAGTCGACCCGTCCGGCCGATTCCGGCCGGCGCCGGGCGCAGCCCGGCGAGGGGAGCGAGGCCGCCCGTTCGCTCCGCTCAGGGCAGGCTCCGCGGCCGCAGCTCAACCCACGACCTCGGGAGCGACCAGTCGAAAACAAGAAAGCCCCGCATCACCAATGCGGGGCTTCTGTTTCGTGACATGGGCCCGGAGGGAGTCGAACCCACGACCTCTTGCTCCGGAGGCAAGCGCTCTATCCAGCTGAGCTACGGACCCTGTGTACCGACTACGGATGCGGGGTGAGTTCGGATACGGCCGTAAGCCATAAGCCTTAAGCCATAAGCTGCTCTGCTTTTGACTCGCGACTCGCGACTCCCAACCTATATGCCTCTCCAACGTCTCTCAATCGGGGCGCCGGGATTTGAACCCGGGACCTCCTGCTCCCGAAGCAGGCGCGCTACCGGACTGCGCTACGCCCCGTTTCCCATGCGCCCAGAGGGAGTCGAACCCCCAACCTTCTGATCCGTAGTCAGATGCTCTATCCAGTTGAGCTATGGGCGCGGGTCCGACACGGGGAGGCGAAGATAATGGCCGACCGCCGGTTACGGTATCCCCGAGGATACGAACAGGCCCCCGCTCCGGTTGTCCCGGGCGGGGGCCTTCGGATGAATTACCGGCCGATTCCCGGCCGGCGGCTCAGCTCCGGGCCGCGATCCAGTTGCCCACCAACGGGATAGCGTCACGCCGCAACCACGCTACGATCCCGCAGCAGAGCAGGGTGGTCAGGTTCAGGCCGAACAGCAGTCCACCATCCGCGAAGACCTCGAGCCCCAGCCGGGTCAGGTGCGCCAGGAGGGCCCCGGCCATCACCCCCAATCCCAGTGCCGCTCCCGCGGCGGCAGTACGCGGGCGCAACAGCAGGACCACCACTACCAGCTCGAGAGCCCCGGTAGCAAAGCGGCCCCAGGGCTCGACTCCCAGCGCGCTGAAGATATAGACCGACTCTTCGGCACCCGTAAACTTGAAGAAAAGGGATTGTCCGAGGATGACGGCGGCGGCGAGCTGGCAGATCCAGCTCAAGGTGTTCTGGCGGGAATTGAGTGCGACGTACATCGGCTGCGGCTCCAGGCGAGGGTTCAGCCGCAAGAACGTCGCGGAAAAGAATCCGGTTCCGTGAAGGGCGGCAGCGGGGCAGGGGGGCAGAAGGAGACGTATCCACACGTCTACCCGTCTACCCGTCTACCCGTCTATCCGTCTGCCCGTCTTATCCGTCGACGTGTCCGGCCACGAGGTCGCGATGGCGGGCATAGAGACGCAGGAACCCCCCGAGCCCCAGCGGCGGCGTCCCTGCCTTTCGGTTCTGATCAGCAATCGCGAACAGGATCCGCCACTGCTCGCGGAGCGTGCGCCAGGCGCTGAAGACGCCGTGCTTGGGATCGTAGATGTGGGTGGCTTCGGAGCTGGCGCCGTTGAGTTCGAGAATGGTGAGGTGCTGTCCCGCGCTCAGGTCCGCCTCGCCGGGCACCCGGAGATCGTAGCGGCCGAAATAGAAGCCGGGGTAGCCTCGTGAAATCCGGTCGATCGCCTCGGTCAGCGCCGGCGTGTTGAGCGCCGCGCCGTCCAGGAACAGCGCGCCCTGGCAGTGATTGCCCAGCTCGCCGAGCGGGATGGTCTCGCCGGCCCTGGGGATTTCGTGGAGACGCTCCTGGTGGCGATCAAGGTAGAGGCGCGCCATGCACACGGCGCGCTCGTCACGAAGGATCAGCTCCTCGAGGGTGTGGATCCCGTCTCCCGTGAGCAGCGGCAGCCGCTTGTCGGTGATCGAGAAGATCCGGCCGGTGGCCTGATCGGGATAGCGATAGTAGAACACGCCGAACTCGCGCCCCTCGACGAACTGCTGGATCAGGACATCGCCTTCCGCCCGCTCGAGGTACTCGTCCAGTTCCGCATCCGTCCGCACGACCTTCACTCCTGAGCCGCGCTCGCCGGTGTCGGGCTTCATTACAACGGGAAATTCCAGGTGCTGCGACCGCATGAATTGCCTGGCGGCCGCTTGTCTTTCCGCCGGTGAGCGGTGAGCGGTGAGCAGGAGCCAAGGTGCTACACGATCCGCCGATGCGCTGAGACCGGCGAGGATGGCGCCCTTCGACTCGCCCACGAAGCCGCCGCCGGGGATGGCGGGATTTGCCGCGGTAAACAGGGTGAGCGAGCGGTACCGGATGCCCAGGTAGATCACGTACAGCGCGATGGGCGGATAGAACGCCCACATCGGCCAGAACTCCCAGCGGGTCAGCCGGCGCCACCGGGAAACCAGGAGGCGGCGGCCGCGATAGGTGAACAGCGGCAGGCCGAAGCGCACGATCAGGAATACCACCGTCCCGGCGATCAGCAGCGCGGGCCACGTCATCCCTTCGGTGTGATGCAGCCAGGTCACCATCTGCTGGCCGAAGCGCATCGAGAGCCAGACGATGGCCGGGGTCCAGGCGGAGGCCGCCAGGAAAAACCAGCCGACGAAGGTCCAGGCGCCGGTGTGCAGCACGCCGGCCGCCACGTAGACCGGCACCCGGAATCCCGGCAGGAACCGGGTGATGAACACCAGCACCGGCCCCCGCTCCTTGAACCAGGCCACGGCGCCGTTCAGCATCTTGGCCCGCACGATCCACGACAGCGGCGGGCGCTCGAGCACCGGCCGTCCGAGCAGGCGGCCGAGCGCGAAGAAGATGATGTCTCCCATCACGATGCCCACGAAGCAGGCGATCGTGCCGGGGACGAAGCCGATGCTGCCGCGGGCCACCATGATCCCGGTGCCGATGCAGGTCAGGTCCTCGCTCACCAGCGTGGCCAGGGCGATGAGGCACATAGCGATGAACAGCCCGAACCCGGCGGCATGGTGGGTCTTGCTCGGGTCGAACGGCTGAGCCGCCGCAGCGATCCTGGCTGGATCCGCGGTGCCCCGCACCACTCCCTGCCCACGGTCAACCTGCACCAGGAAATCATGCAGCGGCTCGGCCAGTATGCCGGGGTGCATGAACGTCATGAAGTGGTCGCCGGGGAACAGCACCAGCTTCGCCTGCGGCATGAGTCGCGCGTGCTCGAGCGCCGCGTCGACCGGCACCAGCGGGTCGGTCTGGCCATGCAGGATGAGCGCGGGGCCATTCCAGCTCGACAGCACTCCCCGCAGGGGGCGCTGATCGCTGTCGTAGAAATTCCGGGCGTAATTGACCGACAGCATCCCGCCATCCAGCCAGCCGAAGTGAGGCGTGCCTTCGGTCAGCAGCCAGAGGGCGCCGAGTTGCAGGCCGTGGATGGCGTGGTTGAGGTAGTAGTCGCCCAGCAGTTCGTCTTCCTGGACGCCGATGCCGCTGAGCAGCGTGAGGGAGCGCACCCGTGACGGAGACTGCCGCGCCATTTCCTCCACGACGCCGCCACCCATGCTGAAGCCGACCAGGTGCGCATCAGCGAGGTGCAGCGAGTCGAGCAGCTGGAGGAGGTAGCGGGCATGGGCGCGGATCGAGTAGTCCGGAACTCTTTCGCTCGAGCCGCCGAAGCCGGGGAGATCGGGGGCGAGTACGCGATACCCGGCAGTGAGCATCGGCCCGAGGCCTTCGAACGCCTCGCCATCCCCGGGGGAGCCGTGCACCAGGATCACGGTGCCGATGGCGTTACCGCTGTCGGGATCCCAGGCCCGATAGGCCAGTCGAACGGGAGGTCTGGCGGGCAGCAGTGCCGTGTCGCGAACCGCGGTCAGCCACACCGCCGACTGCCCGGCTCGCGGCTCCGGTGCCCGGTATTGCAGCCGACGAACTAGCTGACTGGCGGCCAGCAGACCGAGATAGCCCAGGAGCAGGAAAGGCCAGCGGCGTCGCCGGGGTTCAGCCGCGGTCACGCACGCTCCGGCGCAAGGCGGTCAGAGGAGGGCCCAGCGGAGTAATACAGGGGGGACCAGCCGAGTAGGCGATCGCGATCCGGTCGGTGGTGACTTCGATGGTGGTGAGGCTCACGGTCGAGGCATCGGTCCGGTGCATGCACACCGAATGGCCGCCGCGTTCGGGCCGATGACTCCGATGGAGATCGATCAGGACCTCGCGGCTCAGTCCGGGATCGCGCGCGGCGTCGAGAAAGAGCGCTCGCCGCGCGGCTTCCGCCCCCTCCTGGTCCACGGCGGAGCTGGTGATCAGGAGACCGGGGCTGGAGATGAGGCTCGAACCTGCCTCGGTCCCCGACCACGACCAGAGCCGGGCCGGGGCATCGGGCTCCGTCCCGATGAGGGTAAACGGACGGAATCGGCCGAGATCCACGCTCTTCAGGTGCGCTTCCATCTCGTTCAGCGTCGGCCGCTCGAGCAGTTCGAGCACCAGGAGCCCGCGGCTGATGGGGTCCTTCGGTGGCGGCGTCTTCGGACCATATCGATTGGCGAGTCCGAGCGCCGCGCCGCCGCCGTTGACCCCGATCCAGCTCCCGCCGGCATCCGCGTCCGTCGGAGCGAGGATTTCGAGGCCCGCCACCTCGCGGCGGGTCGGCGGCTCGCCGGGCCGGCGGGTCCGGCTCTCGTCGCGGTTGAAGCAGAGCAGGTAGCCGCCCGGTCCGGGCAGCCAGCTCACGGTACACACGTCAGCGGCTGGCGGCGAGCTGGGTCGAGCGGTACTCGATCGTGGAGGGAGCCACGCCGAACTCTTCGCCCAGCTCGATGCCGCGCTGCCGGGCGTGCAGGGCGATCAGCGCATAGTGGTGCACGGTGTGACTCAGCAGGTAGGCCAGCTCACGGGCGATGGTGGAATCGCTCCACTGCGGCCGCCCGTGACTCGCGGTCGCGACGGCGACGTTCACCTGCACCGGCTGATCGGCCAGTGCGGCGGGGCATCGCTGCAGCTGCTCGATGATCTGCTCGGCGGCGGCCCGGGCCAGCGCGGCGTCGGATTCGAGTGCGGCATCCCGGGCGCGGGCGTCGTAGTCGATCCGACCGGTCGCGAGCCCCGAGAAGAATCCGGTGTAGTGCTCCAGCACATGACGGAAGTGCGCCCCGATGGATCCGCCCGGCGCCGAGGGATCCGGCCGGTAGAGCGCCGCGTCGTCCAGCGCCATGGCCTGCTGGCCCTGGCGGAGCAGGGCACAATTGGTCTCGATCAGCACGTGCAACTGGGACATGGTCAAGCCGAAGCTCCAACTGGAGTGAACTCTTTTTCGAGTGCGGCGTGCAGCGCCGCCGCCAGCACTTTCCGGTCATCGGCGCGCACTGCCTCCGCGCCGAACGCGACCAACCCGGTGAACCGGGTGAGGCGCGCGACTCCGACCAGGTGCGGCAGGAACGTCATGTCGCCCCACCAGCACAGCGCCACATCGGCGGGGGGCTGGTCCGGAGGCGTGACGTAGGAAACGGTGGCGTAGCGCACCGGCCACCGGCCCCGCGCCGCCGGTTCGAGCAGCCCCGGCTTGAGCGGCAGCACCCGGTCGCCCCGCGTGCTCGTTCCCTCGGCGAAGAGCACGACGCTGTCGCCGCCGGCGAGCGCCGCTTCGATCACATCGCTCACCCGCACGAGGTCGCGGGGCGATTCCCGGTCGACGAAGATGGTCCCGACCAGGCCGGCCAGGGGACCCACCCCTGTCCATCCCCGCACCTCCCGCTTGGCCACGAAAATGGCCGGCAGCTCCGCCGCCAGGAGCAGAACGTCGAGATAGCTCAGATGGTTCGCCACCAGCAACGCGGGAGCCCCTTCGGCCGAGCCGCTGACCTCGCGTGCCATTCCCAGGATCGCGGCGCAGTCCCGGGCCCACCGGCGGACCATGATGCGGCGCCAGCGGCTCCGGCCCGCGACCGACGCGGCCGAGAGCAGCCACCCCGCTCCCAGCACCGCCGTGAGGATCACCGTCCACCCGGCGATGGCCGAGAGCTTGAGCAGCGCCCTAGCGGAAGAAGCTCTGGTAGGCATGCGCCTCAAGCTCGCGGACGTCGAGCAGCACGAGGAAGTCGATGGTCTTGAACAGCCGGTCGATGGCCGGGGGCCCGAGGATCCGGGCGCCGAGGTTGAGGTAGCTCTGGAAGAGCGCCGGGATGTGGACCGTTTCCCCGTGACTGGCGGGAAGTTCGCACTCGAGCCCCGGGAGCGGCTCCACCCTGAGCTCGGGATGCTCCGCGCCCAGCTGCTGCAGGTGCCGGTAGGCGCGTCCACCCAGCCCGAGGTCCTGCGTGGTGAGCGAGCAGCAGCCGAACAGTCCATGACACCGGTTCCAGCTCAGGTATTCGGCCAACCCGCGCCAGAGGAGGTGCAGCACCCGGCCGGTGCGGTGTTCGCGCGCCACGCAGGCGCGGCCGATTTCGACCGAGCGCTCCAGCAACTCCGCCGGCAGGGTGTGAAGGGCGAATTCGCCGGCGGAGTAGTAGCCGCTGGCATCGCGGGCCATGGCCGCGGTCTGCATCCGGTAGGTGCCGACACAGCGGCCGGACGGGTGGTGCCAGACCAGGATATGGTGGAACAGGGCGTCGAACTCGTCCTCATCCCGGCCGGTGGCGAAGGCGGTGTCGAGCCCCTCGTGGAGCTCGAGGTTGAAGACCTCGAAGCGCAGCCGGAGAATCAGGTCGAGATCGGCGGGTGTGGTGGCGAAGCGGAGCGAGTAGGAGCCGGCGCGGATGACGCCGGTCGGAATGCCGTCGGGCGCGGCCGGGAAGGGGGGTGCGCCGGCGGGCCTGTGGCGTCGAGTGATTGGGGCCGAGCTGGTCACGCGTCGTTCCTCCCGAAGGCGGCTCCCGTGCGGCGAACGGTCTGGCTGGACGGCGGCGTGGCAGGTGGGGCTGGTAGCAGAACGCAATGGACCTGGAATCGGTTCCGCCCCTCCTCTTATACTAGCCCGTCCCGGCGGGGGCGGACAGGCGGACCGGCGGTCAGGGGATCGTCAGGGTGAGGTCAGAGCAGGGTCGGAAGTCGGAAGGTCGGAAGCGCTATCTGCCCGCCTGTCCGTCAGCCCTTCGCGAAACGGGGGTCCGGGATGAAATCCCGGACCCCCGTTCGCGATGGGCGGTACAAGGCTCGAACTTGTGACCTCCACGATGTCAACGTGGCGCTCTAACCAACTGAGCTAACCGCCCGGAGAGACGGCTGGATGGCTAGACGGCTAGACGGTTAGTGGCATCCGGTGAAGGAATGACATCCTTCACCAGGCCGCGATCCATCTAGCCGTCCACCCGTCTATCCGTCTAACCGTCCATAGCGGGGGTGGGATTTGAACCCACGACCTCCGGGTTATGAGCCCGGCGAGCTACCAGACTGCTCCACCCCGCGACGCACCCGGATGAACTCCGGGACCAGCCGGCCAGGACCGCGGTCCTGACATGAAGCGGGAAACGGGATTCGAACCCGCGACCCCAACCTTGGCAAGGTTGTGCTCTACCAGCTGAGCTATTCCCGCGGCACTCGGGAGAGTAGAATCCCTTCCCGGTCCTTGCAAGCTGCCGTCAGCCCGGGAAACCCGGCTGCCGGTTCCGACGCCGGGTCCTGGGAGTGGAGGCGAGGGGGATCGAACCCCTGACCTCGTGAATGCCATTCACGCGCTCTCCCAACTGAGCTACGCCCCCGTTATACTTGCGCCCGGCGGTGCGCAGGAGCACGAGAAGCTAGTCCTGCCTCCAGAGAGAGTCAAGCGTTTCGGTGCTGCGTCCGCAGTGCCGACAGCATCCAGCGAGCCGATGAGCAAGAAGAAGCCGGCGAAGGAAAAAGCGCCAGCCGCCGAGGCGGCGGCACCGGTCCGTTCCCGCAAGCGCGCGGGGGCGCGGGAGGCCGTGGAACGGGTTTCCACCGTCCCGCTCACGCCGGTGCAGCAGATCCTGGCTGCCGGCGCTCCGGCGAAGAAGCCGCGCGCGCGCAAGCGCGAGACGGCCAAGTCGCTGGGCGTCTACGAGGCCGACCGGGACATCCTCGACCAGTATCTCTACGAGGTCAGCCAGACGCCGCTGCTGACCACGCCGCAGGAAATCGCCATTGCCCGGCTGGTGCAGGCCGGGGATCCCGAGGCGATGCAGGAGCTGGTCAAGCGCAATCTCCGCTTCGTCATCTCGGTGGCCAAGAAGTACCAGAACCGCGGACTCGCGCTCACCGACCTGATCGGCGAGGGGAACATCGGGCTGCTCACCGCCGCCCGGAAGTTCGATCCCGACCAGGGCGTGAAGTTCATCAGCTACGCGGTCTGGTGGATCCGCCAGGCCATCCTGGCCTCGCTGGCCCGCCAGGGCCGCACGGTGCGGGTGCCGCTCAACCGCACCGCCGATCTGTCCCGCATCATCCGCACCTCTGAAGCGCTGCGCCAGGAACTCCGCCGGGAGCCGACGCCCGAGGAGATCGCCAAGGCGGTCGGGCTTTCGCTCGAGGTGGTCACCTCGCTCGCCTCGCTCAACTACGCCGACGTGCGGCTCGACGCGCCGCTGGATCTCGACGGCGACCGCTCGATGATCGACCGCTTCGTGGCGGACGACCAGGCGGACGCGGAAGAGCAGGCCATGGACAAGTTCCTGGCCGAGGAGATCGAGCACGCGCTCTCGACCCTGGCGCCCCGGGACGCCAAGGTGCTGCGCCTCTATTTCGGCCTCGACGGCGGCCACGAGCACACCCTGGAAGAGATCGGCGCCATGCTTGGGGTCACCCGCGAGCGGGTGCGCCAGCTCCGCGACCGCGCCCTCAAGCGGCTCCGCGAGGGCGACGTGGGCCGGGCGCTGGCCAGCTTCGCGGCCTGAGCGCCGCCCTCTGCTTTACAGCCCTTTCATCGCGCCGTAGCTTCACGGCGTGTCTTCCGAATCGACGCTGACCACACCCGATTCGGCGCCGGGACGCGCCGTGGCGAGGGTGGGACGCGCCACCCTCGACGCCTGGCGTGCCCTGCTCGATGTGGGCACCTGGGCGCCCGAGACCATGGCGCAGTGCCGCCGGCTGGGGGTGGACTCCCTGCCCATCGCCCTGTTCATCGCGGTCTTCACCGGGATCGTGCTGGCGCTGCTCTCGTCCTACATCTTCACGGGTGCGGTGCCGCTGTATTTCGTCGGGGCTCTGGTCGGCAAGACGATCATGATGGAGCTCGGGCCCGTGCTCACCGGGCTCGCGCTCGCCGGCCGGGTGGGCGCCAACATCGCCGCCGAACTCGGCACCATGCGGGTCACCGAGCAGATCGACGCGCTGGAAACCCTGGCGTACAACCCGAAAGCGTATCTCGTCGTGCCGCGGGTGCTGGCGGGGGTCTGCATGTTTCCCTTCATCACCGCCTGTGCCATCGCGGTGGGCATCACGGCCGGATGGATCACCGCGGTCAACATCCTGGATCTCTCGACGCTCGAGTTCGTCAAGGGACTCCGCCAGTTCTATCGCTTCAAGGACATCTGGTTCGGGCTGGTCAAGGCGGCCAGCTTCGGCGCCGCGGTCACGCTGGCGGGTTGCCTCAAGGGGCTCAACACTCGCGGCGGGGCGGAGGGCGTGGGCCGCAACACGACCCGCGCGGTCGTCATCGGCTGCGAGGCGATCCTGGTGCTGGACGCGTTCTGGGCGCTGGTGCTGCTGTGAGGCGGATCGGCGGAGCGACGGACCGACGGACAGTTCGGGCGTCACAAGGAGATCGATCGGGTACCCGGTACAGGCACTGGCACCTCCTCCGCCGCTCCGCCGGTCCGCCGGTCCGTCAATGATCGAGTTCCGCGACCTCCACAAGGCCTTCGGCCCCAAACGGGTCCTCGAAGGACTCACGCTGACGGTGCCGGACGGTTCAACGACCGCACTACTCGGCTTCTCGGGTACCGGCAAGAGCGTGGCGCTCAAACACGTGGTCGGGCTTCTCGTTCCCGACCGCGGTGAGGTGCGGGTCGACGGTGCGGTGGTGGCCGACCTCGATCCCGAGGCGCTGTCGGAACTGCGCGCCAGGGTCGGCTACG
>DATEHG010000041.1:0-2079 GCA_035279705.1 Gemmatimonadales bacterium
TCGTCCCAGTTCCACCAGGCCCAGCGGGGCCGCGGCCGGAGCACGGCGAGCGCGATCGCCCGGCCGTCATGGCGAGCGAGGAAGACGTGCACCTCGGCGTCGGGATCCTCGGCGGTGTAGGCCGGCGCATGGAACGGCGTATCCGCCATGGCGCGCAGGGCCACTCGCGCGGCCCGGCGCCGCTCCTCTTCCGAAGACTGCCGGGTGATGAGCAGCACCTCGGCATCGGGAAACCGTTCCACCACCCGCTCACCACTCAGCGCCGGTACCGGTACTCCGTCGGTCCATTCCGTCTGTGATGACATCGCGACGCCCCTGGCGCGTGAAGTTCAACTGACAAGCTAACGCTCCCCCGAGTTGACCGCTGCCTCCGCCCCCGCTCAATTATCCGCCGGTCCCGAACCGCAGGCCGCCGCATGATCGTGATGGACCGGGAGAATCTGCATGCCCCGGGCTGGTCCCATGTGCTCTCCACCAGCAACGACCTGGAGGAGCTCGAGCGCTTCCGCCTCCAGGTCGGCGCCCCCCTCCGGGCCTTCCATATCCGGGGCGTCCGGCGTCCGCACCTCGACCTCAAGCTGGAGCCCCGGGATCGCGCCCTGGCGGCTCCGGGAGTCAGGGTCTTCGAGCGGACGGTGGAACTGGTTCGCTTCCTCAAGACGTTTGAATCTGAGCCCAGCCGCGCCGCCTCAGCCTGAGGGAATCCCCAGGCGCTCCGGCGCGAACAGGGAAAGGTCGAAGTGCGGCCGTTCGCCCGTGACCAGGTCGGCCGCGATCTCACCGATCACGGGCGCGAACTTGAATCCGTGCCCCGAGCAGGGGCTCACCACCACCACCCGGGAACTTTCCGGGTGGCGTCCCACGACGAAATGTCCGTCCGGGGCATCTGTGTAGCGGCAGACCGCGGCTTCCCGGAGCCGGCCGTTTGCCCCCGGAAGATGGCGGTCCAGCCAGCCGCGGAGTTCCCGTTCCTCCTCCGCCGAAACGTGGCTGTCCACCTCCGACCTGGGCCCCACCTGGCCTTCATGGTGGCGGGCGACCTTGATCCCGTCGCCCTGGTCGGGAAACCCGTACATCTGGCTCCCCGTCTTCCATTCCCAGATCCAGATGGGAAAGACGGGCGGCCGGAACAGTTCCGGAGTCGAGGCCGCCGCGAACCAGAACATGACCTGCCGTTCCACCGTGAGCGGCCACGCGGTGCCGAGCATCTCCGGCATCCAGGGTCCGGTGGAGAGCACCAGCTGGCCGGCGGTGCATTCGCCCCTCGCGGTGCGGATCCGGACCTGGTCGGCGCCGCTGATCCACTCGATCAGTGGCTCCTCGTATCGCAGCTCGGCGCCACGTTCGGATGCCAGTCGCAGGGCCGATTCGATGGCCAGTTCGGGATCCAGCATGCCGGCCTCGGGCTCGAACAGGCCGACCGTTTCGGGGCCGTGAGCGAAGGTCGGAAACCTCCAACGAAGTGCCGCCGAGTCGAGTAGTTCGAACGGCAGATCGTACTTTCGGGCACTGCGCTCGGCGCCCGCGACCAGGATCGAGTCACGAGCGCCCAGCATGAGGCCGCCGGTCTGACGAAGCAGGGTCACGCCGGCCGCTCCTTCCAGCGCCCGCCACTTCTCATAGCTGCGCATCACCAGGGGGACGTAGAGGGAGTGTTCGAAATACGCCTGGCGGATGATGCGCGAACGTCCGTGCGAGGATCCCAGTCCATGTGGTGGACGGTGGCGGTCGAGACCGAGGACCTTGAGTCCTCGGCCGGCGAGCTCCATCGCCGCCTGGCTTCCCATGGCGCCGAGTCCGGCCACGATCACATCGTAGTGAGTAGTCATCGTCTCGATTCGGCAGGTGCGGGCGCGTGTCCCGCAGGCCCTATCGGGCGTCTATCTTTCAGCCAATGAGGTGGATCAACTACAGGCCGCTTCGTCGGCCCGTCAAGCGCCCGCTCCATATCGGAGCGCCGCTGCGCCCCGGGAGGGATTGGGGCGGGCCGGCCACCAGTGCGGCGATCCATCTGCTCCTGATTCTCTTCATCATCGGGGTCTTCCACCGCAATCGCGAGCTGGAAAAGGCCGCGCCGAC
>DATEHG010000042.1:0-2827 GCA_035279705.1 Gemmatimonadales bacterium
CCCGCATCCGTGGATCGGGAATCCGGGGCGCGCGGAATTGGCTTACTGTTCACTGTTCACCGTTCACTGTTCACGCCCTTCCCGCTCCCCAGCCAGCACGCCATCCGCTGACCGCGTCCCAGCTCCACGACAGGCGGTTCCTTTTCGCAGGTCGCCATCACGTCGGGACAGCGGGTCCGGAACCGGCACCCCGTCGGCCACTGGCCCGGCGCCGGCACGCTTCCTTTGATCGGTGTCAGGCGTCCGCGCTCGCCGGTCAGCTTCGGGATTGAGTTGAACAGCCCCTTGGTATACGGGTGGCTCGGGTTCCGGAACACATCGGCCGTCGCCCCCTCCTCCACGATCCGCCCGGCGTACATCACGGCGACGCGATCGGCCCGCCCCGCCACGACGCCCAGGTCGTGCGAAATCAGCAGCAGCGCCATGCCGCGCTTCTTCCGGAGTTCGTCCAGCAATTCGAGGATCTGGGCCTGCACGGTTACGTCGAGGGCGGTGGTCGGCTCGTCGGCAATCAGCAGATCCGGCTCCGAGGCCAGCGCTATGGCGATCATTACCCGCTGCCGCATCCCGCCGCTCAACTGGTGCGGATAGGCCTTGGCGCGGGCCTCAGGATCGGAGATTCCGACTTCAGTGAGCAGCGCCACGGCCTTTTTCCATGCGTCCGCCTTGGAAATCATGGCATGCGCCCGGATCCCCTCGGCGATTTGATCGCCACAGGTGAAGACGGGATTGAGCGAAGTCATCGGGTCCTGGAACACGATCCCGATCCGCCGGCCGCGCAGCTGGCGCAGCTCTTCCTGTCCCATCCCGGGGACGGATTGGCCGTCGAACGTGACTCTTGTCTCTTGTCCAAGGACTCCAGGAGGCGGAACCAGACGAATGAGGGCCAAGCTCGTAAGGCTCTTCCCGCACCCCGACTCGCCGACCAGCGCGAGCGTCTTCCCCCGTTCCAGCGTGAACGACACCCCGTCCACAGGACGGAGCATGCCGCCCGCGGCGGGGAAGGTGACGGTGAGCTGCTCGACTTCGAGGAGCGGACTCATGCGCGCTCGGGAGTCAGGGATTGCCTGAGCCCGTCGCCGATGAGGTTGACCGCGAGCACGGTGATCACGATGGCGAGTCCGGGGAAGAGGCAGATCCAGGGGGCCGTGGAGCGGAAGGCCATCCCCGACTGGATCATGGCGCCCCACGACGGCATCGGAATCGGCACGCCGAGTCCGAGGAAGGAGAGGCCGGCCTCGAGCAGGAGGACGTCGGCCACCGAGAGGGTGGCCGCCACGATGAGCGGGCCCGCCGCGTTGGGTACCAGGTGGCGGAAGATAATCCGGCGGCGGCCGGCACCCAGCGCCCGCGCCGCGGCCACGAATCCCTCACCCCTCAAGCGGAGTACCTCGGCGCGCACCAGGCGGCTGGTGCCGAACCAGCCCGTGGCGCCGAGCAGCACCATGAGAAGCGGAAGTGGAATGTGGTCGAGCACCGCGAGCACCAGCAGCAGCACGAAGAGGCGGGGGATGGCCATCGCGGCATCCACCAGCCGCATGAGCAGCGCATCGATCCACCCGCCCGCGAATCCCGCGGCCATTCCCACGCCGGCGCCGATCGTCGCGGCGACGAGAACGGCGCCTGTTGCCACCATCAGGGAAATCCGCGCCCCCTGCGCGACGCGACTCAGAATGTCCCGCCCCAGCTCGTCGGTGCCGAACAGGTGCGCCCAGGTGGGCGCCTCTGAACGAGGAAACTGCTGCACCCGGTAATCGGGCAGGAAGAACGGAAGGACGAGCGCCGCCAGCACCACTACGCCGAAGAGAATCATTCCTCCCCGCCCGTTGCGGGTACGCCAGAGCGCGGCCACGGCGCTCAGATGGCCTCCACCCGCGGATCGAACCAGCCATGCAGCAGGTCCGCCACCAGCCCGCCGAGAACGACCAGCCCGGCTGCGAGCAGTGTGGCGCCCATGATCAGCGGGTAGTCGCGATTGTTGATGGCCTCCGAGGCGAGGCTCCCCAGTCCCGGCCACCCGAACACCGCTTCGACGAACACCGCGCCGGTCACGAGGATCGGGAGCCAGAGGCCGAACAGGGTGATCATCGGTCCCACGGCATTGCGCCAGGCGTGGTGCAGCAGCACTTGCCGCTCGGTCAGCCCCTTGGCCCGCGCGGTGCGGACGCAGTCGAGGCGCAGCGCCTCGAGCATGGCGGAGCGCTGGTGCCGCATGGTCGCGGCGATCGAAACGGCGGAGAGGGTGAGCGCGGGCAGAATGAGATGCCGCAGCAGATCGACGCCCCGCGTGAGTGCCCCCGCCTCGGCGCTCAGCGTCACATCGTGGATTCCCGCCACGGGCAGCAGGTGCCACTCGATGCCGAACAGCCAGGCCAGGGTGAGTCCCAGCCAGAAGGAGGGAATGGCGTAGAGGGTGAGTGATAGAAAGGAGAGCCCGTGGTCCAGCCGGCTTCCCTGGCGCACCGCCTGCAGCGCGCCGAGCCAGCTGCCCAGGGTGAAGTTGATCAGCAACACGGTGCCGCCCAGCAGCAGCGTCGCCGGCAGGCGGCTGGCAATGAGCGCGTTGACCGGCTGGCCATTGTAGCGGATGGAGCCGCCGAGATTGCCGCTCACCGCACCGGACAGGAAGGTGGTGTACTGGGTGAGCAGCGGGCAGTCGAGGCAGTAGAGGCGCCGGAGCCGCTCGACCTGGTCCGGCGCCATGCGGGTCTCTTCGTCGAGCGCCGCGATCGGGCTCCCCGGCGTGAGCCGCATGAGGAAGAAGGCCAGCGTTACCGCGAGCGCCCACGTCAGCGCCGCCTGGCCGATCCTGCCGAGCAGGCGCCGC